>CAYLZW010000152.1:0-13422 GCA_964388085.1 uncultured Myxococcales bacterium | reverse complement strand
CGCCGCGCAGGCGCACCTGAAGGCGCTCAGCCAGCACCTCGGCTTCAGCATCACCGATCCGCCGCCGCCGCCGCCGCCTGCGCAAGGAGAGGCGCGCGGCGTCGTGTTCGAGGACCAGGGCGTCGGCTTCGAGGACACCTCCGTGCGCATCGAGGGCGCCACGGTCACCATCGTGGGCAGCAACACGACGGCGACGTCGAGCGAGACGGGCGCGTGGGTCTTTCCGCTGAACGGCGGCGACTACACCTTCCGCGCCTCGGCGAGCGGCTACGTCGAGGCCTCACGCACGTGTACGATCACGGGCGGCCAGACGACCTGGTGCTCCATCGGCCTCTCCCCCGAGCCGCCGCCACCGCCGCCGGGTGAAGGTGAGGGTGAAGGCGAAGGCGAGGGTGAAGGCGAGGGTGAAGGGGAAGGCGAAGGGGAAGGCGAGGGTGAAGGGGAAGGCGAAGGCGAAGGCGAGGGCGAAGGCGAAGACATCATCACGGGTCCCGGTTCCGAAGGAGACGACGACGTGACGCGCGTGCTGATCCCGGCCGCTTCCGAGAGCGAGCTCCACCAAGGCTGTTCGTCGACGGGCGGCGGCAATGGCGCCTGGATGGCGCTCAGCCTGCTCGGCCTGCTGGCGCTTCGTCGTCGGCCGGGGAGCGCCCCCACGACGCTCGGCGGCGCCCTGCTGGTCTGCCTGGCGGCGACGCCGGCGAGCGCACACGCGCCGGGCACAGGCATGGAGATCACGCACGAGCACCTCGACGTGCCTCATGCGGCGATGCCTCTGCCCGAGAGCGAGACCGGCGCCCTCGGCGAGCGCACCGAGCTGTTCCGGCGCAAAGACGGCGGCGCCGTGCTGCAGCCGGTCATCTCCGCCGACGGGGAGCGCCTGCTCTTCACCACCGTCGAGATGCGCGAGCTGTTCCTCGTCGAGAAAGGTGAGGCGCCGCGCAAGCTGCTCGAGCAGAAGGGCGCCGGCTGGATGCCCACCTTCCGCGACGACGGCACACGCGTGCTCGTGCGCCCCTCGGGCGTCCCGCACGCGGGCCAGCCCATGATCGAGCTCGACACGCGCGGCACCTTCCTCGGACCGCGCGACGAGGTCTTCGGGCTGTCCGTGCGGGAAGAGGACGGGCGCATCCTGCTGCGCGCCGGCACCAAGGAGCTGCAGATCTCCAGCGACGAGGAGAACGACACGTTCTTCGCGCCCGTGTTGTCGCCCGACGGGCACCACGTCGTGTTCTCGGGCATCCGCACCGGGATGTTCCTCTTCCGCGTGCGCGACGGCCACCTGTTCTGGCTCGGCCACAACGCGAACCCGCGCTTCTCCCCGCGCGGCGACGCCATCGTGTTCGAGCGCACCTCGGACGAGGGCCTGATCCTGACGGGCTCCGACCTCTACTTCGTCGATCTGAACCGTGACCTCGTCATCGAGCGCCTGACGCACAGCGAAGAGCTGGAGCGGATGCCCTCGCTCACCGAGGACCTGCGCGTCGTGTTCACCGTCGATGACGTCGTCTACATCGCGGAGCGCGTGAGCAAGCGCTGAGCAGAGCCGCGGCAGCGCTCGCTGCACGATCGTGCGGGTAACTTGTTGGTAAGCGCAGTGCCAGGCAGCCTGAACGCACGACCACATGTCTTGCTGCACGATCGTGCAGCAGACGCTGGCTCCATTCCGCTCAGGACGGTATTGTGTCGCTCAGCCGCACGATCGTGCGGCGGGAGCAGGCATGGGCTCAGGGCGCTCGCTGGAGGGGACAGGTGGCCACCCGGAGAGCCCGACGCAGGCGCTCGCTGTCGCGGCGCGGCGGCGGCGCGAGCAGCTCGGGCTTCGGCAGGAGGAGGTCGCCGACCTCGCCGACTGCTCGGAGCGCTTCGTCCATTCGCTCGAGAACGCCAAGCCGACGCTGCGCGTCGACAAGGTGCTCGACGTGCTCGCCGTCCTCGGGCTCAGCCTCCTCGTGGTCCCCGGTCAGGGTGACCTGCGGGACGGCAGCGCCGCGCCCCCCGCTCAGGAGACGACGTGACGCGCGCGCTCGAAGAGCTCCGCGACGTCGACATCGCGAGCGTCTACAAAGGTGGCCGCCTGGCGGCGCGCCTCACACGCGCTCGCGACGCCATCGTGTTCGACTACCTCGACGACTACCGCGCGAGCGGCGGCAGGCCCGTCGCGACGACGCTGCCGTTATCCGCGGTCTCGACGCGTACCCACACCGCGGGCGCGCTGCCGCCGTTCTTCGCAGGCTTGTTGCCGGAGGGCCGCAGGCTCTCGGCGCTGCGCCGCGCGATCAAAACGTCGGCGGACGACGAGCTCACGCTTCTGCTCGCGGTGGGAGGGGACACGATCGGTGACGTGCAGGTGGTCCCCGAGGGGGCGCCCCCGCTGGAGACCGAGCCTCACCTCGAGGTGACGGCGTGGAGCGAGCTGCGCTTCGCGGACCTGTTCGCCGGGGAGAGCGGCGAGCGAATCGACCGCGTCGCGCTGCCCGGCGTGCAGGACAAGGTCTCCGCGCGCATGCTCACGCTGCCCGTCGCTCGTCGTCAGGAGCGCTACATCCTGAAGCTGAGCCCGCCCGAGTACCCGTTCCTCGTCGAGAACGAGGCGTTCTTCCTGCGCGCGGCGCGTGCGTCCGGCCTCGGCGCGGCCGAGCCCGAGGTCGTCCACGATGCCGATGGTCGCGCGGGGCTGCTCGTGCGCCGCTTCGATCGCGTGCCCCGCGACAATGGCATCGGCCTGCTCGCGCAGGAGGACGCCTGCCAGGTGCTCGGCCTCTATCCCGCCGACAAGTACCGGGTGACGACGGAGGACGTCGTCACCGCGTTGGCCGACGTCTGCCTCGCCCGCCCCGTGGCCGCGCGCGAGCTGCTCCGCCAGCTCGCGTTCGCGTTTCTGACCTGCAACGGTGACGCGCACGCGAAGAACTTCTCGGTGCTCGAGCACAATGGCGAATGGCGCGTGAGCCCCCTCTACGACGCGCCGAGCTCGCATCCCTACGGCGACACCACCACGGCGCTGTCGCTCGCAGGCAAGCGGCGGGAGGACATCGGGCGCAAGCACTTCGTCGAGCTGGGTGCGCTCGTCGGCGTGCCGGAGCGCGCCGTGAACAAAGCGCTCGACGAGCTCGTGGAGCGAGCGGAGCTGTGGCTGCCGCGGCTGGAAGAGCTACCGTTCGACGAGAGCCGCGTACACAGGCTCAGACGCGCGGTCGAGTATCGGCGCACGAGGCTGGCGGCGCGCGTGGGCTAAGGGCCCTCGCTTCTCCCCGCCACCGACGCAGCGAATGATTGCCTGCTCGAAGTGTGGGACGCACCCGTGGGGCCGCTCGTTTGCCGCGCGGAGACTCCTTCATTTTAGCAATTGTCGCATTCCACCCTAGGGGTTGAACCCCGCCCGGTCCGCGTCGATACTCCATGCGAACCGTCGGGAGGGGCACGGATGTACGCCAGAACCGCTTCTATTTCGCTGGGCTCGACGCTGCTGGCGCTCACCCTTGGCTGCGGCGAACCGTCCGTCGACATCGACGACGCAGACGCGCCAGGCTGGCACGACGTCGAGGTGAGACCAAACGCGCGCGGGTCGGTGCCCGTGGTCGCGAAGGAGCCGGCGCGGACGCTCGACCCAGAGCAACAGTCGCGGCTGGCGGTTCCCTTCGTACCGAACGGAGGCCAGTGGCCAGACGAGGTCGCGTTCCAGGCGCAGCACTTCGCGGGCGAGCTCTGGATCACGCGCGACGGGGCGCTCGTCGTGTCCCTCAACGGCCCGGTGCTGGACGAGGACAGCGAGCCGCCGCCGTCGCTCGCGTTCGGCGCGCTGGATGTGGACCTCGCGGCCGCGGATTCGTTCGAGACCGGCGTCGCTGGGTCTCCATTCGGACGTGAGCGACAGCCGGAGGAGCGCGCGCCCGGGTGGACCCTCGTCGAGCGCTTCGTCAATGGCACCCCCGCGCTCCCTCGCGGCGTGGACGAAGCCGTCACGCGCGTCTCGTATTTCCTCGGGAACGAGTCGTCGAATTGGGTCAGCGGCGCTAAGACGTACGGCGCGGTGACGCTTGGCGAGGTGTGGCCGGGTGTGGAGGTGCGGCTCGAGGCGCATGGGAACAACGTCGAGAAGCTCTTTCATGTCGCCCCCGGCCGCGATCCGTCTGTGATCGAGATGGGGCTCGAGGGGACGCGCGAGTCGCGCTTGTCCGATGAGGGCACGCTGCTGGTGCGCACCGGCCACGGTATTGTCGAGTTGAGCGCCCCGGTGGCGTTCCAGGAGATCGATGGGCAGCGACGTGCGGTCGAGGTGCGCTACCTCGTTACGGATGCGGGGTATCGATTTGCGCTTGGCAGCTATGACGAGCGCTTCGAGCTGGTGATTGATCCGCTCTTGCAGAGCACGTACCTCGGGGGAACGGGAAGTGACGATGCGGCGGCAATGGCGGTGGACGCCGGCGGCAACGTGCTCGTCGTGGGTCGGAGCTACTCGTTGAATTATCCTGGGACGGCGGGCGGGGCGCAGCCGGCAAACGTAGGGCCGCCCTCCTATGCCGATATCGTCGTATCCCGGCTGAATGGAGACCTGACGACGCTCATGCAGAGCACGTACCTCGGGGGAACGAACAACGAGCGCGCGCACGCGGTGGCGCTGGACGCCGGCGGCAACGTGCTGATCGCGGGCTACAGCTCCTCGGTGGACTACCCTGGGACGGCGGGCAGTGCGCAGTCGGCGAAAGGAGGACACACCGACATCGTCGTGTCCCGGCTGAGCGGGGACCTGACCACGCTTCTGCAGAGCACCTACCTCGGGGGAACGGAAAACGACGCCACCGGCGCAATGGCGCTGGATGCCAGCGGCAACGTGCTGGTCGCGGCTACCAGCGCTTCGTCGGATTTCCCCGGGACTGCGGGTAGTGCGCAGGCTACGTACGGAGGGGGATCTCGGGATATCGTTGTATGCCGGCTGAGCGGCGACCTTACTACGCACGTGCGGAGCACGTTCCTTGGGGGAACGTCGTTCGACGTTGTTAGCGCTTTGACGGTGGATGCCGGCGGCAACGTGCTTGTCGCCGGCTACAGCTCCTCGGTGAATTACCCCAAGACCGCGGGTGGCGCGCAGCCGGCAAGCGGAGGAGTCACCGACATCGTCGTGTCCCGGCTGAGCGGGGACCTCACGACGCTCCTGCAGAGCACCTACCTCGGGGGAACGGGCGGCGAGGAGGCGACGACAGTGGTGCTGGACGCAAGCGGCAGCGTGCTGGTCGCGGGGGAAAGCTCCTCGACGAATTACCCAGACACGGCGGGTGGTGCGCAGCCGGCAAGCGGAGGAGGCAGCGACATCGTCGTGTCCCGGCTCAGCGGGGACCTGACCACGCTTCTGCAGAGCAGCTACCTCGGGGGAACGGGGGGCGAGTTCGAGGGCAGAGTGGCGGTGGACGCCAGCGGCGACGTGTTGGTCGCGGGCTCCAGCTACTCGACGGATTACCCCGAGACGGCCGGTGGTGCGCAGCCGACAAGCGAAGGTGGCAACGAGATCGTCGTGTCCCGGCTGAGCGGGGACCTGACGACGCTCCTGCAGAGCACGTACCTCGGGGGAACGGGGGGCGATTTCTCAGACACAATGGTGCTGGACACCAGCGGCGACGTGTTGGTCGCGGGCCACAGCGACTCGTCAGATTTCATTGGGACAACAGGTGGCGCACAGGAGGCAAACGCCGAAGGAACTTACGATATCGTGGTGTCCCGTCTGACGTCCGATCTGCGGTTGGTCTGGTGCGGCGACGGCATCATCAGCACGGGTGAGGAATGTGACAGGAGCGACGTCGCCGGGGCGGAGTGCCCGGCAGGCTTCGAAGGGCCGCGCGTCTGCCACAACGATCCGGCGTACGCCGAAGGCAACGGGACGTGCACGCTCGCCTCGGCGCAGGACGCGTGCGCCGATATCGACGAGTGCCTGATGGACAACGGAGGCTGCGATTCGCTTACGACGTGCACGAACATTCGGGGCGGACGTACGTGCGGCGCCTGCCCGATCGGCTACACGGGCGACGGCGAATCTGGCTGCAGCGACATCGACGAGTGCTTGACGGACAACGGTGCTTGCGACGCGCTGACGACGTGCACGAATGTCGCGGGTGGGCGTACGTGCGGTGCCTGTCCGAGCGGATACACGGGCGACGGCGGGTCTGGCTGCGTCGACAGCGATGAGTGCCTGACGGACAACGGTGGTTGCGACGCGCTGACGACGTGCGCGAACATTCCGGGCGGACGTACGTGCGGCGCTTGCCCGAGCGGCTACACGGGCGACGGCGAGTCCGGCTGCGTCGATAGCGATGAGTGCCTGACGGACAACGGTGGTTGCGACGCGCTGACGACGTGCACGAACTTTGCGGGCGGGCGTACGTGTGGTGCCTGTCCGAGCGGATACACGGGCGACGGCGAGTCCGGCTGCGTCGACAGCGACCCACCCGAGACCACGATCGTGGACGCTCCCGATTCGACGACGATCGAGCGCGGTGCGACGTTTGGCTTCGCGTGCGACGAAGACCCGTGCACCTCCGAATGCTCGCTCGACGGCGAAGCCTTCGCGGGCTGTATCTCGCCAAGAGCTTATTTCGACCTCGCCGAGGGAACGCACCGGTTCCAGGTGCGGGCTGCCGACGCGATCGGGAACACCGATCCCACGCCGGCCGTGCATTCGTGGACAATCGTCTCCCCGATCGTCTGCGGCGATGGTGCCATCGAACAAGGGGAGGGCTGTGATGACGGCAACACCGTCTCTGGCGACGGGTGCAGCGGGAGCTGCGAGGTCGAGGCCGGCTATCTCTGCGCGGGGGCACCCTCGGTCTGCGCGCTCGAAACGGCTGGGGAAGGCGACGCTGGCGCTCTCGATCCGCAGGCAGACGGTGGCTCCACGGGGGTCGATGCGAGTGGCTGCACCTGCAGCGCCGGGGGCGCACCCGACCCGAGCTTGGTGGCATTCGCGCTCGCGTTGCTCCTCGGCGCACGCGCGCGCAGGCGGCGGTCTCCGCGCGCATGATCACGCTACCCGTCGCTCTGACGTCGTTTACAGCGCGGAGCGCGTGAGCAAGCGCTAGCGACAGAGGGTCCAGGTCGTCGTGATCGCGCGGGCAGGTCGTTTCCGCTACCCTGCCTTTTTCCCGCGCGAGCATGCGAATGACACCACCCTCCTTGTGGCTCCTCCCCGTCGTCGTCGGGCTGTCAGCGCCGGCTCTCGCCGCCGATGCGCCCGGCAGCGCCAACGCCGAGGTGCTGACGCAGCTCGCGGCCGTGGCCGCCTCCCGCATCGAGGGCACCGAGGTGCTCTCGTCGAAGGACATCCAGGACATCGTCTCGCTCGAGGGCGAGAAGGCGCTCATGGGCTGCGACGACGCGGGCGCTTGTCTCGCGGAGGTCGCGGGCGCCCTCGGCGCGCGCCTGGTCGTGTTCGGCCAGCTCGGTCAGCTCGGCGATGTCCTCGTGCTCACCCTCAACCTGTTCGACGCCGAGAGCGGCTCGAGCAGCGGGCGCAGCGTCGTGCGCGCGGAGACCGTGGCGGCCCTCGGTGACAAGGTCGAGCCCGCGGTGGCGGAGCTCGTCGGCAGCGCCGTCGCCCGCATTCGGGCCGAAGCGGAGCGGGCGGCGAAGGGAGCCGACGACAGCGCGCCCGCCGCCACGGCCAAGGTACGCGTCCTGGTCATGGACCTGCGCGTCGCGGGCGGCGTCGACGTCGCCCCGCCAGCGCCAGCGGCCGAACAGCCCTCGACCGTCTCATGGCTCACCCTTGCGGGGGTCGCGCTCGGCATCGGCGCCATCGCGGCCCTCGGGACCGCCGGCCTCTCCGGCAAGATCGCGGCCGATCTCGATCGGGAGGCGCGCGCCGTCGAGACTTTGCAGAAGGACGTCCCTGCCCTCGTCGAGCAGCGCGACGCCGGCGTCATCGTCACCAATGTGTTGCTCCTCGGGGGCACGGCCCTGTTGCTCGGCAGCGGCGGGCTCATCGCCTATGACCTGCTCGGAGGCGAATGATGTCGCGCGCCGGACTCTGGGGCCTCTCGACGCTGACGGCGACGCTGTTGTCCGCGTGCTTCTTCCCCGAGGTGGACCTCGAGGGGCGTGCCTGTGCGGTCAACGAGGACTGCCTGGCGGACTATGTCTGCGAGTCGTCCCTCTGCGTCCAGCCAGCGTCGTCCACCGACGATGCCGGAGCGCCGGTGGACGCGGGATCCGACGCCGGATCGGCCGACAGCGGCACGCTCGATGCGGGCCCTGTGGACGCGGGGCTCGTCGACGCTGGGCTTGAGGACGCGGGGCTCGTCGACGCCGGGCTCGACGACGCGGACGCGAACGACGCGGGACCTGAGCAGGTCGAGATACCGACTGACGCTCTCATCCTGCACCTGCCCTTCAACGGCGATCACGACGACGTGGCCAACAACATCGCGGTCAGCTTCAGCGGCGCCGAGGACTACGCGGGCGATCGCTTCGGCCTCGCCGAGCGCGCGCTGACCATGCACGAGAGCGGCGATTCAGGGAGCCAGGCGCTCGTGTCGACGGCGACCCTCGGCAACCGCGGCTTCACCCAGAGCTTCAGCCTCGCCATCTGGCTCAAGGTGTATGACGGGTTCACCCTCAACGATGGCACGCGCATCGCCGGCGAGGGCGATTTCTTCAACCTCTACGCCGACAATGGTCGCATATTCTGGGGGCTGTGGAGCACAGCCACCAGCGACCCCACCGAGGTGCAACTGCAGGGTCCCACGCTCACGACGGGGTGGAAGCTCTACGTCGGCGTCGTCGAGGAGATCGGTGCTGACTCGCAGCTGCGCTTGTACGCCGATGGCCAATTGGCCGCCGAGCAGACGGTCACGGGGCGAACCTATTTGAACCCCACGGACTGCCGCTTCTACATCGGCAACCTCCCCGACAACGGCTGCACGACCTCTCAAGCGGACGGGTCATCCAGTCTCCCCGCGCTCGTCGACGATGTGCGCGTCTATGCGCGCGCGCTGTCGGCCGCTGAGGTGCTGGCGCTGTTCAACGAAGAGGCGCCATGAGGGTCCCGAAGGAAGCGCTGAGCCGAGACGCGCTGCGTGGCGTCGTCGAGGAGGTGATCACGCGAGAGGGCACCGACTACGGCGAAGAGATCTCCCTGGAGGAAAAGGTGCTGCAGGTGATGGCGCAGCTCGACGCCGGCGACGCGGTGCTCGTGTTCGACGCCGAGAGCGAGTCGTGCACCATCCTCACCGAGGAGGAAGCCCGGCTGCGAGAGGAACGCGAGGCGCAGGAGGGCGAATAGCGACGGCGGGCACGTGTCACTGGCGGCGACGCCATGGCTTCCCCCGCCTACGGGCGCTATGCGTGCGGCGCCCAGCGAGGGCCGTTGTAGGAGTCTTCATGCCGAGCCGTCCGCTCCTCCCCGAGACCTCGATCGTCCCGCACGCGCTCGAGGCCATGGCCGCCTTTCAGGCCGAGACCGTACGCGAGGTGAAAGACGCCATCGCGCAGCACAAGCTCGTCGTCGTCGGCATGGCGCAGAACCCGCATGTGCGGCGCGCGCGCAAGGCGCTCGAGCAGGCCGGCGTCGAGTTTCATTACCTCGAGTACGGCAGCTATCTGAGCGGCTGGAAGCGGCGCCTCGGCGTCAAGCTGTGGTCGGGCTGGGCGACGTTCCCGCAGGTCTTCGTGCGCGGGACGCTCCTCGGCGGCGCCAACAACGTCGAGGCCGCGCTGCGCGACGGCACCCTGCGCGCCCTGCTCGAGGAGTGACCGAGGCTGGCGCGGATCGCGCGCTAGGCGAAGCGGCGCTCGACGCTGGCCTCGGGGGCAGGGGCCGAGTACGCCGAGGCAGGGAGCTGCGTGCCGAGCTCCAACATGCGCGCGCGCACCTCGTCCATCAGCGCGCTAAGCTCCTTTTCGCCGCCGCTCTCTGTCGTCGGGATGGGCGCACCGAAGCGCACGCGCGAGCGCCCGTGGTAGCGCACACGGAAGGTGTCGGGCGGCAGCTGGTCGGAAGTGCCCGAGATCCACACGGGCACGATGGGCAGACCGAGCTGCCGCGCGATGTGAAAGCCACCCTTCTTGAATGGCCCGAGCTCGCCGCCGCGCGAGCGCGTGCCCTCGGCGAACACCCACACGCTGACGCCCTTGTTGAGCTTCTCCTTGGCGTTGTCGAGCTGCGCGATGGCCTTGTCGCGGTTGCTTCTGTCGACGGGGATGAAGCCTGACGCCACCATGGCGCGGCCCCACACCGGCACCTTCAGGAGCTCTTGCTTCATGACCATGCGCACGCTGCAGGGCGCAGCGGCGATGCCGGCGGGGATGTCGAGCAGCGAGCGATGGTTGCTCATGAACACGTAAGCCTGGCCGGGCGTCAGGTGCTCCCGGCCCTGGGCCTCGAGGGCGCCGTTGCCGCCGGCGAAGATCTTCCTCGCCCACCAGTGCAAGAGCTCGTCGCCGCGCGCGATGGAGCCCTGTCCGCGCAGGGCCGAGAACAAAAAGCGCGCGGAGATGTTGAGCGTGTAGCCCATGGTGCGCAGGACCGGCAGCGTGTCCTCGCGCGGCGGGCCGGGCGGCTGCGCGGGGAAGATCTCCACGACGTCATCGGAGGGGAGGTTGAGCGGGTGTTGCTGCATGGGGCTCCCTGCGCCAGCGCCGCCAACGCGCGCGCTGACGACGACCGATGGCACCGCCAGCGCGGCCCCGCAAGCGACCCCGGAGGTCAGGCAGGAGGGCTCAACGGCACCCGCTCGCGAGGGAGCTGCGGCGCCCGGCCGCCGAGACGTGATACTGCTGGCGAAGGAGCGCTCCGTCGCTCCTCGGAGGAAGACATGCCCAAGGGCCAACAGAGCCAGGGATCGAGCAACAAGCCGAAGCTCTCTGTCAAAGAGAAGGCCGAGAAGAAGAAACTGAAGAAGGAAAAGGCCGGCCGCTAACGGCGACGGCGCAAGGCGTTCGTTCAGCCGCCTTCCATTACGATGACCGTGGCGCGTCGGGGCAAATTGCCACTTGCGCTCGACGCTGCCCTCCGATTGTTCTCATTTCGACCTCGCCGTGGACCGAGCCGAGAGCGAAGCGCGCGGGACCGCCCGTTGCATTCCCTCGCTCGGCCCACGGCGCAGCTCATAGAGACACGTTGCCGAGCTCCGCGCGGGTCAATCGCAAACCCGTGCCGGGAGCCCTGCAATGAACGCCCAGTCCTTTATCGACGCGCTGCGCGCCATCGAGGAGCGCTCCGACTTCTCCGCGATGGTGTCGCTCTATGCGGACGAGTCCGAGACGGTCACGCCCAACGACGACAAGCCGCACCGCGGGCGCGCGGGGGCTGAGCGCTTCTGGCACGCGTACCGTGCAGCCTTCCAGGAGGTGCGCTCGGAGTTCCACACCGTCGTCGAGCGCGAGGGCGAGGCCATCCTCGAGTGGACCAGCCAGGGCCGCAACGCGCACGGCGCCGCCATCAAATACGAGGGCGTGTCGGTGGTCGAGTTCCCGGACGGCAAGATCCACCGCTTTCGCGCCTACTTCGACCCGGCGGCGATCCTCGGTAACGGCATGACCCCGCGCCGAGGGTTCGACTCCTCCTCTCCGTCGGGGAGAGCGTCGTCCCCCTCGGGCGCGTGAGCCTGCGTCCGCGCGCTCAATGAAGCTGCGCGGTGGTGACCTCCCGCTCGCCGCCGCCGGTCATGGTCGGCAGCGAGGGCTCCGTCTCGAGCGCCGCGGCCAGCACCTCGGACATCTCGCTCGCGAGCAGGATCTCGAGCTGGTCGCGCACGGCCTCGGGGATCTCGTCGAGATCGCGCTCGTTCTTCGCCGGCAGGATGACGCGCGTCAGGCCCGCGCGGTGCGCCGCCAGCACCTTCGACTTGATGCCACCGACGGGGAGCACGCGTCCGCGCAAGGTGACCTCGCCGGTCATGGCCGTGTCCGAGCGCACCCTCTTGCCGGTGAGCAGCGAGACCAGCGCCGAGAACATCGTGACACCGGCCGAGGGCCCGTCCTTCGGCACGCCGCCCGCGGGCACGTGGATGTGGATGTCGCTCTTCTCGAGGACGTCGGGCTCGATGCCGAGCTCGTCCGCGTGGCTCTTCACATAGGTGAGCGCCGCGCGGGCCGACTCCTTCATGACGTCGCCGAGCTGACCGGTCGTCTCCACGCGCCCCTGCCCCTTCATCGTCGAGGACTCGATGAACAAGATGTCACCCCCCACGGGAGTCCACGCGAGCCCGGTCGCCACACCCGGCAGCGCCGTACGCTCGGCGACGTCGCGGAAGAAGCGCGGCTTGCCGAGGTAAGGCACGAGGTCGTTCACCTCGAGGTGCAGCGGGGTCGGCTTCTCGTCCGGCCGCTTCGCGATGGCGAGCGCCAGGGCTCGGCACAGCTTCGTGATCTGCCGCTGCAGTTGCCTGACGCCGGCCTCACGCGTGTAGCGCGACACGATCTCGTACAGCGCGTCGTCGCTGAGCGAGAGCATGCCGTCGTCGATGCCGTGCTCCGCGAGCTTCTTCGGGATGAGGTGCGTCTTGGCGATCTCCACCTTCTCCTCGAGCGGATAGCCGCTGAGCTCGATGATCTCGAGGCGGTCGCGCAAGGGAGGGCTCAGCTGGTCGAGGTCGTTGGCGGTGCAGAGGAACAGCACCTCCGAGAGGTCGAAGGGCAGCTCGAGGTAGTGGTCGGTGAAGGTGTCGTTCTGCTCGGGGTCGAGCACCTCGAGCAGCGCCGCCTCGGGATCGCCCGCCCAGCCGCGGCCGAGCTTGTCGATCTCGTCGAGCAGCATGACCGGGTTCTTCACGCCCGCCTTCTTGAGGCCGTGCACGATGCGTCCGGGTAGCGCGCCGACGTAGGTGCGCCGGTGACCACGGACCTCCGCCTCGTCGCGCACACCGCCGAGCGCGATGCGCACGAAGGGGCGGCCGAGCGCGTCGGCGACGGACTGGCCGAGCGAGGTCTTGCCGACGCCGGGCGGGCCCGCGAGGCAGAGGATGGTGCGCGCCTTGCCGGAGCCCGCGAGGCGGGTGACGGCGAGGTGCTCGAGGATGCGCTGCTTCGGCTCCTCGAGGCCCGCGTGGTCCTCGTCGAGCTTCTGCGCCACGTCGTCGATGTGCACGTCGGACTCGGCGCGCTCCGTCCACGGCGTGTCCGCGATCCACTCGAGGTAGTTGCGGACGACGCCGCCCTCCGGCCCCTGCGCGGACGCGAGGCGCTTCAGCTCCCGGTCGACGACCTTCCTGACCTCGTCGGGCAGCTCCTTCTCTTCGAGGCGCTGCTTGAGCTTGTCGCCGTCGTCGTCGTCCTCGTCGCCGAGCTCCTTCTGGATCGCCTTGAGCTGCTGGCGCAGGAACATCTCGCGCTGCTGCTTCTCGGCCTCGCGGCGCACGTCGGCGTCGATCTTCTCGCGCACGTCGGAGAGCGTGCGCGCCTCGCCGAGCAGCTTCAGCACGAGCTGCAAACGCT
>CAYLZW010000151.1:0-13440 GCA_964388085.1 uncultured Myxococcales bacterium | reverse complement strand
GAGCTGCAGCGCGAGATGCCCGAGGTGGACCACTTCCTCGGCACCTCCGACTACACCTCCATCACGGGCGTGCTCGGCTCGACGTCGAGCGCGTCGTTCGTGCCGCTGACGACGCTGAAGCGCGCGAAGACGACGCTGCCCGTGCTCGACGGGGAGGCGCCGGACTCCGCGGGCAGCGGCCGCGTCCTCGTCACGAACGACCTCCAGTTCGTCGCGGGCTGCGATATGCCGCGCGTCAACTCGATGCCGCGTTACACGGCGTACCTGAAGATCGCCGAGGGCTGTGACAACACATGCGCCTTCTGCATCATCCCGAAGCTGCGCGGGAAGCAGCGCAGCCGTCCCGTCGCCGATCTCGTGCGCGAGGCCGAGCGCCTCGCGGACGACGGCGTGCTCGAGCTGAACCTCATCGCGCAGGACCTGACGGGCTACGGTCACGATCTGCCGGGCAAGCCGACCCTGGCGGACCTTCTAGAGGCCCTGACGGCCGTGAAGGGCCTCCGCTGGGTGCGCTGCATGTACGCCTACCCGCGCAGCCTGTCGGACAAGCTGCTGCACCTGCTCGGGCACGGCGAGAACACGCTGCCGTATCTCGACATCCCCGTGCAGCACGGCTCCGACAAGATGCTGCGCCGCATGCGCCGCGGCCGTGACCAGAAGCGGCTCAGCCAGCTGCTGCTGAGCGTGCGCGCGGCGGTGCCGAACGTCATCCTGCGCTCCACGGTCATCGTCGGCTTCCCCGGCGAGGACGACGACGACTTTCAGATGCTGCTCGACTTCGCCCGCGCCGTCCGCTTCGAGCGCCTCGGCGTGTTCAAGTACTCCGACGAGGAGGACACGGCCGCCTACGAGCTCGACGGCAAGCTGCCCGCCAAGGTGAAGCGCGCGCGCTACGACAAGCTGATGCGCCGGCAGCGCAAGATCCACCGGCAGAAGCTCGAGGCCCTGGTCGGCACGGTGCACGAGGCCATCGTCGAGGGGCCGAGCGAGGAGCACGAGTATCTCGTGGTCGGCCGGCTGTGGTCGCAGGCGCCGGAGATCGACGGCATCACGTATCTGTCGTCGACCCGTCCGCTGAGCGTGGGCGAGATCGTGCACGTGCGCATCACCGACGCGCACGACTACGACGTCGTGGCCGAGGTGCTCGACGAGGACGATCCCGACATCGCGCTGTCCGAGCCCTACCACGCGCGCGCGCGGCGCGCGGAGCGTCAGCCCGGCGAGGCAGATCTCACGGCATCGGCAGCGAGATGATCACCGGCAGGTGATCGCTCACGTCGTCTCGGTAGCCGGGCACCTGCCCCTCGAGGTCCGGCACCGTCGGGCCGGTCGCGCCCGCGAGCTCGTCGTCGAGCGCCCTCGTCGTCACCATGTGATCGAGCATGACCTGCGCCGGCAGGTAGGTCGCGGTGCCCTGCGCGGCGAGCGTCTCGGTCTGAAAGCGGAAGGTGTCGTCGTCGAGGATGGGCGAGAGCACCTCGCGGCCGAAGTCGTTGTCCACGGTCTCGTTGAAGTCGCCGAGCAGCAGCACCTCGTCGTCCGCCGGGCCGTCCACGAGGCTGTTGATGTGGCCGGCCAGGATCTCGATGGAGTCCGCCCGGCGCGCGATGTCCTCGTCTCCGAGCCCGGCCTTCAGGTGCACGGCGATGAGGGTGAGCTCCGCGTCGGTACCCGTGACCTTCAGCGTCGCCTGCAGCGGCGGGCGCGGCAGCTCGTAGCCCGAGCCCTGGAAGATGGTGCTGACATTCGTCAGCGTGACGAGGTCCTCGCGGTAGAGGAAGCCCACCTTCTGGTACGTGCCGTCGCCGTAGGTGTGTGGGCTCAAGGCGCCCTTGTGCTTCGGCAGGCGCTGCACGACCTCCTCGAAGGCCTCGGCGTCGCGGATCTCCTGCACGGCGATGACGTCGAGGTCGAGCGAGGTGATGAGGTCCGCGACCAGGGACGGCGTCTCCGACAGCGCGGGGAAGTTCTCGATGTTCCAGGTCGCGATGTCGAGCGTGTCGTCGCTGCCCACGCGGGCGACGAGGTCACTGCGCGGCGCCGGATAGCCGGTGTCGTCGGGGCCGGCGTCGAGCGGGGGGGCGCCGGCGTCCTGTGCGGGCTCCGGGCCCGCGTCCGGCGGCGACGGCGGCGCACAGCCGAGCTGCGGCAGGCCGCTGACGACGACACAGGCCAAGAACGCGAGGCGCGCGTGGGGCGCTTTGGAGGAGCTCATGCGCGGCAGCATAGCCGGCGGATCGGGCCCGCGCGCCTCCGTCGAGTGGCCGACGACCCGGCGCGCGTCAATTCCTGCTCACGACGTGAGCCGCGCCCTCCACGAGGCGGACGCGGTCGCCGTTTCGCGCCCGCAAGATCCCGTCGTCGCTCACGCCGCTCGCGCGCGCCAACGCCCGGTGCGCCTCGAGGTGACGCTCCTCGCCGTGAAGCGCCAAGAAGCGTCGCGGCCTCGTGGCCTCGAGCAGGCGCCGCAGGTCGCCCGCGTGCCCATGCCCCGAGACGTGCCGGCCCTCGTCGCCGTCCTTCACGGAC
Source organism: uncultured Myxococcales bacterium (assembly GCA_964388085.1). Taxonomy (GTDB): domain Bacteria; phylum Myxococcota; class UBA727; order UBA727; family CAYLZW01; genus CAYLZW01. The sequence continues at coordinate 10,911 of CAYLZW010000151.1, read as the reverse complement.
ACGCCCGCCTCGAGGAGCGCTCGCTTCATGGCAGAGACGACGTCCTCGTTGCCGGGGATGGTGCGGGACGAGAACACCACGCGGTCGCCGGGCTCGAGCGTGGCGCGCGCGTAGTGTCCATAGGCCAGCCGAAACAGGGCCGAGCCCGGCTCCCCTTGGCTGCCCGTCGCCAGCATGACGAGGCGGGAGGGCGGCACCGCCCACAGCTCCCCCTCGGGCATGAGCGTACCGTCGCTCTGTAGGAGGCCGTGCTGTCGCGCGGCGTTCAGCGAGTCGCGCATGCCGCGCCCGACCGGGATGACGCGCCTGCCCCGCTCCTTGGCGAGGTCGATGACGAGCTGCAGGCGCTGGATGTGCGCCGAGAAGGTGGTGACGACGATGCGGCCCCCTACGTCGTCGAGCGCGGCGGCGAGCGGCTCACGTACGCTGCGCTCTCCGGCGTTGTCACCGGGCAGCGTGGCGCCGGTCGAGTCGCCGCACAAGAGCGCCACGCCGTCGTCCCCCGCGCGCGCGAGCCGCTCCATGTCGGTGGGCGGGCCGAGCAGCGGATCCTCGTCGACGCGAAAGTCACCGCTGTGCAGGACGACGCCCGCGGAGGTGTGCAGGAGCACGGCGCTGGCGTCGGGGATGGAGTGGCTGACGGCGATCCACTCGACCAGGAACGGCCCCACCTTTCGCGAGCTGCCTGCGTCTGTGGCCATGAGCTCGGGGCTCGGCCGGCCGGCGCGTTTGAAGCGCTGCCGTACGCGCTCGCGCGTGAAGCGGGTGGCGAACACCGGGGCGGGGCAGAGGGCCATCGCCTCCGGCAGCCCGCCCACGTGGTCGTCGTGCCCGTGCGTGATGACGTAGCCGGCGAGACGCCCTTTCACGGCGAGCAGCGGCGCGAAGTCGGGCAGCTCGATGACGCGCGCGCCGGGCTCGCCGTCGGCGTTCGCTCCGTCGTCGCTCACCTTCAGGCCGCAGTCGATGACGACGGCGGCGCCGAGCTCTTCGTCGTCGAGCAGGAGGCAGTTTCGGCCGAACTCGCCGACGCCCCCGAGCGGCGTGATGACGACGCTCACGAGGCCTTTTGGCGCCGCCAGCGCGGCAGGAACCAGGCCGCGAAGGCACGGAGCCCATCGTCGATGGACGTGCGCGGCCGATAGCCGAGCTCGTCGCGCGCGCGGCTGACGTCGGCGAAGGTCAGCGGCACGTCGCCGGGCTGGTCCGGCAGCTGCTTGACGCGCGGCTCGACCGAGAGCGCGTGAGCGAGCTTGTCGATCAGATCGCGCAGCTTCACGACGTCGTGGTTGCCGAGGTTGTACACGCGGTAGCCGCGCGGCATGTCGATGCTGGCCAGCACGCCGGCGCTGATGTCGTCGATGAACGTGTAGTCGCGGCCGCTGCTGCCGTCGCCGAACATGGGGATCTCTTTGCCCTCCATCATGAGCTGCGCGAACTTGTGGATGGCCATCTCCGGCCGCTGCTTCGGGCCGTAGACCGTGAAGAAGCGCAGGCAGGTGACGTCGGTGCCGAACAGGTGGTGGTAGCTGTAGCCAATGAGCTCGCAGCACTTCTTCGTCGCCGCGTAAGGGCTCACGGGGTGGTCGACGTTGTCGTCCTCGTGGAAGGGCACCTTCTCGTTCGCGCCGTAGACGCTCGAGCTCGACGCCATGACCATGCGTGGAGCGGCGCCCGTCCGCTCGCCGAGGCGCCGGATGTCCTCGAGCAGCGCGGTGGTCACCTCGACGTTGTTGCGCTGGTAGTGGCGCGGTCGCTCGATGCTCGGCCGCACGCCCGCGGACGCCGCCAGGTGGACGACCGCGTCAAACCGGCCGCTGCCCTCCGCGCCCGCGAAGCAGGCCGCGCGCACGCTCTCGTCGAGGAGGTCACCGCGCACCAGCGAGAAGCCGGGCCGCGCGAGGAGCTCGGCCGCGTTCTCCTGCTTCAAGCGTGGGTCGTAGAAGTCGTTGAAGTCGTCGACGCCCACGACATCGTCGCCGCGCGCCAGCAGCGCCGCGCTCACGTGCGATCCGATGAAGCCGGCGGCGCCGGTCACGAGATAACGCGCCATCACAGATCCTCGATCGAGCGCTCAGTCGCTCTTCGGCGTGGGTGCCGCGTCGACGAGGATGTCCGATGGATCGTCCGCTGGGTAGACCCGAACGCGGGACACGTCGAGGTTGTCGCCGGCCGGGCGCTGCTCATCCGAGAGGAGCTTCTCGGGCCAGAGCCGGACGGTGTCTCCCTCGGCGAGGCGAGGGAGGGTCATGCGCCAGGGGCCACGAGACTCCTTGCCATCGAACTCGACCACGCGACCGTGCACCTCGATGACGACGCCCTTGAGGGTGCCGAGATCGAGGTTGTCGAGGTCGATGTAGGTCCGTTTGCCCACGCCCCAGGGCAAGCTGCCGACGCTCAGCGAGTAGGTCGGCGGCGCGGGCGGCGCGAGCACCAGCGTCGCCAGCACGATCGCGACGTACGCGATGACGAGCGCGGCCTTGATCTGGAAATAGACGCTGTTGCGCCGGAAGTCGGCCCAGGCCTCTCGCCCTCGACGCTGCGCCTCGGCGATCAGGGCCTTCGCGCGCAGCGCCAGCGCGTTCGAGGGCGCGCCTTTCGTCTCGGCTCCATCTCCGTCCGCCATACCCGGGCGAGTCTACGCCAGTCGGCACCGTTTGCGCGTGCGGCTCGTCGCGAGCCGCCCGAGCGCCGGAAAACGCCGAGCGGCGGGCCGGCGCGTCCGTCCGCCGTCGTCAGGCGCGCGCCTCGAGCGGCATGTCCATGGTCGCCTCGGGGAGCATCTCTCGCAGCACCTCGCTCTTGTTGACGAGGTGCTTCTTCAGCTTGTCGCGCGCGACGGCCTCAATCTGGCGGGCGCGCTCGCGGCTCACTCCCCAGCGCGCGCCGACCTCGCGCAGCGTCGGCGGCTCGTCGCTCAGGTAACGCAGCTCGATGACCTCGCGCTCGCGCGCCGACAAGGTCTTCAGGGCGGCCGCCAGATCGACCGTGATGCCCTCGTCGAGCTCTCGCTGGGCCACCACGCTCTCGCTCGAGGGGCCGGCCTCGTCGGGCAGCACGTCGAGGTGGGTGGCGTCACCGCCCTCCTCGAGCGCGAGGTCGAGCGAGAAGTCGCGCGCGCTCATGCGCATCTCCATCTCGCTGATCTCGCTCTCGCGCACGCCGAGCGAACGCGCCAGCTCGGCGTGACGCTCCGACTCGCTGAGCAGCGCGACCTCGGCCCCGAGGTTTTGCTCGAGGCGGTTCTTCGCCGCGCCGAGGCGGAAGAAGATGCGCCGCTGGGCCTGCGTGGTGCCGACCTTCACGAGGGAGAACGCCTTCAGCAGGTAGCTCTGGATGTACGCGCGGATCCACCAGACGGCGTAGGTGATGAGACGGTAGCCGCGCTCCGGATCGAACTTGCGGACGGCGTGCATGAGGCCGACGTTGCCCTCCTGCACGAGGTCGAGCAGGCGCGCGCCGTAGTTTCGATACTCCATCGCGACCTTGACGACGAAGCGGAGGTTCGACGTCACCAGGTGGTGCGCGGCGTCGACGTCCTGTTCGTCGCGCAGGCGCACGGCGAGCTCGTTCTCCTCCTCGCGGGTGAGCAGGGGGAAGCGCCTGATCTCCGTCATGTACCGATCGAGCCCCTGGTGGGGACCCATCATGGCCGCGCTCATCGCACACCTCCTCGACACAACAGCAAAGGCGCGAACAGCGCCCTGCACACAACGGACCGGCCGTGTGAGGTGTTCCCGGCGACGATGACGACCACCGACGTTGGTCTCTCGGAAAACCCGTCGTAACCGTAAGCAGGGCGCCGCCCCCGACAAGCGGCGCGCTCGTGCAGGGATCGCTAGATTGTGCGCTCGGACACGCTCGCGCTGCAGCGGCGCGGACGGCCGAGGGGGGCCTTGACATCCCCCGGCGGGGGCGCACGATGCCCCCCGTCACACCCAATCAAGGTCGGAGCGCGCCCGTGGCCAAGAAGAACCAGCAGGAAATCCAGAACCTCGACAAGCGCCTCATCGAGCGCATCGTCGCCCGCGGTGACCTCTCGCCGGACGATCTGAACGGCGCGCTCCAGAAGCTGCCCGACATGGAGGGCTCGTCCGAAGACATCTCCTCGCGCATCTACGGCGCGAGCAGCGACGACGGAGAGTGAGCGAGATGGCCGAGCGTGAGGGCGAGGGCGAGCAGCGCGGCTTCAAGGTCGTCGACCGCCGCCGCTTCACGACCGAGGGCGAGGAGCGCGAGGGGGCCGTCCCCCGTGAGGCGCCGGCGCCGGCCGCGCCGCCTCCCGCCGCGAAGGCGGCTTCTCCCGCCGCGAAGGCCGCCGCGGCGCCGAAGCTGAGCCCGGAGCCCCCCGCCGGCGCGACGCCGAGCGCCGACGAGGACGATGACACCGGAGGCCTCACCTTCTCGGTGTTCGTCCAGAGCCTGGCGCAGCAGTGCATGATGCAGCTCGGCCTCATCCCCATGCCGCACAGCGGGCAGCGGGAGCTGCAGCTCGAGGCCGCGCACGACACCATCGACGTGCTCTCGCTCATGAAGGCGAAGACGAAGGGCAACCTGACGCCGGAGGAAGCGCAGCTCATCGAGGGCGTCCTCTATGAGCTGCGCATGACCTTCGTGCAGATCAACCAGCAGCTCGCGGCCGCGGCGCGCAGCGCCGGACCCGGCGGCGCAGGCCCGAAGCTCTAGCGCGATTGGAGCCGACGCGCGCGTCCCTGCAGCTCGGGCCGGCCGCTGCCGTGCTGTGCTGCGAGGGCGAGCCCGCGCACGCCGCCGAGCGTGGCGTGCTGCTCCTCCTGCACGGGCTCGGCGGCGCCAAGGAGGACCTCCTCGAGGACATCGAGCGCCTGGCCTCCGCCGGGTTCCTCGCCATCGCGTTCGACGCCCCGGGCCACGGTGCGCGCTTCCGCCAGGCGCTGATGGATCGGCTCGACGATCCCCTCGACCAGGAGCGCGCCTTCCTCGACGCCGTGCGCGGCACCGCCAGCGACGTCAGCAGCGTCCTCGACGCGCTGCAGGAGCGCGGCTGGCTGCCCGAGGGCCGCGCCGGCGTCATCGGCTTCTCGCTCGGGGGCTTCGCCGCGCTGGCGGCGCGCGTCTCCGACCCGCGCCTCGACGTCGTCGTCTCGATCTCGGGCTCACCCGCGTGGGACCTCGAGCAGGACGAGAGCCCGGCGGCGCACCCCGACCGCTTCTACCCGGCCGCGCTGTTGATGATGCACGGCGACCTCGACGAGGTCGTCGATCCGCTGCCGGAGCTGGACTTCCAGACCGCGCTACAGCGTCGCTACGGACCGGACGCCGCCCGCGTCCAGCGCGTGAGCTACCCGGACAGCGGCCACCTGCTCACGCCCGAGGACGCCGTCGACGCGTGGGCCCGCGTCGAGTCCTTCTGTCGACGCTATCTGCGCGCGCCGCCGCCCGGCGTGCCTTGCTGAGGCGGGTCAGCGTCGCCGACGCGCGAGCGCCAGCAACCCGACGAGCAGGAAGCCGAGCCACGCGCTCGACGACGCGTCGCTCTGCGCGCAGCCGCCGCCGGTGACGACCCCGGGCGAGCCGCCGTCCGGACCCGCGTCAGCGCCGTGGTGCACGTCGACGACGCAGGCGCCGTCCGCACAGACCTTGCCCTCCTCGCAGGGGACGTCGTCACGACAGGCCACCTCGCACGTCCAGCCCTCGGCGCAGTACGCGTCCCCGGTGGCGGGGACGTCCGAGCCGCACACCCGCATGGTGCCGCGCCCGCCGTCCCAGTCGAGGCACTCGCTGTTGCCGGGGCAGTCGTCGTTCGTCACGCACAGCTTCGTGCAGGTGCCGACGTCGCTGTCGCGCAGGCCGGTGCAGTAGCCGCCGAGCCCGCAGTCCGCGCTGCTCGCGCAGCCGCCGCAGACCGCGCAGCCCGCGCGATCGTCGAGGACGCACGCGCCGCCCTTGCAGTAGTCACCCTGGGGACAGTCGATGTCCGCGGAGCAGCTCGCGCCGAAGCCGGGGTCTGGGAAGCAGACGGCGGCGGGGAAGTTCCCGTTCGATCCCGGCGACGCCTCGTCGCAGGTGTACTCCCAGCAGCCGCGGTTCGAGCCCGCGCTGCACTCGCAGTTGGCCGCGCCGCAGTGGAAGCCGTACGCGCAGCTCTCGTCGAAGAAGCACACATCGCCGCACATACGGTCCTGCTGCTCGCTCTCGACGATGACGCCGACGCCGACCATGTCGCTGATGCAGTTGAAGATGCCCGCGGGCTCGCCCGCGTTTCGGCTGCCGGGCATACAGAGCGCGGGGCCGCCCGCTTGCGGGACGCGGCAGTCGAAGCCGGTGGGGCACGTGTCGTCGCTCTCGCAGACGTCGGTACACACCTCGGTGGCCTCGAACTGGCTGTCGAGGGCCGGCACGCAGCCCGCGCACGAGGCGCTGCAGGGCTCACCGATGGCGGTGTAGCTCGGGCGGGGCAGCTGGCAGGCGCCGTCTCTGCAGGTCGAGCCGTCCGGGCACTCGCTCTGCTCCGTACACGACGTCAGGCAGCGGTTCGAGGCCGCGTCGCACAGCGCGCAGCCGGGCGCGTCGCAGGCGCCGCCGAGGAGCGATGAGGTGCTCGCCGCCAGCACCGCGGCGCCGGCGTTCACCCGGCCAAAGCCGAAGCCGATGCTGTGGCCTTGGTCGTCGTACGCGAACAGCTCGCCGAGGTCCTGGCCGATGGCCTGCTCCCAGTCGATCTTGTCGGCGAGGATCTTGTCGGCCGTCGACGTCAAGAGCAGGCGCACCTGCGCCGAGGTGAGGTTCGGGTTCGCGCTCAACACGAGGCCCGCGACGCCCGCGGTGACCGGGGACGCCGCGCTCGTGCCGCCGAAGCCGGTGTTGTACTCGCCCTCGGCGTAGCCCTCCTCGCCGCTGAGATCGGTGGTGACGATGCCGTAGTCATCCTCCTCGAACACGCCGCCGTGGCTCGGCGCCGCGACGTCGATCTGCCGGCCGTAGTTCGAGTACAGCGCGAAGTCGTCGAGGTTCGTCGAGGCCGCGACGGCGATGTTCTCGTGCCAGGAGGCGTAGGAGTCGAGCGCCACGTCGCTGGTGTCGTTACCGGCGGCGAAGATGATGACGGTGCCGAGCCCGCCGCGTCCGACCGTGCGCGCGTACTCGAAGGCGTCGCGCTCGGCCTCCGAGAGCGGGAAGTAGATGCTCGCGCCCGGACCCCAGGAGTTGTTGATGATGTCGGCGCCCTCGTCGACGGCGCGCACGAACGCCTCGGCCGTGGTCAGGCCTGAGCCCATGCCGTCGCCGAGCAGGCGCACGGGGAAGAGCGAGCAACCCGGACAGACGCCGACGACGCCCGTGGTGTTGTTGCCGACCGCCGCGATGGTGCCCGAGACGCTCGTGCCGTGCGACTCGCGGAAGGGCTTGTCGTCGGGGCAACTCGGCGCGTAGTCGCGGCCGTCCTGCGACCAGCTGCACTCGGGGCGCGGATCGTCGTCGCCGGTGACGGCGTCGAAGCCGCCCACGACGTTGGCCGCGAGGTCCTCGTGATCGACGTCGGTGCCGCTGTCGAACACGGCCACGACGACGGACGGGTCGCCGACGGTGAGCTCCCAGGCGGCGGGCGCGAAGATCTGTCCGCTGCCCGGCACGACGTCGCCGGCGCTGCGCGTGAGGTGCCACTGCTGCGCGAGCATGGGGTCGTCGAAGTCGACGGCGGTGAGGGCGTACTCGCGGTACAGCTCGGGCTCGGCCGAGACCAGGCCGACGACGCCGACGGAGGCGAGGGCGGCCGAGGCCTCGACCGCGTCGTAGGCGTAGGGCGCTCCCACCTCGATGACGACGGTGTCGGGCACGAGCGAGCGGCGCAGCACCCGGCCGCCGACGGCGTCGGTGACCTTGGCGCTGACGTCGTCGATCCGTCCGGGGGCCGCCGTCACGACGAGGCGCTCGTCGGTGAAGGCCCGGCCGCTCGCCCGGCGCAGGCCGGGATAGACATGGCTGACCGACGGGTCCTCGGCGACCACACGCGCGAGGCTGACGAGCAGGGAGCGCGGCAGCTCCTCGGCGAAGCGCACGACGAACAGCCCGTGCGGGCGCGCCAGCACGGACGCGCTCACGCGTGGCCACACGACGTCGCCGACCGCCACCTTGGCGGCGGCCTCCTCGACGATGAGCGCGATCTCCGCCGGCGTGCGCTCGGGCGCGGCGCGCATGGCCAGGTGGTCGAGCGCGGCGTCGACGAGGAAGCGCTGCTCGGCGGAGACGTAGCTGCGCGGCGAGAAGCGATCCTCGAGGGTCGGCGGCGCGGCGACGGCGGTGGCGCTGGCGAGGAGAAGGGCGACGGGGAGGCAATGCGTGCACGACATGGTGCGCGGAGGTAGCACTTTTCCTGCCATTCCGGAGGGTTCCGAAACATCCTTCAAGATCAAACGGTTGGCCGGCGGCTTCGCGCGTGGGTCGGAGCCCCACCCGGCGGGGGCGTCCCGGTCGCTAACACCTCGTGATCACAGCGAGAGCTTGAGCACGGGCGCGTCCTCGAGCCGGGGCACGCGCCCCTTGTGCTGCGCGGGCGCGAAGTAGCGGGAGAACGCCTTGAACGTCTTTCGCGCCGGGAGGCCCCAGAGCTCGTCGCTGACCTTGGCGCACTGGCCGAGCCGCACCTCGGCCTTCCCCCACAGCGCGAGCACGCCCTCCATGTTCTCGAGGTGAACCTTGAGCATCGCCGCCGAGCACTGCATCAAGCCCTGGATGAACATGCCGGGCGGCTCCGCCTTGTCGAGCGCGCGCCACAGCGGCTCCCAGACCTCGTGCGCCTCCCAGTAGAAGCGGTTGTTGAACAGGTCGACGCCGTAGAGCCAGAGCGGGTTCACCATCCAGGCGATCTCGCTGACGGGCTCGGGCGCGCTGAACGTGCGACCGTGGAAGTGCCCCTCGCTCGACGTGACCGGATGTGGGTGCGCGCCGTCCGGCACATAGCGGTAGGGCGGCAGCGGCTCGCCGGCGCACACCCGCCCTGGCGGGCGCTTCGGGGCCGGGAGGTCGGGAGAGGTCACCGCGGCAGCTTCGCGGCGCGCGCGCGCGGGCGGGAGCCCTCACCCAGGGCTCGCCCGAGCGAACGGGAGAATTTTCGATCCGCGGCGGAAGCGAATGTAACGTGACCGCGACGTTCGGGTGCGCTCATGGCCCCGACTGTAGCGCAAGCGGGAGCCAGCTTTGGGCAAGCTCGACGTGGACTGGGCCGATCTCGAGCTGGCGTTTCGCGACGCCACGGGCACGGAGAATTTCCTCGACCTGCTGAGCGGCGAGGTCCTCTCGGTGGTGCCGGGCTTCTCCGACGAGGAGGAGTCCCGCGACCAGATCCGCAAGGAGCCGCGGCGCTACCTACCGCTCACGCCCGTCGACACGGGCTTCGCGCGCGACGTCATGCGCACGTTCATTCAGGGCCTCCCCGCGGGCGAGCTCAAGGGAAAGCTCGAGGCGGGCTTCAAGAAGACCGGCGCGCTGACCCGCTGCATGGAGCTCCTCGACGAGGACCGGGCGGCGCTGGCGAGCTTCCATCGCTTCGAGCAGGCGCGCTTTTGGGAGCACGTCGACGCGGAGGTGCGCGCCGCGGGGGTGGAGCCTCAGACGCCGCCGCCCTCCGTCGAGCTGTTCGAGGGCTTCGAGGACGTCTCCGGCGGACGCTCGTCCGGCGGCAGGTCGGGGTAGAGCGCACGCAGTCGCTGCTTGGCGAGCTCGATGGCGGCGCCGGCGGCTTTGTCGACGTCGGCCGAGCGCCGTTGCAGCGCCGGATACGCGTCCTTCGCGCCGAGCTCGCCGATGGCGGTCGCGCAGGCTCGCCGCACGAGCGCGCTGTCGTCGTCGAGGTGCGCGGCCAGGGCGATGCCGTCCGCGGCGGTGCCGTAGCGCCCGAGATCGATGCAGGCGGCCGCCAGGGCAGGCCCCTCGTGCTTCGCGAGCCTCTGGACGGCGTCTTCCCGCATGGCGGCTTCATCGACGGCGACGGCCGGCGCGCCGAGCGGGTCGAGCTCGTCCCGCTCGGGCGCGGCGCCGGTGATGAGCAGCCGCAGCGCCTCGTCGAGGGCGCTCTCGAGCGCGCCGCGGGCGTCGTCGTACTCGAGCAGCGGGTTGCGGGTCAGCGCACGGATCTCGGCGGCCCGCGCTTCGCTGACCGCCCGCGCGCGCGTCCGTCGCTCGGCGGACGCCTCCACGCTGGCGACCGGCACGCCCTCTACCTCGAGGGCTACGCGGCAGCGCGCCAGGTACACGGTCGCGCGTGGGGTCGGTGACGCCGAGAGCGTACAGCGCTGAACGCGCGCCAGCCCTCGCGCCGACGTCGTGGCTGCGTGCTCGTTCGCGAGGCGCGCGGTGGTGTCTTGAAAGTAGCGGGCGAGCTCTCCCTTCATGCGCGCGAGCTCGGCGTCGTCGAGCACATCGCGTCCGGCCTCGAGCAGCAGCGGCTCGTCGGCGGCGCCGGCCGGGTGGAGGGGCGCGCTTCTCAGCGGGCCGAGGCGCGTCACGTGGCGGCCGCGCACCTCGGTCGACGCGCAGCCGAGCGTCAGCGCGAGGATCACGCCGAGGCAGAGGGAGCGCGCGTGCTGTGGGCTCATCACGGAAACCGTTTAGCGGGTCGCCGCCCGCTGCACGAGGGCCGCCTCGATCCGCTTCACGAGGTTGTGGAAGCCACCGAAGTGCTCCACGACGGGGACGCCGGGTCGATCGAGCTGCACCGCCTCGAGCAGCCTCGAGCGCGACGCGGGCTCGATGACGCCGCCGAGCAGCACCACGTCCAGCGGCTCTTTGCTGACCGCCGCGATGGCGCGGAGCGCGCTCTCGTCTTCGAGGCAGGGCAGCGCCTCGAAGCCATGGCGCAGCAGGATCGCCACCACGCGATCCGTGAGGTTCTCATGTCGGCCGACGACGAGGACGCGAGCGCTCATGGCGGACGAT
>CAYLZW010000150.1:0-13481 GCA_964388085.1 uncultured Myxococcales bacterium | reverse complement strand
CGGCACGACGTACAAGACGCGCTTCGGGCACCGCGGCGGCAACCAGCCCGTGCTCACGCCGGACGCTCGCGTGCTCATTACGTCACAGAACCATGGCTTCGCGGTCGAGCCCTCGACGCTGGGCGACGGCGGCCGCGAGAGCCACAGGAACCTCTCGGACGACACCAACGAGGGCATCTCGGCGCCTGACCTCTGGGCGTTCAGCGTGCAGTACCACCCGGAGGCGGCGCCGGGCCCGCATGACGCTCGGGAGCACTTTCAGCGCTTTATGGAGCTGATGGATCGCTTTGCGCTGGCGTCGTCGTCCGGGACGCCTGGGCTGGCGCGGGCGGTCTAGGCGGCTGCCGCGCTGTCCAGAACGAATTTCACGCAAAGCCGCGAAGGCGCAAAGGCGCAAAGGGAACCGCATTGTTTCTCGGGGTTTAGGCTTCGGGCTGAGGCCGGTCGGTTTTGGACGATACTTTAGGCTAGGGCTTCCAGGTTTTTTCTAGCGAGGTGTCATGGGCAGCCCGACGCAGATCTCGGCCACAGTGTCGGCGGCGACGAAGGACCAGCTCAATCGCTTCACGGAGGCGAACGGCCTCAAGAAGAACTTTGTCGTCGAGCAGGCCTTGCTGTTCTTTATGGAAGCGCGCCGTGAGCTCCCGGACGAGGCGTTTATCCCGGCCCGTATCGTGGCCGAGGACAAGCTTTCGACCGACTCGCCGCCCTGATCGAGCAGCCGCCGATGTTGCTGCCCATTGGCACCATCGTGTCGTCGCTCACCGAGTAGCCAAGCGCCGCTACGGGCAGCCGGCGGGAACTTCGCCGTTCAGCGCGTACTCGAGCCACTCCTCGGTCGAGTCACGCTCGGTCGCACGCACGGCATGGGTGCCGTCATAGCCGTTGAAGTGCGTGTAGAGGACGCTCTGGGTGACGTCGGTGGCGAAGTTCTCCTGCTTCGCCTTCCCCCAGAACGCTACGTGCCACCCGGCGGGGGTGTTCTCCTTCGCCCCCCAGGCCTGCAGCGTAGCCGTCGCCTGCTTCGTAGAGCCGACGTGACACGCGTTGCAGAGCGCGAACGTGGTGCCGAGGTTGAGCGCGATGAACTTCGCCTCGCTCTCCGACTCGGTCGGGATCGTCGGCGTGCAGTCGGGTCCAGGCCCGGGCCCGGCGTCGGTGCCGGGCGTAGGCCCAGGGCCGGCGTCGGTGCACACGGTCTCGGTGATGCCCTCCTCGCGGAGGCTCAGCCACGCCTCGAGCGCGGCCTTCGCGGCGTCGTTATTCGGGTGTTGGCCGGTGTACGGCGCCGGCGCGGTGCCGTTGAACGCGGCGTAGAGCGTCGTCTGCTCGAACGGCAGGCCGTCGTTCCGCGGCAGCGTCAGCAGGGCCGAGACGGCCTCGAACCAGGCCTCTTCCGCGTCTTCGGTCGCCCCCCAGGTCAGGCCCTGCCCTTCTGGATTTCGGCCCGAATGACAGGTCTTGCAGTTGGGCCCGGTCGAGAAGAACGTCGCGATCCCGGCGCTCGAGAACTCGCTTAGATCGTCGTCGGGCGAGAGCGGCACCGTCGTCGTTATACAGCCGCTACCCGCGTCCGGCGGCGGCGGCGGATCCTCACCCGCGTCCTCCGCCGGCGGGTCGATGATCGGACCTGCGTCTTTCGGCGGCTCGGGCGGCGGAGGCCCTCCCGGTGCGATGCCGAAGGTCAGACCGTTCCCGCAAGCGACGAGCACGACGCTGCAGGCAGCGATCGAGAGCACAAGGCGAAGGGTGCTGGCTCGTGAGGTCATCGTCGTCGAGGTTACCCGATGCCCTTCGACGTCAACAGGTAGTCACCTATCGCACCCGTCCGTTGACCGACACGTCCCGTCGTCGGCGGCCGATCCGTTGGAGTCGGTTCCCATGCTTCCCCCGGCGCAGTAATCCCCGCCGCCGAGGGCACGAAAAACATGCAGTACCGCCCACCCGCCAAGAAGCTCTTCGTCGCCATGGCCGGCAACATCGGCGCCGGCAAGACCACCGCGGCAAAGCTCATCAGCCAGACGTTCGATCTCGAGCTCTTCGAGGAGCCCGTCATCGATAACCGTTTCCTGGCGGCCTATTACGGCAATATGTCGAGGTGGAGCTTCACGCTGCAGCTCGAGTTCCTCATCAAGCGGGTACAGCACCACGAGCTCATCTCGCGCGTGAGCAAGTCCTCCATTCAGGACCGGACGCTCTACGAAGATCCCGAGGTGTTCGCGAAGTACCTGCACGGTCTTGGGCACATGGAGGGCCGCGAGCTCGACCTGTACTTCGAGTACTTCGACCGATTGCACCGCGAGCTGCACCGTCCGGACAAGGTGATCTGCTTCACGGCCAAGGTGGAGAAGCTGCTCGAGCGCATCACCACCCGCGGTCGCGCCGAGGAGAGCGCCATCAAGGCCGCGTTCCTCGAGGGGCTGAACGGCTACTACTCGGCGTTCCCCAACATCTGTGAGTCGAAGTACGGCCTCGAGGTGCTGAAGATCGACGTCAGCGAGCTCGACATCCGCTCGGGCGACGGGCGCGAGCTGCTCCTGAATCAGGTCCACGATTTCCTACACCACTGAGTTGCTACACCGTTAGACCGTCATGGTCCGTCCGCCGCCCCCGCTGGACCTCTCTCACGAGCTCACCGTGGCGTGCGCGCTCGCCGCCGACGCCGCGGCCGCGATCCTGAAGGTGCGGGACCAGGCGCGCGCGAACCCGACGGAGAAGCCGGCCGGCGAAGGTCCGGTGACGGCCGCCGACCTCGCCGCGGACGGCGTCATTCGGACCGGCCTGACCAGCGAGTTTCCGCGCGACCTCGTCGTCACCGAAGAGACCTGGACGGCCGGCGCCACCATCCCCGCGGCCCCCCGCGCGTGGTTCGTGGACCCGCTCGACGGCACCTCGGACTTCGTGAAGGGGAACGCCGACTACGCCGTCATGATCGGCCTGTGCGCCTTTGGCGAGCCCGTGCTCGGCGTGCTGCTGCAGCCGGAGACCGGCGTCCTGTGGCGCGGGCTGACGTCGGCCGAGGGCAAGCTGTGCGAGCGCGTCGAGAGAGACGGCAGCGTCGTCGATCTCACCTCGAACAAGCGCCCGCTGCCGAAGGAGGGCCCGCGCGCCGCCGTCAGCCGCTCTCATCCGAGCAAGCTCACGAACGAGATGCTGCACGTGCTCGGCGGCGGCAGCGTCGTGCGCAAGGGCTCCGTGGGGCTCAAGGCCGCGCTCATCGCCGACGGCCTCGCGGACCTCTACCTATCGGGCAGCCGCCGCATCAAGGTCTGGGACACGGCCGGACCGGCGGCGATCCTGCGCTCCATCGGCGCCGACATGACGGCCCTCGACGGCACCCCGCTCGTCTACGACGCTCACCCTGCGCACGGCGCGGGCATCCGCGCGTGGACCAAGGCGGCCGAGCGCGCCATCCAGCCGCGGCTCGACGAGGCCATTCGAGGCTGGCGGGCTCGACAGCGCTAGCGCGACGACTACTTCTTGGCGGCCTTCTCGGGCTCGTCCTTGGACGCCGTCGCCAGCTCCTCGTCGATCTTCGCGTGCGCGGCCTTCTTCGCCTCGTTGGCGGTCGCGTCCACGGCCTTGTCCGAGAGCTCCTTGAGCGTCTCGGCCGCCTTCCGCTTCTGCGACTCGAAGTGCTCGCCCGCTTTGAACTTGGCCGTGTCGACGAAACCCTCGACGTCACCGGCCCGTGCCTTGTCGACCATGTGGTACTTCTCGCCGGGCGTCAGGTCTTCCCAGAAGGTGTACGCGGCCACCCCGCCTCCCACGACGACGACGAGCACGACGAGCTTCAAGAGGAACTTCATGGGCGGCCTCCGGGATCTCTGCTGCAACATACCGCGAGGTCGCGGCAATCCAGCGACGGTGGTCTTGCGCTACCGGGTCACGTGATACAACGCGCGTCATGAAGCCGCCCGTTTTGCTCCCCCGCCTTGGCGTCAACATCGACCACGTCGCGACCCTGCGTCAGGCCCGTCGTACGCCGTACCCGAATCCCGTCTGGGCCGCGAACCTCGCGGAGCTCGGCGGCGCCGCGCAGATCACGATCCACTTGCGCGAGGACCAACGGCACATCCAGGACGAGGACCTCACCCTCCTCCGCGCGACGGTGGGCTCGAGGCTCAACCTCGAGATGGCGGCCACGCCCGAGATGCTGAGCCGGGCGCTCGAGGCGCGGCCGGACATGGTCACCCTCGTGCCGGAGCGTCGCCAGGAGCTCACCACCGAGGGCGGCCTCGACGTCACCGGCCAGAAGGACGCGCTCAAGCGCTTCATCAGCGAGCTGAAGGCGGCCGACATCCCGGTCAGCCTGTTCGTCGACCCCGACGTCGATCAGGTGGCCACCGCCTATCGGGTGGGCGCCGACGCGGTCGAGCTGCACACCGGCCGCTTCTGCGAGGCGAAGACGCAGGACGAGGCCGACGAGGAGCGCGTTCGCCTCGTCAACGCCGCCAAGACCGCCGTGAAGACGAAGCTGCGCTGCTTCGCCGGGCACGGCATCCACTACGACAACGTCGGTGACGTGGCGTCCATCCTCGAGATCGAGGAGCTGAACATCGGGCACGCGATCATCGCGCGGGCCGTGCTCGTCGGGATGGAGCGGGCGGTCCGCGACATGCGCGACCTCGCCTGGCAGGCTCGACGAGACGCTCTGGTCGCGCGCTGAGTCCGCGCTAAGCGTCAGGCAGCGCGCTCAGGATCGACAACAGCGGCAAGCCGTAGACGGCGTTGTCCGGCCCCTCGACGGACTCGCAGAGGCGGATGCCTCTGCCCTCGAGGTGGTAGCTGCCTGCCGAGCCCTGCCACTCGCCCAGCGCTACGTACGCGCGGGCGGCGTCCTCGTCGAACGGGCGGAAGGTGACGGTCGCGCGCTCCTCGAGCTCGGCGCTCACGCGCCCGCCCGTGACGATCGCGGCCGCGCTGCAGAACGTATGTCGCTGGCCAGCCATCGAGAGGAGCTGCTCGACGGCGGCCTCTTCGTCCCAGCACTTGGACAGCTCGACGCCAGTCCCCTCGACGACACCGACCTGATCGGCGCCGAGCACGATCGCGCCCGGCCAGCGCTGGGCGACCGCCATGGCTTTGTCGCGCGCGAGCCTGCGGGCGCGTTCGAAGGGGCCCTCGTCGTCGAGCGGCGACTCGTCGATGTCGGCCGGGTCCACGCGGAACGTGAGCCCCGCCTTCGTGAGCAGGCGGCGCCTGACGGCGGAGCCGGAGGCGAGCACGAGCTCCCGCCCGAGGTCGCCTACGAAGCTCACGCGAGCTGCTCCTGGAGCTCATGCAGCGCGACGCTCAGCTCGCCCGCGAGGCGCGCGTTCGACTCCGCGAGCGCGACGTTGGCCTCGACGGTGCGACCGTCGGTGAGCTCCTGTAGGCGACGAAGCAGCCAGGGGGTGAGCGCCTTGCCGCGGACGCCTTCGCCGCGCGCTTCGGCGAGCGCCCGCTCGATGGCGGTGTCGACCTCGCTCGGGTCGAGCGCGGCGTCCTCGGGGACCGGGTTCACGATGAGGATCCCGACGCTCGGGTGGATGCGCCAGTGCGCCATGACGACACGCGCGAGGATGTCCACGCGGTCCACGCGGTGCGCGACCCGGACGCCGGAGGTGCGCGTATAGAACGCGGGGAAGTCGTTGGTGCCGTAGCCGATGATGGGCACGCCCAGGGTCTCGAGCCGCTCGACCGTCTTCGGCAGGTCGAGGATGGACTTGGCGCCCGACGACACCACCGCGACCGGGTAGCGCGCCATGGCGCCGAGGTCCTGGCTCTCGTCGAAGGACTCGGCCGCGTCCCGGTGCACCCCGCCGATGCCGCCCGTCGCGAACACCTGGATGCCGGCGCCGTGCGCGAGGGCGCAGGTGGCGGACACCGTCGTCGCGCCCGTGATGCCGAGCGCCATGGCGGGCCCGAGATCGCTCGCGTTCAGCTTGATGACGTCGTCACCGCCGGCCACGCGATCGAGCTCGTCGTCGTGCAGGCCCACGCAGATGCTGCCGTCGATGACCGCGAGGGTCTTCGGCTCCGCGCCCGCCGAGCGAACGGCGCGCGCGAGCTTCCAGCCGACCTCGACGCTGCGCGGGTACGGCATCCCGAAGGCCACCAGCGTCGACTCGAGCGCCACCTGCGGGCGCTTCTGCTTCGGGGGCTGCTTGTCGTTCTGGTTGTTGGAACCGTTGCTCACGGGCGTCCGTCCTTCGCCGTCGTCCTTCAGCGCCGGAGCGTACAGACTCAGCGCGCGGAGTCATTCGGGTTCCTGCGCGGGCGCTGGCTCAGGGGCCTGCGTCCAAGACGCCGCCGTCCTCCTCATCGGGGTTCACCAGCTCGTCCACGAAGTAGAGCGGTGTCTGGCGCTCGTCGCCGCTCAGCAGCCGGCCCGAGCGGTGCGTCCCGCCGGCGGCGAGGCCGGCGCCGAACACCTCGCCCGCCGCCACGTCGCTGCGCGCGTAGGTGAGCGGGATGTCGACGGTGTCGACGAACTCGCCGATGCCCGTGGGGCCCGGCACGTAGAGCTCGCTGAGCGCGATGGAGCGGGTCGGGAAGGCTCCCTCGCCCGTGCGCGCGCCGCCGGTGATGAGCACGTCGCCGTTCACGAGCGCGATGCCGAGCCCGCCCTGGCGCGCCCGGTTCATCTCGTCCTCGACGGGCACGAAGGCGCCGTTCGCGCGGACGTAGACCTCGGCGTCGGCCGTGGGGGTGAGGCCGCCGAGGTAGGTCTCGCCGCCCGCGATCAGCACGCGGCCGCCGCCGAGGTGCACGGCGATGTGCTGCCGGCGCGCGCGGTTCGGCAGCCCGGTCTCGTTCACCTCACCGGCCTGGACCGAGTAGAGGTCCGCCTGCACGAGGTCGGTCTCGACGTCGCCGCCGCCGACGAGCAGGACCTCGTCGCTGTCCGGCAGGTAGGTGGCGCTGTGGCCCACGCGGCCGGCGCTCATGCGGCCCGTGACGAGGTGGAAGCGAGCCTCGTCGTAGGTGTCGGTGTCGAGCAGGTCGGACGGTGGCTCGAACACCTCGCAGGTGTCGAGCGCCTCGCCGCCCGCGCCCTGGCCGCCGCAGAGCAGCACGTCGCCGTCGGGCAACAGCGTCGAGGAGTGCCCCGCTCGAGCGCGGTTCAGCGCCACCGGCAGCGGCTCCGCCCAGTCGTTGAACGGGTTGTAGATCGTGGCGCTCGCGAGCACCTGGCCGGACGCGTCCCGTCCGCCCACGACGACGAACGTGTTCTGATCAGCCAGCAGCGTGACGCTGTGATCGCGGCGCGGCTCGTCGAGGGGCGCCTGGTCGAGGAAGCGATCGTTCACGGTGTCGAAGGCGCGCACGCGCGTTGAGAGGCTGCCCGTGTGCGGGTCGATGCCGCCGACCGAGTACAGCGCCGCGGGAGCGTTCGCGGCGAAAGCGGTGCCGGGCCCCATGAGGCCCCACACCTCGAAGGCGTTCCGCGGCAAGCGGAAGCGCTCGGCCTGGGAGTGCGGCACCCGACGAGGGGCGACCGAGCTGCCGCCGAGGAACACGACGATGTCCTCGTCCGCGTCGTCCCCGCCGTCGGTCTCGTCCGGCAGGAAGACGTGCAGCGCCCGATGCAGAAAGCGGGGCACCGCGAGGTCGTTGTCCGGGCTGACGCGCAACAGCCCGCCGGCGCCGAAGGGCACGAACAGCTCCGCGTCCCGACGAGGCACGACAGAGCCGCTGGCGGTGAGCAGCGCCGGATCGCGATCGAGCCCGCCCGCGAGCAGCACGAGATCGCCCGGCAGCGTGACCAGGCTGGCGCCAAAGCGTGTCGTGAGCTCGATTCCGTCGACGGCGACCACGTCGACATCGACCGCGTCGTGGTCAGCGAAGGGATCGAGCACGCGCTCCATGGCGGGGACGCCGAAGCCCGCGACGTTCACGCCACCCGCGATCAGGACATCGCCGTCCTCGAGCAACGCCCCCGCCGCGCCCGCGCGGGCGGTCAGCGGCGTCGTCGCTGGCGTCAGCGTGGCCACCTGCAGGAGCGGCGGCACGAGTACGGCCAGGTCCGAGAGCACGGCGCCGGCGGCGGTGCGTCCGGCGGCGATGAGCACGGCGCCGTCCCCTCGACGGAGCACGCGCACCTCGTCCGTCCTCGGCACGAGCGCGTCCGCGCCGGTCAGGTCCGTGACCGCGGCGGCGCCGGCGAGCGGCACGAGGGAGCCGCCTGCCGCCGGGACCTCCTCGCCCTCGTCGTCGAGCGTGCGTCCGAGCAGGACCGCGACCTCGGCCGTACCGGTCGGCTCGAAGGCGACAACGAGGGGATCGATGCGGCCTACCGGCAGGAGGCCCTGCGCGTTGTCCTCGAGCCCGCAGTCATCCTGCGCGCCGGGGCACGAGAGCGTGTCGTCGTCGGGATGGTAGATCTCGACCAGCCGCAGGGCCTCTCCGTCGCTGACGGCGCTGAGACCGCCCGCGATGACGACGCGCCCGTCCGTGGGGATGCGCGCGGCGCCCGGCTCGGCGCGAGGGACGGCCATGTGCGCGACCACGCGGCTCTTGCCCGTGCGCGGGTCGAAGCGCTCGATGCTGTCGAGGGCCTGTCCGTTCTCACCGTAGCCGCCGATGGCGAGCACGCTGCCGTCGTCGAGTGGGATGGCCGCGAACCCGGCCCGGCCCTCCTGGAAGGCGCCGCGCGCGCGGAAGCGAGCGCCCGGCGGCAACGTCACGCCACCGTCGGGAGGTGTGATGACCCCCGCGTCGATGAGGCCCTGCCCGCCATCGAACGGGTTCGGTCCGGCGTCGTCGACCTCGCCGGCGTCCGGCCCCGCGTCGTTGATCTCGATGGGCTCGAAGGCGGAGCCGTCCACCTGCACGCGGAAGCTCGGGCAACCGACGCCACTCACGGCAGAGTGGCGCACGGTGAACGACGCGGCGAGGTTCGGGCTCTCGGCGAGCGGCCGGAACACGACCGTCAACACCTCGCTGCCGTTCACCTCGACGCGGAAGTCGTCCGGCGCCACGACGCGATAGTGCGTGGCGTTCGCTTCGTCCCAGGCGAACTCGAAGCTCTCGAGCGTGCGGTTCCCCGTGTTCGAGATCGTGATGACGCGGGAGCGCTCGTTGCCGATCGCGGTCTGCGGGTACTCGAGCCGCAGGTCACCGTCCTGCGCCTCGACGCTGAACTCGCACTTCACCTCGCTGATGGGGTCCGGATCACAGCCGCAGCCGGGGCTGTGCAGCGCGATCGCGACGACTGCCGCCGCAAAGATCGAGCGTCGGGGACGGATGGCGGAGAGGAGCGAGCGGCAGGTTCGTGTCATGACGACGGTTTCCATAGCGTGCGTCCGGTGGGTTGCCGAGGGGGCATGCGGCGCGGCGCCGCGCGTGGCGGACCGGCGCCGCAGGAAGGGTGCCAGAGCGGCCGGTGGATCGCCTCGGTGCATTGCCGGCACGCTCGCCGCCCCCTAAGAGCTTCGTTGCGCCCTCGTCCTCGTCCGCAACAGCCCAGCCCGCCCTCGACGGCGAACCGCCCCGCGCGCCAAGGAGCCCCTCATGAAGTTCTTCATCGACACCGCCGACACCGAAGAGATCCAGAAGGCCGCCGCCCTCGGCGTGCTCGACGGCGTCACCACGAACCCCTCGCTCGTGGCCAAGACCGGCAAGAAGTTCCACGACGTCATCAGCGAGATCTGCGCGCTCACGCCCGGGCCGGTCTCCGCCGAGGGCGTCGCCGAGCGGGCCGAGGACTTCATCGCCCAGGGCCGGGAGCTCGCCTCCATCGCCAAGAACGTCGTCGTGAAGGTGCCCTGCACGGTGGAGGGCCTGAAGGCCTGTAAGGCGCTCAGCGACGCCGGCATCGGCGTCAACGTGACGCTCATCTTCCAGCCGCTGCAGGCGCTCATGGCCGCCAAGGCCGGCGCGCGCTTCGTGTCGCCCTTCGTCGGGCGCCTCGATGACGTGAGCACCGACGGCATGGAGCTGATCGCGCAGTGTGTGCAGATCTTCGACAACTACGCGTTCGACACCGAGGTGCTCGCCGCCTCCATCCGCCACCCGGTGCACGTGGTCCAGTGCGCGCTCGCCGGCGCTCACGTCGCGACCATCCCCTACAGCGTCATCGACAAGCTGCTCGCGCACCCGCTGACCGAGGCCGGCATCGCGAAGTTCAACGCCGACTACGCCAAGATCCCGCGCGCGTGACGGGCGTCCCAGCGCCCGGCCGGACGCGATTGCCGCCCGCGCCGCGGTGCATACGTTGACGGGGCCGAGCCGGCCGCGTGAGGCCTGCTCGAGAAGGAGTCCGCACCGATGCTCCCTGGCCCCTCGTTCAAGCTCTTCCGTCTGGCCGGCTTCCCGGTGACGGCGCACTGGAGCTTGTTCCTCGCGGCGCTGCTCATCGCCCTCCCCTACGGCAGCTTGGCCGGCGGCCTCGCGCTCGCCGGGCTGCTGTTTGGCTCCATCCTGCTGCACGAGCTCGGTCACTCGATCGTCGCTCGTCGTCGTCGCGTGCCCATCGAGGGCATCGAGCTGCACCTGTTCGGCGGCGTCGCCAAGATGACGGCCCCGCCGCGCTCGCCGGGCGACGAGATCGCCATCGCCATCGCCGGACCGCTCGTCAGCCTCGCGCTCGCCGCGGCCTTCCTCGGCGGAGCCTTCCTGCTCGGCGCCGAAGCGCCCGGGTGGATGACGTGGATCGGCGGCGTGAACCTGTTGCTCGGCCTGTTCAACCTGCTGCCGGCCCTGCCCATGGACGGTGGACGCGTGTTCCGGGCGCTCCTCGCGAGGCGCAAGGGCCTCGTGCGCGGGACCAAGCTGGCGGTGAAGGTGAGCCGGGGGATCGCGGCCGGCTTCGTCGTCGCCGGCGTCTTGTGGAACCCCTGGCTCATCGCGCTGGCGGTGCTCGTCTGGGTGCTCGGCTCCTCGGAGCTCGCGCAGATGCGCCGGCACGAAGCGCTCGCGCGTCACGGCTTCACCGACGAGCACTTCGATCCGTGGGCGCGCTACGAAAAGGCCGCCCGGCGCTCGAGCGGCGCGAAGCCCGGCTCCTCGGCGCTCGAGCCCGAGGTGCTGCCACCGGGCGCAGGCGGTCCCGCGCCGAGAGGGCCGCGGGTCGCCTTCAACCAGCGCTACGTGCGCGACGCGTTCGGACGCTGGGTCGTCGTCAGCGAGCCCGTCTACCGCTGGTGATCGCGCGCGGGAACGGACGGCTCACTTCCGAGCGCGGAACAGATCGAGCTGGGGGCGCTCCCGACGACCGCGGCGCCGCCCACGGGGCTTCGGCTCTCCCTCGGGCGCGGCCGGCTCGTCCGCGCCCTCCGTCCCCTCGCGCCCATCACGCACGGGATCGAGCACGTCCACGACGAGGCCGAGCCGCGCGCCGGCGTCGATGATGCGCTGATGGCCGCGCTGCCGAAGCGTCGCCGGCAGCAGCTTATGGACCCCTTGCCCCGGGCCCTTCTGCTCGGGATCGCCCGGCAGCCAGGGCTGGTCCGAGAAGATGCCCTGCACCAGCGCTCGGTGCATGCGCGAGAGGCGCCGGGTGAGCGCCCGCGCGCGGCCATGCGTGAGCGCGAGGTAGCGCACGCCCACGCGGTGGGCGCCAGCGTCGACGAGCGCCTGCAGCAGCGGCTCCACGACGGCCACCTGGTCGTTCAACATCGGCACCAGGGGCTCGAGCAGCCCGCGGACCGCTACCCCGCGAGACGCCGCGGCCGTCGCCAGCCGCAGGCGCTCCTCGGGGCGCGCGGCCAAGGTGCCCTCGAGCTCCCGGCACAGCGCGGGATCGAGCGACGGTAGGCCAATCTCGACGGTGGCCAGGTCGCGGGCGTCGAGCAGCGCGCGCGACAGGGCCGTCGGCATGGTGCCGGACAGGCCGCCCCGCGTACGCCACGTGAAGGGCATCTCGCCCTTGGCCAGCGAGAGAAAGAGGCTGGCGAGCGCCTCCACGGCGGCGCTCCAGCCTTCGGCCAGCGCGGGATCGCCGGTGGCGGCCGCGCTGCCGGCAAACAGCGCGTCGGCACCGACGATGACCACGCGATCGACCCGAGCCTGGTTGCGGCGGTGCTCCTGCAGCTGGAGCTCGACCTCGCGCTCGAGCATCGGGGGTACGGCCACGACGTCGCTGCCGGCCACGGGGGCGGCAAAGCGCACGAACAGCACGCCCTCCCCGTCGGCCACCGTGCGGACGACGTGAGGCACCGACAGGGGTTGGAAGGCGAACCTCACGCTGGCCGGCTCCGCGGGCAGAGACCCCTTGTTCCTCGATCCGACGGGCAACGAGAGCACCCGGCCCTCGACGCTTGGGACGGCGGTCCCTGAATTACTGTTCAGCATACCGCCCAGATCGCCCCCGATGCAGTGATCCATCGACAACATAGGCCTCGCTCCCGCGCTCGCCAGGCCAGGTGGCCCGCCTTTCCCACCATCCGAAGCAGGCCGCCGGAAGTTGCGCGCCAGAGTGCGAAATTCGTCATGAATCGCCTGTGCGAACCCTGTGGAGACCCTGTGGAGAGCCCTGTGGAGAGCCTGTGGAAAAGCTGGGGAAACCCCGGCAGCCGCGGTCTCTAATCAATGATCGTGCCGCGGCCGACGGCGGCACCTCGCGTAGCGCTCGCGCGAGCGAACAAAGGAACGCCGCGCACGGGACTGCGGAGCCCGGCTGTCGCGATCGGGGAATCTGCAGGTCCGCCGGCAGGAGGCCGCAACGGCTGCGCGGCCGTACACCCGGGACGCCCTCTGGAAGGCTCAGGGAGCGACTTGTACGAGCCCGGCGTCCAGGGAAGGCGCGCTCGCGGACAGGCTCCCGGCGCAGCCCGTCGCGAGCACGTCCCCTTCGCCGGCGTTTCCGCGCGTAGCGACGATGAGCAGCAAGAGCTCGCCCGCGGGGACACGGCCGACGTTCACCCCTTCGTGGAAGGAGCCGCCCTCGACCGCCTTGTAGCCGGCCGCGAGGACGTTGGCGCCCTCGGCGACCCGTCCGCCCGAGAACGCGCTGTCGCACGTGAGCGGGCCGTCCGCCGCGGCCTCGGCGACGAGGACGTGCACGAAGGACCCGACGTCGGCGGCGATGTCGCGGTGCAGGTTCACGTCGGCGCTGACGTCGACCTCGTTGGCCTCTCGCTCGACGCAGGCGCCCTCGGCGCAGAGCGTCTCCGCGAGCTCGGGACAGCCGGCGCACACGGACGTCGTGGCGCCGCAGTCGCTGGCCGCCGAGCACTCCCCGGCGCCGCTGCCTCCGCCCGCCGCGCAGCCGCCCGCCGCGAGGCACGCGCCGGTGACCAAGAGCGCGAGCACGACGACGAGGGGCGATGGACGCGGGCAGCGGTGAGGCTCATGCATGCTGCCTTCTCTCCCGCGGGCGCGCGTCGCGTCAACACGGGTTCCCTCGCGGGCGACGCATTGCTACGTCGCTCCTCGCATGGCCTCGACGTGGACCCGCCTGCTCATGAGCGCTCGCGTGCGTCGCACCGCGATCCTGACGGTGCTGTGGGCGGTCATCCTCGGGCTGCTGTTCGCGATCCGCGAGATCCTGCTGC
>CAYLZW010000149.1:0-13533 GCA_964388085.1 uncultured Myxococcales bacterium | reverse complement strand
CGCGCCTCGCGCGCAGCTTCAACACGGTGAACCTCCCGGACAACGAGGAGGAGCTACAGAACATCCTCGAGACGGCCGCGCGCAGCTTCTCGGGCCGGATCAAAAAGCCGCTGGAGCGCGAGTACCTCTTCGTCATGGAGGACACGGACACCGGCGAGGTCATCGGCACCTCCCAGATCATGGCGCAGCACGGCACGCGCGAGGCGCCGCACATCTACCTCGATGTGCTCGAGGAGGAGCGCTACTCCGACACCATCGATCGGCACTTCGTCCACAAGGTGCTGCGCATCGGCTTCGACTACGACGGCCCCACCGAGATCGGCGGCCTCGTGCTCGATCCGGCCTACCGCGGCCGTCCGGGCAAGCTCGGCAAACAGCTCTCCTTCATCCGCTTCGTGTTCATGGCGATGCACCGGAAGCGCTTTCGTGACGTCGTCATCGCCGAGCTGCTCCCGCCGCTCGGCGAGAACGGGCGCTCGGCGCTGTGGGAGGCGCTCGGCCGCCGCTTCACCGCCATGGACTACCGCGAGGCCGACCTGACGTCGAAGCACAACAAGGAGTTCATCCGCAGCCTGTTCCCGACGGGGATGATCTACGCGAGCTTGTTCGATCAGGAGGCGCAGGACGTCATCGGCAAGGTCGGGCCGCAGACCGAGGGCGTCCGCCGCATGCTCGAGTCCATCGGCTTCTCTCCGGTCGATCGCATCGATCCCTTCGACGGCGGCCCGCACTTCGAGGCCAGCACCGACGACCTCTGGCCGGTCACGCAGACCAAGGAGTGCGAGGTGCGGATCGGTGACGCGCGCGACATCGCCGAGGCGCCGGGGGAGTCCGCCGAGGGCCTCATCGCCTGCCAGCCCGCGAAGAGCCGCACACGCGGCGGCCGTGGCTCGCCGGCGAGCGCGCACGAGAGCGAAGCGAGCTGCTTCCGAGCGGTGTGGAGCGACTTCCGCTTCGGCGAGGAGCACGTCGTGGAGCTGCCGGCGCAGACGGCGGACGCGCTGCGCGTGCAGGATGGCGACACCGTCTACGCCCTGCCCTTCGCGCGCCACGTACGCATGTGAGCGACGGCGCGGCTACTGGCAGGGCGCGAACACGACGTCGTCCTCGAGGGCGGCGTTGCAGCTCGCCTGCGCGTCCTCCCGCTCCTGCGCGTCCGACGACGACGAGCGCGTGAGCAAGACCCTGGCCGGCTGACAACCGGGCGCGGCGCTGCACTCCGCGTCCTCGGCCTGCCCGCCGCAGACACGATCCACCAGGAGCGCGCAAGGTCCCGGACGACACGTCGGGTAGGTGACGTCGTTGCTGAGGGCGCTACCGCAGGCGCTCGGCTCGTACTGCTGCAGGAGCGTCGCCGCGGCGCAGGCGGCGTCGTCCCCGCAGGGCCGCGGATCGCCGGCGCCGCACACGTCCTCGACCAGCGTGTTGCACGCCGCGATCTCGAAGTCGGTGACCGGGTCCACGCCCGCGTCGGCGTCGCTGACCGGCGGATCGACCGCTTCGAGATCGTTGTCGGGCAGGCATCTCTCCAGATCGCCGTCGGAGCCGCCGTCGCCCGGCACGCAGTCGCGGAAGGTAGGCGCTCCCATGCAGCCGAGCAGCGACAGGAAGACCAGCGTGTGAAGGAGCGCGCGCCACGGCATCCGCCAAGGCTACCCGGCGGAAGCGGGACCCGCACGTGAGCCCGCGAACACGAGCGGCTGGCGTGCGCGCGTGCGTCAGCCACGGCGCATGGCGCGCGCGACCTCCCGGTCCGCCTCTTTGCGGCGTAGATCCTGGCGTTTGTCGACGCTGGACTTGCCCTTGCCCACGCCGAGCAGGACCTTCGCCCAGCCGTGCTTGAAGTAGAGCTTCAGCGGCACGATGGTGTTGCCCTTCTCGGTCACCAGCGTCTCGAGCTTGTCGATCTCGCTTCTGTGCAGCAGCAACTTGCGCGTGCGGTCGCGCTCGTGGTTCTCGTGCGTGCCGTGGTGGTACGGCTCGATCTTGAGGCCAAGCAGCAGCGCCTCGCCGTCCTTCACGATGGCGTAGGCGTCGGTGAAGCTCACGTGCCGGTCACGCATGGACTTCACCTCGGTGCCAAGCAGCTGGAGCCCGGCCTCGAAGGTCACCTCGATGGCGTAGTCGTGCCGCGCGCGCCGGTTCTCGGCGATGGTCTCGATGCCCTCGGGATCGGGCTTCTTCTTCTGCTTGGCCACGAGGGCTTGTCGTTCCTTCGGCCGCTACCTTCAAGCGGTCTTCGCGCGGACCGTCGTCAAGCGACGCGGGCGCGAGGGCGCAGGACCTTTGCGCGGCTCCTCGCCACCGAAGCTGTGCGCCTCGTCGGGGAACGTCCGCGCGCGCACCTCGTCGAGATAGGCCTGTACGGCGTCCGTGACGACGCTGGCGCCGGCGGCGAAGTGCTTCACGAACTTCGGCCGGAAGGTGGGGTTCAGGCCGAGCAGGTCGTACAGCACGAGCACCTGACCGTCGCAGGCGTTGCCCGCGCCGATGCCGATGGTGGGGATGTCGAGGTCCGCGGTGATCTCGGCGGCGAGATCGCTCGGGATGCCCTCGAGCACGACGCTGAACGCGCCGGCCTCCTGCAGCGCGCGCGCGTCCTCGAGGATGCGCTGCCGGCCGGCGTCATCACGCCCCTGCACGACGAAGCCCCCCATGGCGTTCACGCTCTGGGGCACGAGCCCGATGTGACCGACGACGGGGATGCCCGCTTGCACGAGCCGTCGCACGGTGTCGGCGACGTGCACGCCGCCCTCGAGCTTGACGCTGTGGGCGCCGGCCTTGAGCAGGAGGCCCGCGTTCCGCAGCGCTTCCTCGGCGGACGCCTGGTAGCTCATGAACGGCAGATCGCCGACGATGTGCGCCCGCTTGGCGCCGCGCGCGACGGCCTTCACGTGGTACGCCATCTCCTCGACGCTGACGTCGAGGGTGTTCTCCTCGCCCTTGATGACCATGCCGAGGCTGTCACCGACGAGCAGCATGTCGACGCCAGCCTCGTCGAGGAGGCGCGCGAAGGTCGCGTCGTAACAGGTGAGCATGGTGATCGGCGCCTGCTGCTTCCGCTGGCGAAGCGTGCGCACGGTGACCGGCTTCATGGAGGGAGCTCCCGCACGCACGCGAGGGACGGCGGCCGGATGGCCAGGTGCCCGCCGGAGGATCCCGGTCGCGCCCCTCTCCGCTCGCGCGCGCGTCAAAGCGCGCTCCCGCCGCGTTGCCGAAGTGGCTGACGTCCCCGTCCTCTCGGATC
Organism: uncultured Myxococcales bacterium; assembly: GCA_964388085.1. Classification (GTDB taxonomy): domain Bacteria; phylum Myxococcota; class UBA727; order UBA727; family CAYLZW01; genus CAYLZW01. The sequence continues at coordinate 10,286 of CAYLZW010000149.1, read as the reverse complement.
GAAGCGCCGACGGCGGGCTGCCCTTCGATCCTAGACAACCCGGCGCCGACGGCAATAGGCAGCAGCCGCTGCCCGCCGCGGCGGCAAAACGCCGACGAGCGGCGCCGCCGTGTCTGGAAACGTGCGCGCAGGTGAGGACGCCAACCTTGCGAATGATCATGTGAATCCGCGCGAGGTGACACACGTCCTTTGACGTGGTGTTGAATCCACCCGGTATGCTTGCAGCACGCCTCGGCGCCGCGACCGCCCCCGACCGCGAGGAACCTATGACGCCTCCTGGACTGCACCGTGCTCTCTTGCGGGGGGCCCTCACCGGCGCTGCCGTCGGCATCGTCACCCTGCTGGCCTGGCCGGGCAGCGCGCGAGCGGACGCGCCGACGTCCGTCGGGATCTCCGGCGCGGTGTCGCGGGCGGCCACGCTGCAGGACTCGTCCCGTAACTCGACGGCGGCCTCCTTCGGATCGCCCACCACGGACGATCGGCGCGCCTTCAGCCTGCGCTGGCGCCTGCCCTTCCTCGTGGTCAACAGCACGGAGCCGACGAGCTCGGCCTACCTGCGGAACTTCTCGTCGTCCGCAATCGGCATCCCCGGCGTCGGGCTCGCCGTCGAGCCCATGCAGGACATGAGCGCGCTCATCCCCCAGTTCCGGCTCTTCGAGCACAAGAAGCCCTTTCACATGCAGGCCGGCGTCATCTCGTCGGACGTCGGGCACGGCAGCGTCGTGTCCTCGTTCACGAACGCGCCCGAGGGGGCCATCCGCCGCGCCGGCTTGTTGCTCGAGGGCAACCTGGCGGGCCTCGGCGGCCAGGTCCTCGTCGGTGACCTGCTCGCGCCGCAGAGCTTCTTCGCCGGACGCGTCTACGGCCGCCCGATCATGTGGTTCACCGCGCCCGAGGCCTCGCTCGAGCCGAACGAGCTCGACATCGATCCACGCACCGAGCTGATGGGCATCTGGGTCACGGGCCTGTCCTGGGCGCTCGACGCCTCGGCCCCGCTCGACGCCGACGACGCGCTGAACACGGGCGTCATCTTCGCCGGCGGCTGGGACAACGAGGCCGCGCTGCTCGACAACCAGGCGGTGAAGCTCATCGGCTACCTCGATCTGAACGTGCTCGCGGGCCAGCGCACGGGGCTCGGCTTCGGCGGCGGCGCGCACCCGGGCCTGACCGCGATGTTCGATGTGCTCGGCGTGCGCTTCGATCTCTCGGGCGAGTACGACATCGGCACGGACGCCTACGTGCCGCGCTACTTCGATCGCACGTACTTCCTCGAGCGCAGCCGCCTGTTCGGCAGCGAGTACGCGAAGGCGGCCGCCGACGTGCCCGCGTCGCATGGCTACAACCTGCAGCTCAAGGCCGGCGTGATGGAGGCGATCACGCTCTTCGCCGAGGCACAGGACCAGCTCCCCTTCGACACCACGCGCGGCAGCAACAGCGCGCGTATCACCGTCGGTGCGTCGGGCTTTCTGCTCTTCTTCGGCGGCCACGTGGCGCTCACGCAGGCGGGGATCCACGACTACTTGAACCCACACCTGTTCGGCACCGGCTTCATGGCGACGGCCGAGGGACGCGTGGCGCTGCTCGCGAACGTGTTCCACCTGGTCGGGCGCGCGTGGAGGGTGCACGACGAGCTGCCGCGCGCGAACGGTCCGCTCAAGTTCGTCGAGCAGGGCGCCATGATCGGCCTCGAGGTGAACCTCGACGTGCTGTAACGGCTTCCGAGGGGCGCCCCTCACCCACGTGGGCACAGCCCGACGTGGGGCCACCTCCCATCCTTGCTCCCCCCGGTCGCGACGGGCTCCTGCCGCCGACGCTCACAGGAAGCGATAGCCCGCAAGCAGCGTGGCGGAGAAGGCGTTCGACAGCCCGTGGTAGAGGACGGCGCCGGTGATGGAGCTGCCGCGCCTCGCCAGCATCGAGAACAAGAACGCGGGAAAGAACGGCGCGAGGCGCGCGGGGTTGCCCCACTCGCCGAGCCAGTGCCCGAGCGCGAACATGGCGCTGGCGACGATGACGGCGCGTCCGAGGGGGACGCCGAGCACGAAGCGCCTGGTCGGCCAGAGCCGCTCGAGGCGGGTCTCGAGGAAGCCGCGATAAAACAGCTCCTCGGGGAGCGCGACCAGGAAGACGTTCTTCAGCAGGAGCGGCCACAGGTCCGGCGGCAGCGTCGGGCGAAACGTGACGTGCGCGCCCTCTCCCGCCATCGCCACCTGCCAGAAGTGATGCGCGACCGCGAACGGCGCGAAGGTGATGACGGCGACGAGCAGCGCGCGGCCGACGTCACTGGCGAGCGCGCGCGGGCGGAACCGCGCGCCACGGCCGTAGTGCGCGAGCCACTCCTCGAGGCCGGAGCGGCGGCGTGCGCCCCTTCTGCCTGCGCTCCTCCGCGCCTCCACGACACGACGACGGAGGGCGGCCACCGAGCCGAGGAGGAGCCCGTGCACGTGGATGAAGTGGCTCTCGGGCAGCTCCCCGCGGCGCTGGATGAGCCACAGCGGCACGTACAACTGGAACGCGGCGGCGGCCGTGAACACGACGTCGGCGCCGAAGGGCACGAGGCCCGCGGCGGACTTTCCGACGGCAAGGAGCACGAGCAGCCCCGCGCCCGCCTTGAGAGCCTCGCGCGCGCCCTGCTTGTCACTCGCCCCGCTCGCGTTCGCGGTGCCCGGCGCCGGCAGCTCCGTGGCGCTCATGACCGCTCGAGGCCCCGCTCGTCGATCGCCTGCTCCTCGAGCCGCGCCAGCGCCTCGAGGATGGCGTCCGGCAAGCGCTCTTTGCCGACGGCGAGCAGATCGATCCAGTGCGCGACGCCCGGCACCACCTGAAACGCCGGGTCACCACCCGCGACGAGCACGCGCGGCGCGCCGGCCATCTCGCTGACGCGCTGGATCTCCCGCACCACGCCGGGATCGGCCCTCGGCGCGATGACGACGACGTAGCCGAGCGGCAGCTCGTCGCCGAGCACGAGGGCGTCGTAGAGCGAGGGCTCGACGTGGAGGTCCGCGAGGTAGCCTGCGAGCCCGACGCCGAGGAGGCTGCGCAGCTCGAGATCGTCGGCGACGACACACGTCGGCGGGCGGAACAGCTCCCGCTTGGCCTCGGCGAGCGCCGGCCGCAGGTCCGGCTGGGTTCGCTCCTCCTCCGGCGGCAGCGCGAACGGGACCGCGCCGAGCGAGCGCGCGCCGGTCCGCTTCGCGGGAGGTGCGGACAGCGCCGCCAGCTTCTCGCTGGAGAGCGGCGCCGTGCGCACGTCCTCGAAGCTCGCGACGACGGGCGACGGTGTCGGCTTCGGCGGCCACGCCGCGGGAGGGGTCGTCGACGGCGCCACGCCCGCCGGCACGGGCTGCTCGTCCGCGCCGCTCGCGAGCTCCCGGCGCTCCTGCAGCCACATCAGGTCGCGATCGTCGCTGCCTCGCTCCGCCCGCGCGAGCGCCCGCGAGTACACGGTCATCAGCTCCTCGGTGGACTCCGTGAAGTACGCGCCGTCATCGTTCGCCAAGAGCTGCGCGCGCACATCGTCATCGCGCGCGCCCTCCAACGGGGCGGTCGTCGCCGGCACGTCGAGCACGCCCACCACGAGCGGCGGGTCGTCGTCGTCGAGCGCCGGGCGCGCCGGCACCGGCTTCAGGCCCTCTCGCGCGTAGTGCTGCCGGAGCGCTCGCTCGAGCGCCCGCTCCTCGGCGACGGCGGGGACGACCTCGCGACCGGTGCACGCCTCCACCTCGCGCACGGCGTCGCGATCGCTCGGATCGCTCATGGCGAGGAACACGAACTCACCGTCCGCCGTCGAGCGCAGCCTGAGCGGCAGGACGCGGAGGCGGTAGGCGACCGAGCCCGCCAGCGTCGCGATGGCGAGCGCGTCCGCGTCGGCGCGGGTGGGATCGACGACGCGCAGGCTCAGGGCCTGGGACAACAGCGCCGCGAGGCCTCGATCGCTGACGAAGCCCATCTTCACGAGCGCGTGCGCGAGCGTGCAGCCGGTGTCCGCCGCGATGTCCTTCGCCTTGCGCATCCTTTGTGCGTCTACCAGGCGGGCGCGGAGCAGAAGCTCCTCGAGGACGGGCTGCATCGCGCGGAGCATAGCCTTCTCCCGGGGAAGGCCAAAGGCAGCGCGTTGTGCTGCAGCCCCTGAGATGACATGCGCTGTGACGTCCAGCGTGGCAATTGCACCGTGGCAAACGAAGCATCGACCGGAGGGACCTCCATGCGCACGTCAATGAACCTCATGCTCCTCGCGCCGCTCGCCCTGATCGCGTGGACCGGCTGCGCGCCGGGCAGCTCCGCCGACGGCGGAACGACGGACGCGGGCGAGCTCGACGCCGGTGAACAGCCCGTCGTCGACGCCGGCCACGACGCCGGAGACACGACGCCGCCCGACGGCGGCGCCACGGGCGAGTGCCCGACCATTAGCCCGCTCTCGAACCCCGTCGGCCAACCGTGTAACGAAGAGGGCGTCGTCTGCCGCGAGTCGGGCTGCTTCGCTCCCGGCCCGAGCTGCCTGTTCATCGAGTGCAGAGGCGGCGAGTGGGTGAACCAGGCGCTGATCGACGCCGGCCCACGCGATGCCGGCAGCGATCCAGACGCGGGCGAGAGCGACGACGCTGGCGAGATCAGCGACGACGACGCCGGCAGCACCGACGCCGCCTGACGTTGCCCGCGCTCGTTCCGCCAGGCACCCGCCAGGGACGGAGCGACGCGCGAAGCGCATGGAGCGACGAGGGGGAGGTGAGCCATCCGGGGCCTTGACCCGGATGGCGAGGAGGGGCCTACGCCCCTCCTAGAGACTCAGTCATCGTCGTGGGGCCAGACGCCCTTGTAGCTGGGGCGTTCGCGGAGGCGCTCTCGCCAGGCGCGGACGCGCGGGAACGCGTCCATGTCGACGTCGACCATGTCGAGCAGATCGAGCAGCGGCGTCGCGAGCGTGTCGGCCGCCGAGTAGTCGCCCGCCAGGAAGGCCCGCCGGGCGAGGTGGCGATCGAGCACGTCGAGGTTCCGCTCGAGCTCCCCCTCGGCACGCTCGAGCTGCTTCGGGCTCCGCTCAGCGTCGTCGAACACGTGGTTCTCGTGCAGGACCGTCCAGAGCTGCTCGGCGAAGCCGGTGCTGATGTAGCTGAGCCACGAGTACGCCTCGCCGCGCGCGGTGAGGTCCGAGAAGCCGAGGGTCGACTCCGGAAAGCGCTCTGCCAGAAACAGCAGGATCGCGGGCGACTCGAAGATCGCGAGCTCGCCGCCGGGGCGGTGCTCTACGAGCGCGGGCAAGCGGCCGAAGGGGCTGCGCTTCAAGAACGCCGCCGTGCGTGGTTTCGTGAGGTCCACCTCGCGCGGCGTGAAGGGGACCGCGCACTCGTTCAGGCCGACGCGGACCGCGACGCAGAAGGGCGAGGGACGGTACTCGTACAGCGTGAAGGGGGGTGCCTTGGATTGAGCCATGCGCCCGGTCTTATAAGCCTTCCGGCGGAAAGAGTGGAGCTTTCTCCCCAGGCGATGGCACAATCTGCCGCCGCGAGCCCCGGTGACGATGTAGGACCGGTGGTTGCATGCGGCGTTGTGCGCGCTCTACGCGCGTTCGGCTTGCCCGCTGGGTGACCGCAGGGCACGTGGATGACGGGGAGACTCATGACAACGAGGCAAGTGCGGAGGGGTGCGCTCGGACGGACGGGGTCGCTCCCTGGCTTCACGCTCATCGAGCTGATGATCGTGGTGGCCATCATCGGCATCCTCGCGGCCATCGCGCTGCCTTCGTACCGGTCGTTCGTCTGCCGGTCGAAGGTGACGGAGGCGAGGGTCATGCTGCAGGCGATCGCGCGGCACGAGGGCGCCTACTACGCCGAGTTCGATCGCTATCTCGATGGCGCCGCGGCGGAACAAGTCTTCCTGGACAGCCTCTTCGATGACGCACCCGACCCTCGCTACACCTACTCGATCGTCACCACCGGCGCCGACCAGTTCACGGCCACGGCGGTGGGCATCGGCTCCCTGACGGGCGACAGGTGGACGCTCGACCAGGACAACAACCTGTTCCGCGCCGGCGTGGCGCCTGAGTGCAGGTGACGTTTCTTGTCGATGCAGACCGCCGTCGGCCGACAAAGTTTGTCACCTTGGGTCGCTCGCTGGCTTTTTCTCGCGCGCTTGCGCTAACAACTGCATGGCACGCTAGCTGCTCAACGATGGGCGCTCAGCGGTAAGTTTCCCCCCGCGGTTTGCGGTGGTGTTCAAGGAGCCGCACGCGGCTACCGGGAGGTCGGATGATCAGCAAGATTTCTTCGCGCTTCGGAAAAGGCTTCACGCTCATCGAGCTGATGATCGTCGTCGCCATCATCGGGATCCTCGCGGCCATCGCGATCCCGAACTTCGTGAAGTTCCAGTGCCGTTCCAAGCAGAGTGAGGCCAAGACGAACCTCAAGGCGCTCTACGTCGCCGAGGAGTCCTACTACGCGGAGCAGGACGTCTACCTGGCCATCACCAGCTGCAGCCAGCTCGATTGCGTCTCGATCACGAACGACGCCGGTTGGTCCCCGAAGGGCGATCGCATCCGCTATTCGTACGTGACGACGGCGGGAGCCTCGACGACCGCGCCCACCTTCTTGGGCATCGCGACGGGCTCGGAGTCGTCCGTCAACACCGACGCTTGGCAGATCACACACAACAACGATTTGATGAACACGACGAACGCCTGCGACTGACGTCGGGCTCGAACCGAGTGTCGCGATCGGTCGCTTCGGCGGCCGATCGCCTTTTTGGGATCGCGACCGATGCGACGCCGCCTGTTTGTGGCTCCGGTGCTGTCGATCGGGCTGCTCGGTAGCGCCATCCTCGTCGCTCCGGGCCCGGACGAGCCGCACGTGGACGAGCCGGCGCTGAGAGCGCCCCCCACGGCCGCCGTGCTGATGGCGGTCTCTCTTGGGCGGCATGCTGCTGCCGCCGACGTCGCGTGGTTGCGCGCGCGCCATTTCATCGGCGCCCCGCACAGCGAGAGAGTGCAGTACGCCGGGCTAGAGGATTGGGTTCACCTCATCACGGACCTGGATCCGACGTTCGACACGCCCTACTTCCACGGCAGCATCCTGCTCGCGACGCTGCCCGGACGACACCGCGCGGCCGCAGAGATCCTCGACAGCGCCGAACAGAACCTCGTGCCGGACAGCTGCCGCGCGGCAGTAGACGCTTGCCCCCTGCCCGACTTCACGAGCCCCGACGACGTCCGCAGCAAGTGTGTGCCTTGCCGCGCGCTCGTGGAGCAGGAGTGCAATTGGGAGGTCCCCCTCTCACGCGGCTTTGTCGCGTACTTCGGCGCCCTCGACGCCCAGAGCGCGGCGCGCGTCTTCTGTGAGTCGCGGCGACGGGGTGGGCCATCGTACCTGACGGCCTTCGCCGCCCGCCTGGCGAACAAGACGACGAACTGCCGTGAGCTGCGCGAAGATCTTGGCGGCCTCGCGCGACAGGCGGGCCAGGGCGGAAGTCAGATGCTGCGCGGCGGGCAGGAGCAGCTACGAGTCCTCGTGAACTGCGAGCAGGAGGCGCTCAAGCACGCGTCGCAAGTGTTCCGCCTGAGAAACGACAACCGGCGACCCGAGAGCATCGCCGAGCTGCTCGAGGCGGGGATCCTCGACGAGCCTCCCTGGGTCCCCGAGGCGGGCGCGTGCTGGCTTCCCTACGCCACCGGCAAGCTGGGCTTCGAGCTCGGCCGCTGTCCACCGAAGGCCGCGCCATGAGAGGAGCCCCATGACGGACCGTTCCGTCGCCATCGCCGTGCGGGGCCTCAAGAAGACCATCCGCGTGGGCTTCTTCGGCCGCAAGGTCGAGATCCTCCGGCACGTCACCTTCGACGTCACGCAAGGGAGCGTGTTCGGCTTCGTGGGCCCGAACGGCGCCGGCAAGTCGACGACCATCAAGACGCTGATCGGCGCCGCCCGTCAAAGCGGCGGGTCGCTCGAGGTGCTCGGAGGCTCCCCGCAGGGCCAGGCCGTCAGGCGTCGGATCGGCTACCTCCCCGAGGTGCCGAACCTGCCGGCGACGCTGACGCCACAGGAGCTGTTGTGGCTGCACGCGAAGCTGTGCGGGCTGACGAAGGCGGAGGCGAGCGCGCGCATCCAGCAGCTGCTCGAGCGGGTGGAGCTGGAGCATCGCGGGACCTCGAGGATCGGCTCGTTCTCGAAGGGCATGCAGCAGCGGGTCGGCATCGCCATCGCGCTCGTCAGCGCGCCCGAGCTGCTCATCTTCGACGAGCCCATGAGCGGCCTCGATCCGCTCGGGCGGCGCCTCGTGCGCGACATCATCCGCGAACAGAAGGCGCTCGGCCGCACGGTGCTGTTCTCCTCGCACATCCTCCCCGACGTCGAAGCGCTCTGTGACGAGCTGGCCCTGCTCGTGCGCGGTCGCGTCATCAAGCGCGGCGCCCTGTCCGACGTCCTCGACTCGAGGACCGTCGGCTGGGAGGTGTCGTTTCGCGCCGGCGACGAACGCTTCCGAGACGGAGCGGCGGCGCTCGGCACGATCGAGCGGCGCGGTCACGCGTGGCTGCTGCGCACCGGCGACGGCGTCGACCCGCTCGAGGCCGCGACGACGCTGCGCGGGCTCGGCTGCGAGATCTCCGCCGTCGAGTCGCTGCGGCCGTCTCTCGAGGACAACCTGACCTCCCTCATCGAACAGGACGCGGAGGCGCAACCATGATCGCGCGCATCGCCGCCCTTGGGTTCGTCGGTTTCCTGCAGCTGCTGCGAAGCCGCGTGTACCTGAACCTCCTCGTCGCCGGCGTCGCGCTCGTGCTCTCGGCGCTCATCTTCAACGAGCTCGCGGGCGGTGACGGGCCGCGCGTCTTGATCGACCTCGGGCTGGCGTTCATCGCGCTCGTGACCAGCGCGCTCGCCGGCATCGTCGTCATCGTGACCCTGACGCGCGAGATCGAGACCAAGCAGGTGCACCATGTCCTCGCGCGCCCCGTCTACCGCGCGGAGGTGGTGCTCGGCCGCTTCCTCACGGCGACGCTGCTCGTCGTCGCCAGCACGCTGCTGCTCGGCGTCGTGCTGGGCGTGATCTCCGAGCTGAGCCTGCCGGGCACGGGCGCGCGCGTCGCCGCCGCGGCGCTGTTCTCGAGCTTCGAGCCGCTCATCGTCGCCGCGCTCGCGCTCGTGTTCGGCGTCGGCTCCTCGAGCACCATGAGCGCCGTGTTCACCACCACGGTGTTCATCCTCGGCCGCTTGACGCTCGCCCTGCGTGAGCTGCTCGACGCCGGCAAGCTCGACGACGCGCGGCCGCTGCTCGAGGGCATCTACGCGGTGCTGCCGCATTTCTTCAGCTTCGATGTGTCCGCGTGGGCGCGCGGCCACGCCCCCCTCGACGTGGCCGGCGCCGCACAAGCAGCGGCATACGGCGTCTGTTACGCCGCCGCCCTGCTCGCCTTCGCGTGCTTCCGCCTACAGAAGCGCGACCTGCTGTAGGAGCGCGTCAGCCGCCGAAGGGCACGCAGGCGCAGATGCTCGCGTTGCAGATCGTCCCCGCGCCGCAGCTGTCGTTGCAGTTGTCACCGCACGCGCAGGTGCAGCTCTCGAGGTCGGCCGTGTGCGTCGCCGGGCACGCGAGCGCGGCGGCGTCACAGACGCACCCACAGGCGGCCGCGTCGAAGGCGAAGCCGGGCGCGCAGGTCGCGTTCTCGACACACTCGCACGCGCAGCTGCCGGTGTTGCAGGTGGTGAAGCCGTCGCACTGCGCGTTGCAGTCCGCCGAGCACTCCACCTGACAGGTCGCCCGGTTGCAGATCTCGGTGGCGCCGATATCGGCGTCGCCGCAGTCGTCGGGGCAGGTCCAGGTGCAGTCGCTTCCGCAGACCCAGTTGCCGGTCGCCGGCTTGGTGGACGGGTCACAGCCGTCGGCCGGACAGCTCCACTGGCAGGTCGCCGTGTCGCACACGAACGTCGACGGATAGCCCGGAGGCGGCGCCGCGTCGTCGGCGCAGTCGCAGGTACAAGCGCACGACGCCGTGTCGCAGACCTGACCGTTGCCGCAGGTGCCGCCGCAGTCGTCGAGGCACTCGGGCTCGCAGGTCGCCGGGTTGCAGGTCTGGCCGGGGCCGAGGTTGCCGCCGCAGTCCGACGGGCACACGCACTGGTCGTTGATGCAGACGAACGGCGCCGAGCACTCTCCGCCGCAGGGCTGGTCGCCGCCGTCGGGATCGCCCGTGAGATCGATCCAGGTGCGGTAGGAGACCGCGATGGGCGTGTCGAGCTTCGGCCGGCACGCGCCCCAGAACGCGATCTGGTTCGTCGCCGCGTCGTAGCTGAAGCCGTTCT
>CAYLZW010000148.1:0-13629 GCA_964388085.1 uncultured Myxococcales bacterium | reverse complement strand
CGAACCCGCACGCGCGCATCCACTACACGAACCCGAAGGGCGAGCGCTTCGAGTACCCGCGCGTGGTCTCGGAGCTGCCGACGGAGCCGCGCGAGATCAAGCGCCACCCGCACGGCATCGAGCTCGGCACGCTCATCGACCTGCTCGCCGACGCCAAGCGCCAGTCGGTGTCGGGCTTTTTGCAGACGGAGTTCTCGCGCGTCTCGTCGCAGGCCGCGAAGGAGATCACCGACGCCGCCGGCATCAGCGGCGACCAGCCCGCCGCCAAGCTGCACCGGGACGACGCCGAGAAGCTCTACAAGGGCATCCAGGCGACCAAGCTCATGAGCCCGCCCACCAACTGCCTCTCGCCCATCGGCGAGGAGGCCATCGTCAAGGGCCTCTACTGGCTCTTCGTCGAGGCGCAGAAAGAAGGCCAGAGCGACGACGAGGACACGCCCTCGTCGAAGGGTGAGGCCGCCGACGCCAAGAACGGCAAGAACGGCAAGAACGGCAGAGCGCAGGCCGAGCTGTTCGCGAGCGACGGCGAGGAGAGCGCCGAAGACGTCATCGACATGGACGCCGCCGGCGAGGGCTCCCCCGACGACGAGGCCGGCGTCGCCAAGGGTGTCAAGCAGGTGCGCCTCGACGAGGAGGGCGCCTTCGCGAGCGAAGAGGAGGGCTTCTTCGTCACCGCCGTCACGCGCCCGCCGGCCGTGTACCGCGGCAACCCCTTCCAGGTGGAGGCGGGGCTGTTCTTCGGCAAGGGCCTGCCCGCCGACGAGCTCGCGCGCATCTATCGCTTCGCCAATCGCGTGCCGCTGCAATACCAATTGTCGGCCTGCGCGATGACGAAGTCGGTCGTGTCTGCGCCCTGGCGCTCCTACGAAGTGCAGCAATCGAAGGGCGCCTTGCCGCTCGGTCCCATCGTCATCATGGTGCACATCGCGTCCGCCTGGGTGCCGTACACCTCGGAGTCCAAGGAGGCGATCGCGCATTACCCCGAGATCCTGAAGGAGCTGCGCCTCGCCATCATGGAGTGCGGCCGCCGCCTGCAGCGCTTCCTGCGTCGTCGTCGCCGCGAGGCCGACGAGGAGAAGAAGAAGAGCTACATTACGAAGTACCTCGATCCCATTGGTGAGGCCCTGCAGGAGCTGCTCGGGCTCTCCGACGGCGAGCGCGACGAGACGCTCGAGGACCTGAAGGTCATTCTAGAGCGCTCGCGCGAGGCGAAGCCGAAGAGCTCGGGCAAGGGCAAGCGCGGCAAGAAGCGCGGTCCGTCGTCGTCCGAGGCGTCCGCGGACGCTTGAGGGATTGCCTCTGGAGCGTCTTGAGGCACTCCTGCTAGCTAGAAAGCGGGGGTAGCGCGTCGAATACGCCATTCGAGCGACGGCGCCTGCATCTGATGCGTTGATGGGGGGAGGCTCCTGGCCTGGGGGACGCCAGCATGCATCGCGCGACCGATAGCCGACCTTCGCTACTGCCCGTGCAGTCTTGATTTGGGGGATCGTAGCTGGGCACGGCGGGTGTCTCGATTATCGCGAACCACCCGCCTCTCTAGCCCCTGTGATCAGTTGCGTCGGTACCTGTAGCCTGAGCTAGGCGGGGGACGAGCCCCCGCCCTACGTGACGCTCGTAGGGCGGGACGAGTGCGGGCGGCTACAGCCACGACGTCACGCCGGGTGAACGCACCGCCGACCGCGCGTAGCCGCTAGCAACAGGCCGAGCAGCAGGAGCGGCAAGCTGCCGCCCGGGCCGCCCGTGCGACAATCGCAGCCTTGGGGGGGAGCGCTGCCTCCGTCGCCGCTGCCACCGTCCACAATTTCGCCTTCGCCTTCGCCTTCGCCTTCGCCTTCGCCACCAGCGTCCGCGCCACCAGCGTCCGCCCCGCCGTCGCCTGGGGAGCCGGCGTCGTCCTCGAGGCAGGTCGGCTCCGCGCTCAAGGGGCACTCGTCGCTGCCGTCGAGCTTGCCGTCGTCATCGCTGTCCGTGTCCAGGTAGTCCGGTACGCCGTCGTCATCGCTGTCGACGGGTGGGGTGCTCGGGTCAGCGTCGCCCGCTTCGACGCTGTCCGGCAGGCCGTCACCGTCGGAGTCCTCGTCCCGGTAGTCGGGTGTTCCGTCCTCGTCCGAGTCGGGCGGCGGTGTCGAGAGGTCGAGGTCATCGAGCTCGTCAGCGTCGCGGATACCGTCGCCGTCGCTGTCGTCGTGGCAGTCGGCGTTGCAGGCGTCGCCGCTGCTGGTGTTGCCGTCGTCGCAGCGCTCGACGCCCGCGTACACGGCGCCATCGCCGCAGAAGGCGACCAGGCAGTTGCCGAGGCACCCGTCCGTGTTGTCGTTGTTGCCATCGTCGCAGGCCTCGCCGGCTTCCACGGCGCCGTTGCCGCAGCTCGCCAGCCGGCAGGACTCATCACAGCCGGCGGTGCTATCGCACGCTTCGCCCGCCGCCTCGTTCGCGTATCCATCGCCGCACACGACGGCGCTACAGTCGGCGTCACAGTCGCTCGTGTCGCCGGGGGCGTCACACTCCTCGCTGCCGGTCGGGATGCCGTCGCCGCAGGTGGTCGCGCAGGTGCTGGTTCCGTCGCCCGTGTAGCCCACCTTGCAAGCGCAGGTGTAATCGCCGGCGGTGTTCGTGCAGAGGGCGTCCGCGTGGCAGTCGTTCTCTCCGGTGAGGCACTCATCGACGTCGACACAGGTGGCGCCGGTGAACAGGTAGCCCGTCAAGCAGCTGCACGAGAAGCCACCCGCCGCGTTCACGCAGGCGCCGGCGCCGCACGGGTCGCTGGCACACTCGTCGACGTCGACGCAGGTGGTGCCGTTGTTCTGGTATCCGCTGTCGCACACGCAGGTGTAGCTGCCGGCTTCATTGTCACAGTAGCCGGCACCGCAGAGGGTCTCGTTCGCGCACTCATTGATGTCGGTGCAGAAGACCCCGTCGCCGGAGTAGCCGGCCTCGCAGGCGCAGGTGAAGCTCCCCGTCGTGTTGGTGCAGACACCGTTGTCGTGGCAGTTGTCGAGCCCGGCGGTACATTCATTCACGTCGGCGCACGTCGAGGGAGCTCCTGCACAGACGTAGCCGTCCTCGATCTGGCAGGTGTCGTCGCAGCCATCGCCCGCGCTCTGGTTACCGTCATCGCAGACCTCGGCGTCCTCCACGAGCCCGTCGCCGCAGCCGTATTCGACGAAGCGCACACGCACCCCCTGGTCTTTCACCTCGTAGCTGACCACGAAGCGCTCGCCGTCGAAGCTGACGCTCGCGCTTCGTTCGCGCGCCGCGGGATCGGTGGCGATACCGAAGCCGCCGCTATCGCGCACCACGCCGCTGCCGCTGACGCGCGTGCCATAGATCTCCAGGTCGTCGACGCGCTTGGAGGAGTCGCTCCAGACGACGAGGTAGTCGCCGCCCGGCTCGGCCGCGGCCTGGGCGTCGATCTGGCTCGGCGAATCGCTCGACAGCAGGATGCCGGAGGAGCTCGCCACCTCACCCGCCGCCGAGATGATGTTTCCGTACGCGCGGAAGCGTTGATCGACCTGCCAGACGACCAGGAAGGTGTCGCCGTTCGACGCAATGTCGGGCACGGCCTGCGCCCCCGCGTCGTCGCACACCACCCGGATCGCGCCACGGGTGCCAGCCAGCGTCAGCGACCGCCCGTAAATGTCCTGCGCCGGGTAGCTCCCCACGCTCCACGCGAGGAAGTAGTGGCTGCCGTTGAAGCCGATGGCCGGGCTGCTCTGAGCGGTCGTCCCCGTGGCGACCGAGATACCGGCGGCATCGAGCACCGCGCCGGCGGCGGAGACGCGCGCTGCGTAGATGTCCGCGTTCCCGCTCCGGTAGTCGGTCCACGCCACCAGGTAACCGTCCACTCCCGCCTGCACCTGCGGAGAAAACTCGTTGGTCGACGCGTAGCTGATCGCGAAGGGGCTCCCGGCGCTGCCGTCGGCGCCGATGATCCGACCGCGCACATCGCTGTCGGTGTCCTCGCGCGCCTCCCAGACGACGAGAAAGCTCGCGCCGACGCTGGCCACACGCGCGCGGAGGAGAAAGGGGGTGTTTTGGCGAGGGGCCACCAGGATCGGCTGCGCGTCCAGCAGCGATCCATCGCTGGAGAGCCGCGACGCATAAATGTATTGCGCCTGGTCGCGGTAATCGGTCCACACGACGAGGGACACCCCTGCGTCGTTGGAGGCGACGTCGCTGAGCACGAGCTGGCTCTCGACGGTAGTGAGCGGCAGGGCGGGGTCGTCGAGGGGGGCGCCGGTGCTGGAGACTCGGGCACCGCGCAGCTCGTTGTCGTAATGGAACGCGTTGACCGCGGCCTCCCAGGTGACGAGATAACCGTCACCATTGGACGACACGCTCGGGAACGATGAATGTGTCTCGTCGTCTGGGAGGTCGACGACGGTCGCGGCCGAGAGCGCGGCGTCGCTGCCGACGGTACGCACCACGATGTCCTCGGTCGCCGCGAGCAGCCCCCAGGCTTCGCGTCCGTAGGCGACCAGATAATTGCTGCCGTTGGACGCCACGTCGTACGAATAAGCCGGCTCGGTGATGCTGCTGAGGCTCAAGGGGGTGGTGTTGTCGACGACGACCCCCGCGCTCGTGACCCGCGCGCCCTGGACGGAGTCGCCCCCCCAGACCACGAGGTAGCCGGCGCCGTTGGAGGCCACGCGCGGGACGCCCTCGTTCGCCGGCGTGCCGGAACGAATGGCGATGCCGCCCGTGTCCAAAACCGCGCCATTGGCGCTGACCCGCGCGCCGTAGACGTCCCACTGGCTGTTTCGGTAGTCGAGCCAGGTGAGCAGGTAGGCGTTGTCGCTGGCCGCGAGCGAGACGAAGCGCTGCGATCCCGTCGCCGTGCTCACGGGGATGCCCGTCGAGGCGCTGCCAATGACGGCACCGGCGGCGGAGACGCGGGTAGCGTAGACGTCGTAGACCAGTCGAAGATCGGTCTCGGCGCCTTTGTTGCGATCATCGCTCCAGCTGACGAGAAATTCACCGCCGAGCGACGCTACGCTGGCGCTCTCCTGCGCCCCCGGCGCGTTGCTGATGGTGAACACCAGGTCCGCGACATCGCCGTCGGCCGACACCATTCGTCCTTCGATGTCGGTGGCACCGCTGTCGGTGGTGTAGACGACGAGGAAGTCGGTGCCGTTGAACGCGACATCGGCGGCGTCGGAGGTCGTCGTGCCGATGGCGATGCCGGAGGGGAACATCACGACGCCCGCGTTGGACACCAGCGTGCCGTAGACCTGCGAAACGCCATTACGCTGGTCGGTCCACACGACGAGGTAGCCGGAGCTGCCCCAGGCGCTCTCTTCCCTGTATTGCGAGCCATGCAGCGGCTCGATGGTGTTGTCGTCGACATCGATCTCGGGGCTGACCAAGGGATCGAGCGCGATGGGAAAGCGCGCGCTCGCGAGCACAGCGGCGGGGACGGTGTAGCGCAGCCCGCCGTCGCTCGCGCGCGTGGGGATGGGCCACCGCGTCCCGACGGCGTCGACGAGGGTGGCGGCGCCGACGTGGGCGCGGACGTCACCTTGTGAGTCCGTCAGCTGGGCGCCGTCGCCGGCAGCGTGCGCGGCGCTCAAGCCGGCGAGCTCCACGTCGATGACCAGCGGCCCAGCGCCTTGGGCTGGCCGCTCGCGCAGCAGCCAGGTCACCGAGACACCGCGGCGGTCGAGCTCGTGATGCTCGACGAGGCCCGCGTCGGCCGACAGCAGCGCCTGCGCGGTGTTGCCCCGCACGGACCACGCGGGCGGCGCGCGCCCGTCGTAGAGGACAGCGCCTGCGAGCGCGACGGACGCGGTCCGCCACGACAGCGTCGCGGTTGGCTGCTCCTGGCCGCCGTTCGGGCGGAAGCGCAGGCCGGTCTCGTCGTACCAGGCGGCGTATCGCTCCGCCTGCAAGCGAGCGCCCGCGCCGTCCGGCGTGCCGGCCAGGGCGTGCGCGACGCGCTCGACGGCGCCGCTCAGGTCGACGGCGGCCGCTCGGCCGGACGCTTGCGTCCCTCGGCGCCACGACTCTTCGCCGAAGGGGACGCTCCAGGCGGGAGCGACGGCGCCGTCTTCGAGCACGGTCACGGGGCGCGCCTTCGTGGCCCCCGCCGCCTCAGCGTCGTCGTGCGGAGCGATGCAGCCGGCGAAAAGGCCAGACACCAGCAAGAGGACAAGGAGGGCGCCGGCGACGCCAGGCGTCGACGTCGCAATCGTGGCGGGCGGCGTTGCCGGCGCTGCGCCCGAGCCCTTGGAGCTGTCTGCCGGCGACGACGAAGACGATGCGACCATCATGGCGGCTCCCCGGTAGGTCTCTGTATTTTCGAGCGCCTCGGCGCGCGACCCCGAAGGTAATTGACCGAGGGCCGTTAGGCGATGGAAGCGGCGGCCGACCGAGACAGGGGAGTGTCAGCAAGCACACTTGGGGGCGCGCCGCGCGATCGATGATCTTCGAGCAGCACATGCCGTAGGGTCCGCCTCACCTTCCCTCCATCGGAGACAGCCATGCAGCTCAAAGGACGCACCTTCCTCGTCACCGGCGGCGCCTCGGGTCTCGGCGCCGCGTGCGTGCGGCGCTTCGTCGAGCGCGGCGCGAACGTCATCGCCTGCGACATCAACGTCGAGAAGGGCGACGCGCTCGCCCAGGAGCTCGGTGCGCGAGCGGCGTTCGCGCGCACGGACGTGACGAGCGAGGCTGACGCGGCCCGGGCCGTGGCGCTTGCGAGCGAGCGCTTCGGCGGCGTGCACGGCCTCGTCGCCTGCGCCGGCATTGGCACCGCCGGGCGCGTGCTCGGCAAGAAGGGGCCCCATCCGCTCGAGCTGTTCGAGCAGACGCTGCGCGTGAACCTCCTCGGCACGTTCAACATGGTGCGGCTCTCGGCCGAGGCCATGGCGAAGAACGAGCCCGACGAAGGCGGCGAGCGCGGCGTCATCATCATGACCGCGTCGGTGGCGGCGTTCGACGGGCAGATCGGGCAGGCGGCCTACTCGGCGTCGAAGGGCGGCATCGTCGGCATGACGCTGCCCATCGCGCGCGACCTCGCGTCGAGCGGCGTGCGCGTGTGCACCATCGCGCCCGGCATCTTCGACACGCCGCTCCTGGCCGGGCTCCCCGAGGAGGCGCGCGCGTCGCTCGGTAAGCAGGTGCCGTTCCCGTCGCGCCTCGGCCGACCGGACGAGCTCGCGCACCTGGCGCAGCACATCGTCGAGAACGCGATGCTGAACGGCGAGGTCATCCGCCTCGACGGTGCCATCCGCATGGCGCCGCGCTGACCGCGCGGGACCTTGTGCGAAAGGGCCTTTCGGGCGCTCGCGAGATGCTAGATAGGGTGCCCTGATGCACGAGGACGCCCTCCCTGCGCGGCGCAGTCTCGGCGCCGCCGGAGCGCTGGCCGCATCCGTGGCCGTCGCTACGCTGCTCGTCACCCAGCCGGGCTGTGCGCACCTCGGCAACGACGAGGACGTGCCGACGCTGAACATGGAGGCGCAGCCGCTCGCGGCCGCCGCCGACAAGACGACGTCCTGCACCGAGGGGACCGCGATCGAGACCGTGAAGGGCCCGGTGCCGAGCGGCGCGGTGGAGGTCGTGACGATGACGGTGAAGGCCGACCGGGCCGTGCCGTTTTGGATGTTCGAGCAGGCGGCGCGGCAACGCGCGGCGCAGTACTGCAGCGACGGCGTCAGCGTCTTGCGTGCCGTCGCCGAGCCGGGGGACGCGCTCTTTCACGAGATACAAGCCACGGGCTGGCGGCGCTCTGCCGCGGCCGAGGGTGAATGACGACATGGCGACGAAGAAGAAGGCTCCGGCGAAGAAGGCTGCCGCGAAGAAGGCTCCGGCGAAGAAGGCTCCGGCGAAGAAGGCTCCGGCGAAGAAGGCGGCAGCGACGAAGAAGACCGCGCCCGTGAAGAAAGCGGCGGCGACGAAGAAGAAGGCGCCCGTGCAGAAGGCGGGGCCCGCGCAGAAGGCGGCGGCGGAGCAGAAGTCGTTCGGCAAGCAGGGCAAGAGCCTCTCGCAAGACGACAAGACCACCATGAACGCCATCACGCAGACCGCGGTCGGCATCCACTCGAGCATCAGGAGGCGTCGTCGTCCCGAGCTGAAGATGCCGGTGCGCTCGCTCTCGAACGTGCGCTACGACCAGAAGAAGGGCTTCTTCGAGATCGGCAGCGACAAGAAGACGCGCACGCTCAGCGTCAACACGGTGAAGACCTTTGCGCAGACGCTCAAGATGATGACGCTGTCGAACAGCCTCATCACGACGAACGACTTCGCCACCAAGCGAGACGCCTACTACCAATCGAAGAACTGGGGCGACGCGCGCTTCAAGGAGCAGCCCGAGTCCGACGCCGTCATGGACGACATCGAGGCCATGTTCGCCATCCACGGGGTCAACCGCGAGCAATTGCGCTTCATCCCGGACCAGCACGGCGGCGCCGTGGCGGGCGCGCTCACCGTCATCGACAAGGACATCGAGACCGGCGAGCGCATCGAGATCGACTGCACGCGCTTTGGCTCGGGCGCCTACTCGGTGCCCTCGTGGGTCGAGCACCTCGAGTACAAGACGAAGGCGAAGTTCATCCTCTGCATCGAGACCCAGGGCATGTTCCAGCGCCTGCAGTCCCATAAGTACTGGGAGCGCGCGAACTGCATCCTCGTGTCCATGGGGGGCGTGCCGACGAGGTCGTGCCGACGCTTCGTGCGCCGCCTCGCCGAGAGCGCGAAGATCCCGGTGTACGCGTTCACCGACTGCGACCCCTACGGGATCGCGAACATCTACCGCACGCTCAAGGTCGGCTCAGGCAACGCGGCGCACATCAACCAGTTCTTCTGTGTGCCGTCGGTGAGCTACCTCGGCCTCACGCCCTACGACATCCAGGAGTACGGCTTAGAGAAGGCGACGCACCCTCTCGGCAAAGAAGACGTGAAGCGCGCCAACGACGCGCTCAAAAACGACCCATTCTTCCAGAGCCACAAGTCGTGGGAGAAGGCCATTCGTCACCTCCTGAAGCTCGAGGTGCGCGCCGAGCAGCAGGCGCTCTCGCTGCACGGCCTGAACTTCGTCATGGAGGAGTACCTGCCGAAGAAGCTCAAGGAAGCGAACAAGTTCCTGCCCTGAGGCCTTCTGCATGAGCGGCTGGTTCGTCTACCTGCTGCGCTGCCAGGACGGCTCGCTCTACTGCGGCGCCACGAACGATCCGTGGCGCCGCTTCTCGGTGCACCAGCGCGGCAAGGGGGCCCGCTACACGAGGGCGCGCCTGCCGGTACAGCTCGTGTTCCTCGAGGAGACCGAGGGCCGCTCGGCGGCTTTGCGCCTCGAGCACGCCATCAAGCGGCTGCCGGCGCGGGTGAAGCGGCTCATCGTGCATCCGCCTCGCACCTTTCAGCACAACTCGCCCGAACGCGCGCCGATACCCTCGGGCACGCGCGGGGAAGAGGTCTGTCATGACGAGGATGAAGGTCGCTGACGTCCGTGCCCAGGTCATTCGCACGGCCCGTGAGGACGAGCTCGACGTCGCCGCCGGCAGCAACACCGTCATCTCGCGCCGCGAGCAGGAGGGCCTGGCGGCCGACCTGCACGACGCCGCCGAAGAGGTGCGCCGGCGCGATCCAGGCGGTCTCGTCACCGTCAGCGAGGTGGCCGCCGTCGTCGGCGAGCGCTTCGACGCCGCCGTGGCCGCGGTGAACCAGCCGCGCGGCACCGGCAAGCCGCTGCTCTCGCGCGAGGAGGTGAAGAACCTCGCGGAGCGGGAGTACTTCGTGGGCAAGCGCGCGCAGAGCGCCATCGAGCTGCTGACCAACCCGCCGTTGCTGTCGTCGCACGACCTCCCCGGTGACGAGGTGCACGCGAAGCTCCGCGCGATCCTGCCGTCTCTCACCTTCGACGGGCTGCTCGGCAGCGAGGGCGGCGAGCCCATGGAGCCGGTCCTCGTGGCGGGCAGGTACTCGGCCATGCCGGCGGGCGACGAGCTGGCGCGCGCGCTCGGGCACGATCCGACGACGGACAAGGGCTTCGTCGAGCGCTTCCGCAAGCCGGACGCGAGCTTCCTCGACGAGCTGAGCGACTCGAACGGCGGCACGCCAGAGGCGAAGCAGGCCATCGATCTCTTGCGGGGGCTCGCGGAGCTGCGCGTGCTCATCGTCGGCAAGGACGGCGGCCGCGACGTCTCGCCGAACCACCCGACCTACCTCGTCGGGCTCGCTAAAGACGGCGCTGTCGTGGGCTTCAAGACAGGCGTCATCTGGACCTGAGCAGGTCGTCGTCCGTGCCTGGCGCGATGGCGCAGGGCGCGCTAGCGATCGGGCATGCGCCGAACCTCTCTCCGCGTCGCGGCCTCGTGGCTCCTGCTGGTAACGCTCAGCGTCGTGCCGAGCCTGTTCGGCTGCATCAGCGCCGGTCAGCTCGCGCCCGAGTCACAGCCGCGTGAGTCGAAGTCGGGCCTGTATACGCTCGAGCTCAGCCGCTCCTTCGACGCGCGCGAGGCGCCGAACGCGCAATACGACTCGTTCTTCGCCTGGGCAGGGCGCGACTGGGTCGTGGGGGTCATCGTCGACCAGCCGTCGCAGCCCATGGAGCGCCTCGACGAGGCCGTGCGCACGAACGCGCTCGAGAGCGAGCTGCCCGCGGAGGTCGTGCGCGTCCGTGACGTCGAGCTCGGCGGTCTGTACGCGCGCCGCACCGAGATCGTGCTCGACGTCGACGGCAACAAGATGCTGATGTTGAACACGCACACCTCGACGGAGGCCGAGAACCTGCAGCTCATCGTGTCCGGCCCGCTGCGGGACGCGCGCGCGCTGCGCGGGGTGGCCGATGCCCTCGAGGGCGGTGGCTTCCGCTTCCTCCGTCGGGTGGCCGAGCGGCCGGTCGTCGCGCCCTATGACCTCGCCGATCCGACGCTGCCCGTGCGCTTTCGAAGCAAGCCCGAGAAGTGGCAGTCGGCCGAGCGCGGCTCCGTGAACGAGCACGCCTTTCTCGAGCTGACCGTGCCGGAGCAGGACCTCTGGTTCATGGGCATTCACGAGCTGCTCGAGGGCGACGTCGCCGCCGAGGCCGCGAGCGATCCCGAGTACCTCGATCGCTACGCGCGCTTGATGCACGACGAGATGGCGTCCGTGCTGCAGGCGGTGCCGCCCGGTGACCTCGAGCCCTTCGACGCCGCCGGCGAGGGAGCGGACCGGCGCTGGAGCCTCGGCGGGCACTTCATCGACGGGCAGGTGCCCATCACCTACCGCTTCCGCCTCGTGCAGCGAGGGCCCGAGGTCGTGCGTCTGTATTGCTGGGGGCAGCCCACCGTCGACGTCAAGGCCGCCTGCGATGGCCTGTTCGATCTCATCTCGCTGGCGGATCCGGCGCCGAGCGCGCCGGCCGCGGAGTGACGAGCGCGTCGCTCACGACAGCGCGGCTGCAATTGAGCGCGCTCACGTCGCGTGACGTCGAGGCGCTGTACGTCCTCTTGAACGAGCCCGAGGTTGGCCGCTATCTGCTCGACGGGGAGACGGTGGGTCGCCCCTGGATCCGGCAGATGATCGAGGACAGCGACGAGGCCTTCCGTGCGCACGGCGTCGGCCTCTATCTGGCGCGTGACCTCGCGGGTGCCCTCGTCGGGCTCGGCGGCTTTCGCGCCTTCTCCGACCCGCCCGAGCTGCAGCTGCTCTACGCGCTGCATCCGTCCCAACAGGGCCAGGGCTACGCTACCGAGATGGCCCGCGTCCTCTTGGCGCTCGCCTTCGAGCAGCACGGCTTCCCCGAGGTGCGCGCGAGCACGGACGCGCCGAACGTCCGCTCCCTTCGTGTGCTAGAGCGGCTCGGCTTCGAGCTCTGCGGGCGCGAGCCAGGGCTACAGCACGAGCAGCGCCATTTCGTGTTGCAGAAGCCACGTGGTTAGACGCGTGGTGCTGATCAGGGGGGAGAGGCGAAGCTCTTCCCCCCGTCAACGGCGCGTAGTGACGTCGAGCAGCCCGGTCGCCTTCTTCAGCCAGCCGACGATCTTGCTGGTCTTGTCGTCGCTGTAAGGGAACCACCACGGATCGCTGCTGGGCGCGAACGCGCGGCGGTCGTCGACGATCACGTGCGTCTCGCACATGCCGAGCAGCCCCTCGTCGCCGTGCGAGCGTCCGACGCCGCTGGCCTTCACGCCGCCGAAGGGCAGCTCGGGCATCACGTAGTTCAGGAACACGTCGTTGATGAGCACCTGACCGGCCTGGATGCGCGCGGCGACGTCGTGCGCGCGCTTTCTGTCCTTGCCGAACACGTACGCGTTCAGGCCGAGGTGGCTGTCGTTGCAGAGGCGGACGGCGTCGTCGACGTCGCGGTAGCGCAGCACCGGCAGCAGGGGGCCGAAGATCTCCTCCTTCGCGCAGCGCATCTCGTGCGTGACGTCGGCGAGCACGGTGGGCGGGTAGAAGCGCCCCGGCCGCTCGAGGCGCGCGCCGCCGGTCAGCACGCGCGCGCCCTTCGCCGCTGCGTCCTCGACGAGCGATTGCACGTGCGCGAGCTGCGCCGGCATGGTGATGGCGCCGACGTCGACGTGCTCGCGCTCGGGATCCCCCTGGCGCAGCGCCTGGGTCTTCTGCACGATGCGCGTGACGACGTCGTCGTACTGGCTCTCGTGCACGTAGACGCGCTCGACCCCGACACAGATCTGGCCCGCGTTCGCGAAGCCGCCGAACACGACGGCGTTGGCCGCGCGCTCGAGGTCCGCGTCGGGCAGCACGACGAGGGGCGCCTTGCCGCCGAGCTCCAGCGTGCAGGGCAGGAGCAGCTCGCCGCAGCGCGCGCCGACCTTCTTGCCGCCGTTGACGCTGCCCGTGAACGAGAGCTTGTCGATGCCGGCCTCGATGAGGTGCGCGCCGGTCTGTCCGTCGCCCGTCACCACCTCGAGCAGGCCCGCGGGCAGGCCGCCCTCCTCGAAGATGGTTTTGCCGAGCAGGGTCACCAGCGGCGTGTGCTCGCTCGGCTTGATGACGACGGCGTTGCCCGCCAGCAGCGCCTCCACGGCGGCGGAGAAGGGGATCAGGAACGGAAAGTTCCACGGGCTGATGACGCCGACGACGCCACGCGGCCGGTAGCTCACCCTCGTGTTGCGCGGCATGGGTACGAGGCCCTTCGGCGCGCGCCCCTCGAGCACGTTCGGTCCACGCTTGATGAGCCAGGTGAGCTGCAGCACGAGCGGACCGATCTCGTGCATGACGGCCTCGGCCTTGGCCTTGCCGTTCTCTCGCATCACCTGCGCGGCGACGTCGTCCATGCGCTCGAGCAAGCGAGCCCGCACGCGCTTCAGGACCTGCGCTCTGTCCTTGGGCGAGCGGGCGCCCCACGCCCGCTGCGCCGTGCGCGCCCTCTCGACGGCGGCGCGCACCTCCTCGCGGCCGTGCACGGGCACGTCACCAATGGCCTCCTCGCGAGCGGGGCTGTCGACGAGGAGCGTCTCTACGGGCAGCGGTGATCCGGCCATGCGGGCTCCTTGGGTGCTTCGGCTGATCCGAGAGCTAACGAACGCGGCAGGAAAGCCCAACGGAGGCCGTTCGCCACGGTCGTTTGCTTGCCCGGCGCGGCCTCAGTGGCCATTCTTCCGACATGACCACCATCCTGGCCGGCGGCCTCCTGCTCGGCGTCCTCGTCTTCGTGCACGAGCTCGGGCACTTCCTCGTCGCCAA
>CAYLZW010000147.1:0-13778 GCA_964388085.1 uncultured Myxococcales bacterium | reverse complement strand
AGCAGATGAAGGGCGCCTCCAAGGAGGTCATCGACGAGCGCCGCGCCGAGCTGCGCGCGCTCAGCGACGCCATCAAGGAGGACGACAAGCGGCGCGCCGACGTGGAGGCGCGTCTCGACGACCTCGTGCTGCGCCTGCCGAACCCGCCGCGGGACGAGGTGCCCGACGGGCAGGACGAGAGCGGCAACGTCGAGGTGCGCCGCGTGCTCCAGCCGCGCGCGTTCGACTTCGAGCCGAAGGACCACGTCGACCTCGGCGCCCTGCTCGGCGTGCTCGACTTCGAGCGGGCCGCGAAGCTCTCGGGCGCGCGCTTCGCCTTCCTGAAGGGACAGGGCGCTCGGCTCGCGCGCGCGATCGCCAGCTTCATGCTCGACTTCCACACGGCGCGCGGCGACACCGAGCTCTCGCCGCCGCTCCTCGTCGGGCCGGGCGCCATGCTCGGCACCGGGCAGCTGCCGAAGTTCGAGGAGGACCTCTTCAAGGTGCCGCGCGCCGATCAGGACCCGCTCTACCTGATCCCCACCGCCGAGGTGCCGCTCACGAACTACTACGCGGACGAGATCCTCGACGAGGAGCGGCTGCCGGTCCGCTTCTGCGCCTGGACGCAGTGCTTCCGCGCCGAGGCTGGAGCGGCCGGGCGCGACACGCGCGGCCTCATCCGCCAGCACCAGTTCGAGAAGGTCGAGATGGTGCGCTTCGCGACGCCGGAGCAGGCCGACGCCGAGCTCGACGCCATGGTGCAGCGCGCGAGCGACATCCTGAGCGCCCTCGAGCTCCCGCACCGCGTGATGCTGCTGTGCGCGGGCGACATGGGCGGCACCGCCGAGAAGACCTTCGACCTCGAGGTGTGGCTGCCCGGACAGCGCACCTACCGCGAGATCTCGTCGTGCTCGACGTGCGGCAGCTACCAGGCGCGGCGGGCGAAGATCCGCTATCGACCCGCGTCCGCCGCCGGCGACAAGAAGGCGAAGGCCCGCCCGCTGGTGACGCTGAACGGCTCCGGCCTCGCCATCGGCCGCACCTGGCTCGCCGTGCTCGAGAACCACCAGCAGGCCGACGGCAGCGTGTGCGTGCCCGAGCAGCTCTTGCCCTACATGGGCGGGCGCTCCGTCCTGCAGCCGGCCGGGTGATCGCGCACCCGCCCGCACAGGTGCCCGTGGCTCATAGGAAATTCCGTCCAACTCTATAGAGTTGGACGCGATGTCTCGCGATCGACCTGAGATGATTCGAGGGCTCGCAAGCGCGCGAGCCGCCTGTTACTGTTTTGCGCCGCGCTGCAGCAAGCGCAGGGCGAGGGGGCCGAGCGCCTCGGCGCGCGTACTCTTTCCGTGAATTCGTCCCGGACATAGGTCAAGGGACTACAACTTCTCGCTAATGTAGGATACAAGCACACCACAAGGATCGTAGTTTAGGAGGTTTGAAGCCCTGATTTGTTCGTGGACGCGAAGTTACAGGTTCAGCGAAGCCTCGTGACGAGCCCCTGGCGACAGCGCGGTCGCGCCTTGTGCGCAACACGCCGCGAAAGCTGCAGCGCAGGGTGATCGACAGAGGCGAGCGAAGCCGGACACCGCGTCCGAATGAGCTCTCGCATGCGGGCAGGATGCCACGCACGGCGAGCTGGAAGTCCGTCAGGCGATGACGCCACGACGGCTGTTTGCGGAAGGTGACTCGCTGTGGCTCTGGGCAATGCAATGACAACCAAGGCGACCCGTAAGACCACCAAGAAGACGCGGGGTAAGTCCGCCTCGTCCGGCGATCGTTCCAGCACGAAGGTGCCGTCCGGGAGTCGCAGCGCCGGCACCTCCAAGAGCGCCACCGCTCGCAGCGCCCGCTCGTCGTCGCTGACCAGCGCGCAGCTCGAGAAGGTCGAGAAGGCGGCGGCGCAGGTCGCGGCGGCCGCGAAGGGCAAGTCCCCGGCCCGCGCTTCCTCCGGGGCCGTGAGCGCCAAGGCGGCGCCGCGCACGGTTCGCGCGAAGCCCGTCGTCGCGCGCGCCAAGAAGAAGAAGACGACCCAGTCGAAGCGCATGCAAGAGATCACCGCGTCGTCGGTCGCGCCCGAGATGGCCGCCGCGATGCTCGACGAGATGGGCCTCGGCAACGAGGACGCCGCCCTCGAGCGCGAGGCCGCGCGCGAGCAGCGGGAGCGCGACGTGCTCGGCCACCTGGCCGTCGCCATGAACCGCCACGACGACATGCCGAACCAGGAGCTGGCCGCGCACATCGTCTTCAACCTCGACAAGGAGGCCATCAGCATCCTCGTCGGCGCCATCGAGCGCGGTGACGACGTGCACGCCTCGGACGCCGCGCGCGTCCTGTGCGAGGTCGGCAACCGCGACGAGGATCTGCTCGTCTCCGTGCAGGACCGGCTGGTCACGCTCTGCCACGACGGCCCGAGCGCGATGCTGCCCTTCGCCATGTACGCGCTCTCGCCCATCGCCGAGCGCGTGGCGGAGCAGCTCTGGGATCTGCGTGAGCTGCTCTGGAGCGTCCTCTCGGACGGCACCGAGCACGCGGAGATGGCGCGCGCCGCCGCGGTGCGTCTGTTGTCGGCGCTGTGCGCGTCCGGCCCGGACTACGCGCGTACGCTCGCCGGTGGCCTCGTCGACCTGCTCGGCAAGTGCATGCCGAAGGACGTCGCCCTCTACGCCGAGAGCGTGCTGCCGGCCCTCGGCGCCGCGCACTCGCACCGGGCGAAGCCGGTCCTCGATCGCCGCATGAAGGAGCTCACGCCCGCCGAGGTGGCGCGCCTTCGTCGTGCGGTCCGCGTGGCACAGACCGCCGGGCTCAGCGCCGCGGCCTGAGCGACGCCGAGCGCCCGCGCGCAGAGCCCCTCCCCACGGAGGGGCTTTGTTTTTTTGCCGGCTCGCCGCGGTAGGGTGCGGGTCACGACGACGGAGGGGCCCATGACGCTCGCGAAGGCAACGACGACGACGGGGAAGCGCACCCTCAAGCAGGTGCTCGAGGAGTCTCTGCAGCTCGAGCGCAAGCTGACCTTCCAGGGGCCGGACAACCTGCGGCCTGACTCGCGCTACGCCATCGTCGAGGTGAACGAGGACCACGCCGTGTTCCGGCTGCTCGGCGACGACCTGCTCGTCATCCCCTATGTGTCGATCACGTCGCTGCGCGTGGCGGCGACGCAGCTGACGGTGCGTTACCGCTGACTCCGCCGTCCCCCTCGAGGCGCGAGCGATCCAGAGCCCCGAACCGTTGGCACCTGCCGCTCCAGAGCTTCCGCAGCCCGTCCTTCGCGTGAGCGGATCCGTGCTCTACTCTCGCCGCCGCTCGTCCGGGTAAGCCCGTCCGTCGAGCTGCCGTTCGGAGGAGAACCCATGGGAAGCCGACGCCGCCACGCGCGTCCATCCAGAGCGTCATCACCGCTGGCGCTGTTCACGCTGCTGCTGATGGGCGCTCACGCGGCGGCCGGCGCCGAGACGCCCGCCACGCCCGAGGAGCCGGCGAAGACGGCGGAGGAGCAGCAAAAGCCGCTGCGCATCGCCGTCTACGAGCTCGAGCTCTCGGGTGTTCCCGAGCACTGGGGCAAGGTCGTGCTCGGCAGCTTGCTGGCCGAGCTGCGCAAGCTCGATCGCGTGAGCGTGATCGGGATGGATGAGATCCGCGCCATGCTCGGCCATGAGGCGCAAAAGCAGCTCGTCGGCTGCTCGCAAGAGAGCTGTCTGTCGGAGATCGCGGACGCGCTCGGCGTCGACGTGCTCGTCATCGGGTCGCTCGCGCGCGTCAGTGACGAGCACATCTTCGGGCTGCGCCGCCTCGATCAGCTGAGCGCCCAGGTGACCGGCGGCGTGAACCGTCGCTTCAAGGCCGGCAACGGGGAGGAGTTCCTCGTCGCCATCGGGCCCGCCGTCGAGGAGCTCTTCCCCGAGCGTCCGCTGCGGCCGGGCATGGAGCGCGGCGTGCCCGAGGCGCTCTCGGTGCGCTTGAACCCTCCGCCTTTGCCCGCCTGGAGCTTCTACAGCGTCGCCGCCGTCAGCTCGACGCTGCTGCTCGCCGGCCTCGGCGCGGGCGCGTGGAACCTCGTCGCGCAGCAGGATCTCGCCAGCTACAAGGCGAGCGCCGACCCCTTCGTCACGGGCGTGTTCCACGACAAGGTCTTCGTCACGGACGCCACCGGGTACGCCACCTACGCCCTGCTCGGCGCTGCGCTGCTGGCCGGCGTCGTCACCGGCGTCAGCTTCTTCTTCACCGACTTCACAGACAGCGAGGAGCTGCGATGACGCTTCCTCCGACAACGCGCCCCTCCGCGCTGACGTCGTGCCTGACGCTGTCGGCCTTGCTGCTCGCCGCGAACGCCTTCGTGGGTTGTCTGGCGGATCGCTCGCTGCCGAGCGATCTCGGCGAGCGCGCGCCTTGCGACGCCCACGAGGACTGCCCCGAACGCTTTACCTGCCCCGACGTGCCGACCGGCGTGAAGTCCTTTTGTGTGCCGCTCGAGAGCGCCGCCTGCGGCAACGCGGTGCTGGACGAGGGCGAGCAGTGTGACGACGGCAACCTCGTCGGCGGCGACGGCTGCACCAGCGCCTGCGTCGCCGAGCGCTGCGGCAACGGCGTGCTCGATCCCGGCGAGGCCTGCGACGACGGCAACGACATCGACGAGGACGCCTGCCTGTCGAGCTGCGCCGCCAACGTCTGCGGTGACGGGGTCAGGAACGCCGCGGTCGAGGAGTGCGACGACGCCAACGACATCGAGCAGGACGACTGTCTCTCCTCCTGCCTTGCCAACGTGTGCGGCGACGGCGTCGTCAACGCGCTCAGCGAGGCCTGTGACGACGGTGACGACGACGATGAGGACGCCTGCCGCAGCGACTGCCAGGAGAACGTGTGCGGCGACGGCTTCTTGTTCGCCGGCGTCGAGAGCTGCGACGACGGCAACACCACGAGCGGCGACGACTGCCGCGGCGACTGCCTGAAGGTGGAGGAGTGCGGCGACGCGCTCCTCGACGAGGGCGAGGCGTGCGACGACGGGAATCTGAACCCGAGCGACGGCTGCGACGCCTGCGCGCGCGTGCGCTGGGAGGCCCGCGTGCTCGTCGGCCATGGAGAGGGCGGCGCCGATCTGTTGGCGACCGACCTGCCGCCGTTTCTGCGAGACATGGCGCGCGACGCCGGCGGCAACCTCTACTTCACGACGCTGGAGGGCTGCCGTGTGTACCGCCTGCACGCCACCACCGGCACCATCGCCGCCTTCGCCGGTAACGGCACCTGCGGCTTCTCGGGCGACGGCGGTCCAGCGGGCCTCGCCTCGCTGAACGATCCCTGGGGGCTCGCCGTCGACTCGGCCGGGCGCGTGTACGTGAGCGACTCGCAGAACCACCGCGTACGCCGCATTGACAAGGACGGCACCATCGAGACGGTCGCAGGCAGCAGCGCAGGCTTCAGCGGTGACGGCGGCCCTGCGACGTTGGCCTCGCTCGAGCAGCCAACGGACATCGCGCTCGACGGCGCGGGCCGCCTGTACATCGCCGACTCCATGAACTTCCGCGTGCGCCGGGTGGAGCTCGACGGCGTCATCGATACGGTCGTGGGCAACGGCGGCGCGGTCGGACCCGAGGGCGCGCCGGGAGCGCTCGCCACCGACGTGCCGCTCTATCCCGAAGACCTCGCGGTCGACGGCGAAGGGCGCCTTTATGTGTCCGACTCGTTGAACGCGCGACTAAGGCGCCTCGAGGCGGACGGCACCTTCCCGAACCTCGTCGGCAACGGATTCGGTCCGGGCGGCGGCGACGGCGGCGACGCCGGCAGCGGCTGGATCGACAGGGCGCGCGCGATCACCATCGATGACGCCGGTCGCGTCTACCTGGTGCAGCACCCGGGTCGCATCCGGCGCATCGATGAGGGGAACGTCATCGACACCATCGCCGGCTCGGACGCGCGCGGAGATGCGGGCGACGGTGGCCCCGCCACGGAAGCGCTCTTCAGCGACGTCGCCGACGTCTTGAGCGACGGTCAAGGCGGCCTCCTCGTGCTCGATCGCGGCAGCTCTCGCCTGCGCCTCATCGCCGAGGACGGCACCATCCGCGCGTTCGCGGGCAGCGGCACGCCGGGAGGGTTCGGCGCGCCGCGTCCCGCCTTGAGCGGTCGGCTCGGCGGCGCCCGGCACGTCGCCGTCGACGAGAACGGACGGTTGCTGCTGCCCGCCTCGGAGCGCGCCTTCCTGTGGCGGCAGCGCGCGGACGGCACGCTCGAGACGCTCGTGGGCAGCGGCCAACTGGCGCACGGCGGTGACGGCGGTGCGGCCACGAGCGCGACGATCGCCACGCCGCTGGGTGTCGCCAAAGACAGCGCGGGCCGGATCTTCGTCAGCGACGCGACTTCTCATGTCGTGCGCCGGATTGACGTCGACGGACGCATCCAAACGGTCGCCGGTACGCCGGAGAGCGGAGGGGACAGCGGCGCGGGCGGCCCCGCCACGTCCGCGCGGCTGCGCGCCCCGGGCGGCCTCGCCTTCGACGGAGACGGACGACTGATCATCGTCGACGGCGCGAACTCGCGGGTGCGCGTGCTCGAGCCGGACGGGACCCTGAACGAGCTCGCCGGCACGGGGCTGCACAGCTTCTCCGGCGACGGCGGCCCCGCCGTCGATGCGAGCCTCGCGTTCCCGACGAGCGTGGCGGTGAACCAGACAAGCGGTGACGTGTACATCGCGGATCGCGCGAACCACCGCATCCGCCGCGTGGCCGCGAACGGCACCATCACGACGGTGGCGGGCGACGGCGAGCGCGCCTTCGACGGCGACGGCGGCCCGGCGACGGCAGCCTCGCTCGACTCCCCCTTCGGCGTCGCGATCGATCCCGCGGGCCGCGTGGTGCTGAGCGACACCTTCCACCACCGCGTCCGACGCATCGAGAGCGACGGCACCATCAGCACGATCGCCGGCACGGGCGAGGCTGGTTTCTCGGGAGACGGCGGTGAAGCCACGGCCGCGCAGCTCTCCTTTCCCTCCGGGCTCTTCTTCACCCCCGCCGGCGAGCTGCTCATCTCCGACGACAACGGCGAACGCGTGCGCCGCGTCTCGACCGACGGCATCATCGAGACCATCGCCGGCGGCGCCGTGCGGCCCGCGAGCGGCTCCTTCGCGGACGCTTCGCTCGTCGCCCCCTCGGCGCTCGTCATGCTGAACGACGACGTCCGCCTGTACGCCACCTCGCTCGCCGGGCAGGTCGGCCGGGTGGACCTGTCGGCGAGCATCGTCGACGTGCCGGTGGGCCACCCCGCCGGTCTCTCGCTCGGAGAGGACCCCGCCGATCTCGGCGGCGTAAACCGCGCGGCGCTGCTGCAGGCCCTCGATGACGCCGCCGGCCTCGCCTATGACGGAGAGGGCAGCGTGTTCGTGTCCGATCGCGGCCGCGGCGTCATCTTGCGCATCTCACTCGTGGATCCGGACGATGCCTCGACGTGGACCGTGCAGCCCTTCCTCGGTGACGCCGACGACAGGCGGCACAACGACGGCCCCTTCGAGCACGCGCGCTTCGTCGCTCCGGCGGGCCTGTTCTTCGACCCGGGCGAGAACGCGCTCTATGTGGTCGACGCCGGCAGCCACACCGTGCGCCACGTGGACTTCGCGAACGACAACGTCGAGACCTACCTCGGGACCCCCGGCGCGCAGGGCTCGCTGGGCGTGCTGCTCGACACACCCGAGGCCGTCACGCTCGCCGCGGACGGCAGCATCTACGTCGCCGACACCGGGAACCACCGCGTGCGCCGCCGAACGCCGGACGGCAGCGTCTCGACGGTGCTCGGCACCGGCGAGCCGGCCGCGTCGGGCGAAGGCCAACCTGCCTTCACCTTCCCCGTGAACGCGCCGCGCGGCGTCGCGCTCGACGAGCACGGCAATCTGCTCGTCACCTCCACGACGGCGCTGCGCCTCGTCACGGCCGGTGAGTCCGGCGTCGTCGACGGCAGCGGCCGGGTGCTGACGCTCTACGGCCGCGCGCCGCGGGACGCCTTCCCCGAGAACGCGACGCGCTGCCTCACGGCCGTCAACGTCGTGTCGGACGGTGTCGTCGAGGTGACCGACGCGTGCCAGGGCTACCTGCTGCAGCTGCGCCGCGTCGAGGTCGACGAGTAGCCCGGGCAACCGTCTCGCTCAGCCGGCGCTTGGTGCGCGGCCGCTGTCGTCGCCGCTGGCGCTGTCGTCGCCGCCGCCGGCGTCATCCCCCCTGGCCTCGGCCTCCGTCGCCGTGATCTCGTCGCTCGTCGCCGGCGCCTCGGGGGCCCGGGTCTCGACCTCGAAGCCGTCGAGGTGGCGCACCCACTCGGGCCGCACGGCGCC
Source organism: uncultured Myxococcales bacterium (assembly GCA_964388085.1). Taxonomy (GTDB): domain Bacteria; phylum Myxococcota; class UBA727; order UBA727; family CAYLZW01; genus CAYLZW01. Next base: position 5,491 of record CAYLZW010000147.1, on the reverse strand, counting down.
GACGTCGCGCGCGACGTCGCTCGGCACCACGCAGTGCGTGAGGCCGTTGTGCGACATGAAGGCGATGATGCCCGCCTTGCCCTCGCTGAGCGCGCTCTTGGCGTCGGGCTCGAGCGTCAGCCAGCTGATGTGTCCGTCGTGCTTGGTGAAGTGGAAGCGGTCCGCCTCGTCGGACGGCAGCCCCTTCGCCTGATCGAGGCGCGTGCGCTGCACCCAGCCGCGGATGGTCTCGTACTGTTCGCTCTTCGGCGCCTCTTTGAGCTCGGCGATGCGGCGCTGCCAGCGCTCGTCGTCGCCGGCGCCGCCCGCGGCCTGCGTACGGCCGCCGCCTCTGCCGCCCTTCGCCTTTCTGCCGGCCTGCTGCTTGCGCGCGGCCTTGCGCTCCTTGGCCAGGGCCTCCTCGCTCTCCACCTTCTGGACCTGATCCTCGGTGACGAGGCCAGCCTGAAGGAGCTTCGCTTTGAGATCGAGCACGAGCACCTCCGACGAACAGCCCTCCAGCGTAGCCTACCCACGCGGGCGCGGATCAGGTGTCGCGCGCCGGATGCGACCTCTCGCCGCATCCCGCGTATGGCGGACGCGCAGATCGCGTTCGGGCGCGTCCCCAAGGAGGGCTTGTGTCCCTTTCGGGACACGCCCTAGCTTCGCTGCATGCATGTCGTCATCACAGGTGCTTCCGCCGGCATCGGGCGCGCGCTCGCCCACGAGTACGCAAAGGTTGGTGCCAAGCTCACGCTGGTCGCGCGCCGGCGGGGGCTGCTCGAGCAGCTCGCGCGCGAGACCGGCGGCCCGGCCCACCTCGTCGAGCAGGACCTCAGCCTCGTCGATGAGGCGAGCGGCTTTCTGGCCGGCGCCGAGGAGGCGCACGGCCCCGTCGACGTCCTGATCAACAACGCCGGCGTGCAGACGGTGGAGCGCCTCGATCGCATCTCGCCGGCGGACGCCGATCGCCAGCTCATCTTGAACCTGCAGACGCCGCTGCGACTCGCCATGGCGGTGCTGCCAGGAATGCGCGCGCGCGCCCGCGGCACCGTCGTGAACCTCGCGTCCGCCGCCGCCTACGCGCCCATGCGCGGCATGGTGCACTACGCGGCCTCGAAGGCCGGCTTCGCGCGGGCCTCGGAGCTGATGCGCATCGAGCTGCGCGGCAGCGGCGTGAACGTCGTCACCGTCTACCCGGGCTACATCCGCACCGAGATGGGTGACACGGCCTTCGAGCGCTTCGACCTGCCCGGCATCGCCAAGCTCTATCGCCCGGGATACGCCGACGTGCTCGCGCGCAAGGTGCGCCAGGCCGTCGAGAAGAAGCGCGCGCGCGTCATCTATCCCTGGATGAACCAGCTGCCGGTGGCGTTCGAGGGCACCACGCGCTTCGTGCTCGATCACCTCGGACCGCCGCTGAAAGACTGAGCCGATGCCCGAGCTCCCCGACATCACGGTGTACCTCGAGGCGCTCGAGCGGCGCGTCGGCGGTGAGGTGCTCGAGGGTGCGAAGATCGCGAGCCCGTTTCTGCTGCGGACGGCGCAGCCGAAGCTCGAGGACGCCTTCGGGAAGCGCGTGCTCGGACTGCGTCGCCTCGGCAAGCGCGTCGTGCTCGAGCTCGAGGACGAGCTGTTCCTGGTCATCCACCTGATGATCGCCGGCCGCTTCGGCTGGAGCGACGAGCGTGAGAAGAAGCCGCCGGCGGTGAACGGCCTCGCGGCCTTCTGGTTCTCGTCCGGCACGCTGCTGCTACGCGAGGCGAGCAAGAAGAAGCGCGCGTCCCTCCACGTCGTGCGCGGCGAGGACGCGCTCGCGTCGTTCGAGCGCGGCGGCCTCGAGGTGCTCGAGAGCGACGAGGCCGCGTTTCGCGAGCGCCTGCTCTCGGAGAGCCACACGCTGAAGCGCTCGTTGACCGATCCGCGCCTGTTCTCGGGCATCGGCAACGCGTACTCCGACGAGATCTTGCATCGCGCGCGGCTCTCGCCCGTGCGGCTCGTCGGCAACCTCGACGAGGACGAGCGCACGCGCCTGTATCACGCCGCGCGCGCGGTGCTGCTCGAGTGGACCGATCGGCTGCGCGCGGAGACCGGCGCCGGCTTCCCCGAGAAGGTGACGGCCTTCCGCGAGGAGATGGCCGTGCATGGGCGCTACAAGCTGCCCTGCCCCGTCTGCGGCACCGCCGTGCAGCGCATCGTGCACGCCGAGAACGAGACGAACTACTGCCCGCGCTGTCAGACCGGCGGCAAGCTGCTGGCGGATCGCTCGCTCTCGCGCCTCTTGAAGTCCGACTGGCCGCGCACGATCGAGGAGCTCGAGTCGACGCGGCCCACGACGGCGACGAAGCCGGCGCCGTCCACGAAGCCACGCGGCAAGCGCTGACGGAGCGCGCAGGACCGACGTGCAGGTGCGCGCGAGACGGCCAGGTGGCGGCGCCGCTCGTCGCAGCCACCGCCACCTGGCCCCACCCCTGGGTCACACGACCACGACCACGACCACACCGGAGCATCGAAGCACAGCCACCCCATGACCACCGCGACCGGAACCCATGCCGCTCGAGACCTCAGCCACCCACGGCCGCGGGACCGACGCTGACGTCGGTCACGGCCCAATCGTCACCCGCCGTCTTTGCGTCGAAGCTGTAGTCGCGCTCACCGTCGCTGCCCTCGCGGACCGTGACCTCGATCTCGGACGTGGGCACGTCGTAGCCGCCGCCCGTGATGCAGAGCTGACCGTTGATCTCGACGCCGTCCACCGCGCGGCCGGCCGGGTAGGTCGTCGTGCCGAGGGGCAGACGGCTGAGCGGCTGGTCGAGGTAGATGAACGAGAACGCGTCACCGTCGGGCGAGTACACGAGCACATCGGTGCCGAGGTCCCACTCGTAGATCTCCACGCGATGCGCGGGGCCGTCCATGCCGTGCTCCCCGCCGATGTCACCGCGCAGGGCCGCCTCGGACACGGCGACGCCCTCGGCGTAGATGCCGCCGGCGACGGGCGGCACACCATTGTCAAATCCATCCTGAGGCAGACACTGTCCGTCGGCCGCGCACATTGCGCCCGCGCCACATTCGCTGTCCCACAGACATTCGCCGCTGCCGCATGCCGTCAGGAAAGCGACGGCACCACCCAAGAGAACTACCGCTGGAATCTTGGTCATCACGCACCTCCTTGGGAGGCGCATCACACAGTAATCGTGCCACCAACGATCGGGTTGTTCCCGCGATCGAGGAAGAGGCGAGGCGCCACGTCAAGAGCTGCGCGCTTCTCCCCGGCGCACGCAAGCTTCGGACGACGCGTCGCGCGATCGCGCTCAGCGACGGAGAAAGCGGCAAAGCGCGCTCACCTGCCGCGGCGAAGCGCTGCATCACCTTCCGGGTGGGCCGCTTCCCACCCGGTAGAGTTGCGAGAGCAGCGTAGGGTCGCGAGCAATTTCAGTGAGGGGATCCGCTACGCGGTGAGGCGGCTCGACGCTGCCCGTCGACGACATCGTCGCGCATCGTCGTCGAGAATCGGGCGCGTCGCGCCTACACCGCGTCGTTTGCGAGCGCGAGCGCGGAGCCGCGCGTCAACGCGTGACCTTCGGGACCTCGCAGTCGGTGGCGGAGCGCGCGAAGGTCTCGCTCTGGAAGGTGAGGCCGTAGGCGCGATCGGCCGCCCGAGCCCGCTGCAGCAGCTCGCCCGCGTCCCAGTGGGGGTCCTGCTCGCGTCCGAAGGCGAGCACGTTGCCGTACACCGGCTCGCGCACGCGCAGACACGAGGGGAACACCGCCTGCCAGCGGCCGAAGATGCCGGCCGCGATCTTCTCGTCCTCGACGGCCAGGTTCATCACCGCGACGCCGCCCTCGCCGAGCCGCCCTTTGACGAGGCGGAAGAAGGCCTCGCTCGCGAGGTGCGCGGGGAAGTCCTCGCCGTCGTAGGCGTCGAGAAAGATGATGTCGTACTTGCCGCGCGCGCTGGCGAGGAAGGCCGCGCCATCGGTGATGTGTACGCGCGTGCGCTGATCCTCGACGAGGCCGAACCAGTCCTTGGCGACCTCGACCACCACGGGATCGATCTCCACCGCGTCGGTCACCGCGGACGTGACGTGCCGGCGCACCATCCGGGTGAAGGTGCCGCCGCCCATGCCGATGACGAGCACGCGCCTCGGCGCCTTGGCGAGCGCCAGCGAGAGCGCCGCGACGCGCACGTACTCGAGCGCCACGTCGTCGGGCTTTCGAAGGTTCAGCACGCTCTGATCGGCCGCGTCGGGATCGTCGAAGCGCAAGAAGCGCATATGCCCTTCGTCGACGACGTAGACGGTGCCGAAGGCGGACGCGAAGGGGCGCACCACGCGCGCTCCCGCCGCTTTGGCGGGCGCGGGCGCGGGCGCGAGCGCGGGCGGTGACGGCGGCGGCACGGGGGAGGACCTCGTCGTCGAGGGCGGAGCCGCGGCGAGGCTCTGGAGCGCGAACATCGCCAGCAGCATGGGCCCCTGCGTCATCCGCTCCCTATAGCGCGCCCTGCTCTTTGGCGCCGAGCTCGAAGCGCTCGACGGTGCCGAGCTTGTGCTCGCTGCCGCGCTGGCTACCGCCGACGACGAAGATGCGCGATCCGAGCGCGGCCGCAGCGCTGTGCCGGCGCGGGAAGAAGCCGACCTCGAGCTCGGCCCAGCGCAGCGACGACGGATCGAAGCGCAGCACGCGGCCGGGATCGCGGTGATCGCCGAACGTGAAGATGAGCCCGTCGGCCGCGGCCGCCGAGAAGGAGCTCGTCGGCTTCGGCATCTCGGCCACCTTGACCCAGCGCGCGCCCTCGAGCCGCTCGACCACGGTGCTGACCTCGCTCCTGCCGCCGGTGTAGCCGCCGAGCGCGTAGAGCGCGCCGCCGGCCTCGACGAGCTGGGTGTCGCGCGCGACGCCGAGGGGCGGGGCCACGTACCACTCGTTGTGGGCGAGGTCGTACATCTCGACGACGTCCATGCGCCCCCAGCCGAGCGTGCCGCCGGCGACGTAGACGCGCCCGTCGTGCAGCGCGGCGCTCGCGAAGTAGCGAGGCGTCGGCATGGCGGCGGCGAGGCGCACGACGCCGCTCGCGAGATCGACCACCTCCACGTCGGCGATGGGCCCTTGGGCGCCGCGTCCGCCGAACAGATAGAGGCGCTCGTCCACGACGACGGCCGCGTGATGACGGCGCGGGATCAGCTCGCTGCTGATGGTCTCCCAGCGCCCGCTCGCGAACGAGTAGCGCTCGAGCCGGCCGGTAGCGCCGTCTTTACCGGCGCCGCCGGCGACGTACAGCGCGTCGTCGGTGACGACGGCCGCCGCGCCGTCACGGCCGAGGGGAAGGTCCTCGAGCTGGGTGAGGTCGAGCGGATGCTGCAGGAGCCCGCGCGCGAAGGCCGCGTGCGCCGTGCGAGCGCCGAACAGGGCGGTGAACAGGAGAAGGAGAAGGAGCGCCGAGAGCGTGGCTGCGAACAGCGGGACGACGACGCGCCACGACCCGCTCCCTTGAGCGTGCCGAACCAGCGGTGAC
>CAYLZW010000146.1:5496-13815 GCA_964388085.1 uncultured Myxococcales bacterium | reverse complement strand
TAGACATTGAGCTCGAGGCGCGCGTCGGGGAGGCCGCCGACCTGCGCCGCGCGCAACAGTTGACGCGCCTCCACCGCCGCCACGCGCCCTGACGTCGAGAAGCCGGAGCTCGCCGGGACCTCGCGCTGCACCAGCACCGGCTCCATGCGCACCCACATGGAGCGCACCTCCTCGCGCAGGCCGCCGGGCGACGGGTAATAGGTGGCGCCCGGCGTGAACGCGAGCAATTGGGCGGGCGCGATGCCGGCGCGGGCGAGCAGCGCCTCCTCGATGGTCTGCCCAATCGGTTTGTCGTCGCTGATGATGGCGAGCGGCTCGGTCATGTAGTCGGGCGCGCTGGCCTCGTCGAGCGCCGGCGGCGCGGCCCGCAGCACCGGACGCGGATAGCTCATGCGCGTGAGCACGAAGACGCCGCTCGGCTGCTCGAACCAGGGGATGACGTCGAGGGTGAGGTTCGGGCGCGCGACGAGGTCGAAGACGTGTCCGCTGCGCCGATCGCGATAGTGCGCCAGACGCAGAAAGCCGATTGGCTCCTGCTCCTCGCCGAGGCGAAAGCGCACACCCGCGCCGGCAGGGACCTTCTCGCCGACGATGACGTAGTTCGTCGCCGGCAGCTCGAGCGCCCTGCCCTCGAGGCCCGTGAGCGCCACCTTCCCGCGAAACCTGTGCTTCACGATCCACGGGTTTCGCAGCGGCACCGACGCGAGCACGCGGAGGCCGAGGCGCGCATACGTCTCTTCGAAGCCGCGCTGGGTCGCGTAGGTGTATTCCTCCTTGGCCTCGACCTCCCAGTCTTGACGATAGTCCTTGCGCAGCAGCAGCTCGACGGCGTGCGTATGCGACAGGCGAAAGCGACGCCATCCCTCGGCGGCCCCCGTCAGCTCCTCGAACGGAAAGCCGGGCTCGGCGGACAGGCTGCGCAGCTCGCCAGCGAAGCGACGCAGCAACGCCGCCGTGGAGCAGACGCGAGGATCGTCGCTGTCGTCGCCGTCATCGGCGCGTACGTCGAGCAGCACCTCCCCCTCGCCTGGGTCGAGGAAGTCACGCACGATGAGGACGCCGCCGTCGCGCAGCGCCTTCCCCTGGACCGCGAGCGCGCCCCCCGCCGCGCCCTTGTCGTAACCGCCGAACGAGGTGACGTGGTGCAGCACCGAGGAGTTGATGATGGCGTCGAGCTCACCGTCGTCGAACACGCGCGCCGCGATGTCGCCCTCGCGGAACGAGAGGTTGCTCGCCTGGTACCGCTCCTGCGCGAGCGTCACCATCTTGGCGCTCATGTCGACGCCCACGACGTTGAGCGACGGATAGAGCGCGGCCAGCGCGTAGCTGCCCGCCCCCGAGCCCATGCCCATGTCGGCGACCGTGCCCTCGCACAATAGATGCGCGGCCGTGAGCGCGACCTTCTGCTGCATGGACGCGTCCATGCCCGCCAGGTAGCGCTCATAGGCGCCGCGGTCGCCCCGCTGCTGCTCGTCGTCGTAGCTCATCTGTGCCCTCGCCCGTTCACGGCGGGGGCACGATAGCCGGTTATCGCCGCGTCAGGCGCGCCGACGAGCCCGACGAGCAGGACGTCGAGGGGAGGCGCCGAGCAACGCGAGCAGGGCGACGCCGAGCAGACCGGGCGCGGAAGCTTCGCGTGAGCCGCCCGCGTGGCAGGTGCAGCCTTCGCCCTCGCCCTCGCCCTCGCCCTCGCCCTCCCCCTCACCCTCCCCTTCGCCCTCGCCTTCGCCCTCGCCTTCCCCTTCGCCCTCGCCTTCCCCTTCGCCCTCGCCTTCGCCTTCGCCCTCGCCGCCGGTCGTGCAACGTCCGATGCCCTCGTCGTCGGGGACGCACGCAAGGCCATCACCGCAGACGAGCCCCTCGTCGTCGCACAGCGCGCCCTCCGGCGAGAGGCAGCTCGCGAGACCGGCGCTGTCCTCGACGCAGGTGGCGCCGAAGCTGGCGCAGTCGACACCGACCGGCTCGACGAAGGTGTTGCCGGCCGCGTCGCCGAGGCATGACGTCGCGATTGTGCCGACGCAGCCGAGGCTGACGTCGCCGGCGTCACAGCCCTCGGCCATGGCCCGGCAGGTGCCCGAGATAAAGCCGTCGAGCTCCGCGATCGTGCAGGAGAAGCCCGCGCCGCAATAGATCCCTTGCGTCAGATCGCACTTGGCGTCCTCGGCGCCAGGCCCCGCGGCGACGAACGACGCAGCGGGCCGCTCGGCGCCCGGATGTGCTTCAGGTAGTGCTCGATCGGCTTGCCGGCGCCGCGCGCGGGCGAGAGCTGACATCAGCGGCACGTGCGCGGCCGGCGCCTTGCGAAACATGACCGCCGCGCACAGGAACAATGGCACGTCCGTGTGGCTGAGCGACGCCTGTGAACGGCAGCTCAGGGACGCTCAGGTCCTCGCCGACCTCGAGAACGACCCGACCCAGGGCATGCGCTTCCGCTCGAAGGCGGAGAAGACGGGCGTCAAGGACACCCTCACGAGGGAGGAGCTTGGCCGCCTGCTCGACGCCGCCGCGCCTAGCAGATCTCGAGGAGCGCCTGCTTCAGCTCGACGTCGTGAGAAACGCCGACCTGAGCGCGACCACGCGCCGCGCAGGAGAGCGCCTTCGCGAGGTACGCTCCCCGCATGAAGATCTCCCCGGTGCTCGCTCTCGTCTTCTGCGTCGGCGCCGTCGGTTGCACGCCGCCGGTGGCCCAGTACGCCTGCCGGTTCGACGCCGACTGCAGCGCCGGCTCCGTGTGCGTCGACCAGCTCTGTTCGGCGGCTCGCGAAGGGGAAGGCGAAGTGGAGCCCGACGCCGGGCCGAGCGACGCTGGGTTCGACGCCGGCCCGAGCGACGCGGGCTTCGACGCCGGCCCGAGCGACGCGGGCTTCGACGCCGGCCCGAGCGACGCTGGCTTCGACGCCGGCCCGCGGGACGGGGGGTTCGACGCCGGCATCGCGGACGACGGTGGCGACGCGGGCGCGTCGCTCTGTGCTGCCGCCAACGACGTCGTGGATGTGCGCTACGTGCGGTTGACGTTCTCCGGGACCAACTGGTTGTCCTTCGCGGAGCTCAGCGCCGTCGGGCCCGGAGACGAGGTCCTCCCCATGAGCGTCGTCGATCAGAGTGAGGAATATTTCGAGCAGGGCGAGTGGTCCGCGGAGGCGACCACCGACGGGGACACGGCGACCTGTTACAGCACCGCGACGTCCGACCAGGACAGCGCATGGATCGAGTACGATCTCGGCGGCGTCGAGAGCGTCGCGCGCTTCGTCCTCAATAACCTCGACAACTGCGCCTACGGGCCGGTGACGAGCGTCAGCGTCGAGGCCGCGACGCAGGACGGCGACGAATGGATCCAGGTGGTCGCGCCGCGCGGCGTCGGCCAACAGATCGAGGAGCTGCCCATCGTTTGTCCTTAGCAGCAACCGGATGCCGGTACGCGATCAAGGCGGCATTCCCACCAGCGACGTCGGCGCACCCATGTCTCTCCTTCACCCGGCCGGAGCCGCCGCGCCAATGCGCGCGAGCGAAAGGCGGCGCCAGAGGCGTAGCGCGTCGTCGGCCACGGCGTGCAGCTCCTCGAAGCTGCGCTGCTTCGCGGGGACCCGCAGGCGCAATCGCGCGCCGTCGAGCACCATGTGTGCGTCGCGGGCCGCCAGGCGGAGGCAGAGGTCGCGGCAGGCGGCGAGCTCGTGCGCGCGCGTGACGTCGCCTTTGACGTGCAGCGCGGCGTCGAGCGCGGGGTCGGCGAGGCGGGGCTCCAAGCGTCCGCGCACGAGAGCCCAGAGGCCCTGCCCTTCGGCCCACAGCTCGAGCGCCCCGTGCTCGGGCCCGTTTTCGAACAGCGGCAGCGCGGCGTCGAGCGAGAGGTCCGTCGTCGCGGCGTCGCCGGCGCGCCAGGCCACGCGCAAGGTGCCGTTCAGCTCGTCGCCCATCTCCGTGAGCGAGAGGCGCCCCTCGATGGCGTCGCCCACGCGCGCCACGGGGCCGGAGAGCCAGTGCGTGACCTCGCTGAGCTTGTCGATGAGCCGCGCGAGCGCCTCGGGGGCGATGACCTCGTCGCTGCGCACCCCGAGCTCGTCGAACACCGCGTCGGCGAACGTGGCGCCGCTCGCGACGAGGCCGTCGAGCACCTCGAGGACGGCGGGCGCGAGCGCGAGCGCGTCCCGCGGATGGCCGCAGGCGACCGTGAAGGACGAGCGCGCGTCCGTCGACGACGCAACCTCGAGAAAGCGCAGGGAGGCGGTGTTGGCGAGCGCGAGGCGCGCGAGCTCGACGCCGAACACCCGGCCGGACATGGCGAGGCCGACGCTGAAGGCGCGATACACCTCGTCGAGCCCGCCACCGAGCGGCTGCTCCCGGCCTTGCCTGCCGCGCGCACTGGGGCGAGCGCGCGGCTCGACGAGGAGGTAGGGGAGCCGCCCGTACAGGTTCACGCTGACGACGTAGGACTCGTGCTCCGGCCAGTGGCCGCCGCGGATGACGCCGTCCCGCACGAAGTCGGCGGCGCGCGTGGGATCGGTGTTGACGCCCGGCGCGGACCGCTTCGGCGCGGAGGGACGGGTCGCGGACGCGCGCGTGCCCCGGTGCCGCGGCACGACGAGGTTCGGGGTCCGGCAGTGCGGGCACTGCAGGTAGAACGGGAAGTCGACGATGCCCGTGTTCAGCTCTCGCTTGCAGTCGGAGCAGCGCATGCCGCGACCATACCCTACCCTTCGCACGACGTGGCCGGCGCGTTGAGCGCCCGCTTGAAGCTCGCGGCGCGCGACCCTATGTCCGCGCCGTGACCGACGTCGTGTCTCCTCCGTTCCGCGACGGCTCTCTGCACGCGGGCGTCGCGTGGACGTGCCTGACGCCGCGCGGCTACATCGACGTGAGCGCCGGCGAAGTCGAGGGCGGCTGGCTGCTCGACGAGGGGACCGCGAAGCGCATCGCTGCGGCCTTCACGACGGGCGACGGGGCGGGCGTGCTGCACCTCGCGCTCGCCGAGCTACGGACGCGCTTGCCCGCGGACCTCGCTTATTGGCGCGAGCTCGGACGGGCGCTGCTCACCGTCGTCTGCGGCGCGGCGGACCTCGACGACGCGGGTGGGGCCGCCGGCCTGCCGCTCGCCACGGCGGAGCTCGCGCGGCTCGCTGCAGCCCCTCCGCCGATGCTCGGCGCTGAATACGTCAGCGAGGACACGCTGGCGGCGCTCTGGCGGCGAACGGCGGCGGCGCTCGACGAGGAGATCACGGCGCACGGCGGCGGGCTCGGGGGTCTCCTCGAGGCGCGAGGCTCCGCCTGGCACGCCGTCGGCCGCGTCTGCTTCCACCTCGCCGAGAACAAGCGTGACGAGGAGCTCCCGTTCGCGTTCCTCGCGACCTACGCGCACGGGCTCGGGAAGAACGCAAAGGCGCGCCATGTGCCGCTTGGCAACGCGCTCGAGGAGTACGCTGGAAAGAAGGCGAAGGCGGAGCTCGTGAAGCTGCTCGCGCCCGTGCGGCGGGCGGCCGAGGCGAGCCCGTTCCTGCAGGAGCTCGTCGACGCAGGCGACATCTTCCACGCCCTGCGCTGGACGCCCGAGGAGGCGCACCGCTTCTTGCGCGACGCGGCGCTGTACGAGCAGGCCGGCGTCGTCGTGCGTTTGCCGGATTGGTGGAGCGCGCGCCGGCCGCCGCGCCCTCGCGTGCAGGTGTCGCTCGGGGACAAGCCGCCGTCACACCTCGGCATGAGCGCGCTGCTCGACTTCAAGATCGAGCTGGTCGTCGCCGGCGAGCGGCTCACGAAGCCCGAGGTCGCGGCGCTCCTCCGCGAGGCGAGCGGCCTCGCGCTCGTCAGGGGCAAATGGGTCGAGGTCGATCGCGAGCGGCTCGAGCAGGCGCTGACGCAGTGGCGCCGCGCGGAAGAGGGCGCGAAGCAAGGGCTCTCGTTCGCCGAGGGCATGCGGCTGCTGGCCGGCGCGCACCTCGGCAGCGTCGCCGAGAGCGACGGCGGTGACGCGCTCGCGCAGGAGTGGTCCGAGGTGCGCCCCGGTCGTTGGTTGGCGGGCGCGCTCGACGAGCTGCGCACGCCCGACGCCGAGGAGCGCCTCGAGCGGCGCGCTGGCTTGAAAGCGCGACTCCGCCCCTACCAGCGCGCGGGGCTCAAGTGGCTCTCGACGCTGCACGCGCTGCGGCTCGGCGGCGTGCTCGCCGACGACATGGGGCTCGGCAAGACCGTGCAGGTGCTCGGCCTGCTCTCGCTGAACCGCCGCGCGCAGCCGGACGGTCCCCCAGACCTCCTCGTGCTGCCGACCTCGCTGCTCGCCAATTGGGAGGCGGAGGCCGCTCGCTTCGCGCCCGAGCTGAAGCTGCTCGTCGCGCATCCGTCGCGCACGCCGACGCGAGCGCTCGCCGCGTTGACGCCGGAGGAGGTCGAGCGGCATGACGTCGTCCTGACGACGTACGGTACGCTGCCGCGCCTCGCTTGGATGGCACAGCGGGCCTGGGGCGTGGTCGTTCTCGACGAGGCGCAGGCCATCAAGAACGCGGGCGCGCGGCAGAGCAAGGCGGTCAAGCGCCTACAGAGCGAGCAGCGTCTGGCGCTCACGGGCACGCCCATCGAGAACCGGCTCTCGGACCTCTGGTCGTTGTTCGACTTCGTGAACCCCGGGCTGCTCGGCTCTCCTGCGTCCTTCCGCGCGTTTCAAAAGCGCCTCTCGAGCGGCGACGCTGACGCGTACCGGCCGCTGCGCGAGCTGGTGGCGCCTTATGTGCTGCGTCGCCTCAAGACCGACCGGACGATTATCTCGGATCTGCCGAACAAGACGGAGGTATTGGCGCATTGCCTCTTGAGCGCGAAGCAAGCGGCGCTCTACGAGGAGTCCGTTCGGGAGCTCGCGGCTAAGCTGCAGACGCTCGAGGGCATCGAGCGGCGCGGCGTCGTGCTCTCATTCCTGCTGCGCTTCAAGCAGCTCTGCAACCACCCCTCGCAATGGCTCGGGGACGGCGACTATTCTGCCGCCGACAGCGGCAAGCTGCAGCGCCTCAGCGAGCTCTGCGATCCCATCTCTGCCCGGCAGGAGAAGGCCCTCGTGTTCACGCAGTTCCGCGAGATGACCGCTCCACTGGCGGCGCACCTCGAGGGCGTGTTCGGCCGCCCGGGGCTCGTGCTGCACGGCGGCACGACGGTGAAGCAGCGCGCGCGCCTCGTGCAGCGCTTTCAAGAGGACGAGCAGGCGCCGTTCATGGTGCTCTCGCTGAAGGCCGGCGGCACGGGCCTGAACCTCACCGCCGCGTCGCACGTGGTTCATTTCGATCGCTGGTGGAACCCGGCGGTAGAGGACCAGGCCACCGACCGCGCCTTCCGCATCGGGCAGAAGAAGAACGTGCTCGTGCATAAGCTCGTCTGCCAGGGCACCATCGAGGAGAAGATCGAGTCGCTCATTCAGGACAAGCGCAAGCTCTCCCGTGACGTGCTCGAGGGCGGCGCGGAGATCTCGCTCACGGAGCTGAGCGACGATGAGCTGCTCTCGTTGGTGACGCTCGACAAGGCGAAGGCGATCGAGGAGAGCGAGGAGGCCGCCTGATGGCAGCGTGGGAGGGAGGTTTTCCAGCGTACGTCCCCGTGGCCGAGCGACGACGGCAGGCCGCGCGGCGAGCGGCGGAGCTCGAGAAGGCCGGCGAGCGCCTCGCCCCCGTCGTCATCTCCGGCAGGAAGATCGCGCGCACGTTCTGGGGAAGCGCGTGGTGCGACAACCTCGAGCGCTACAGCGACTTCGCGAGCCGGCTGCCACGCGGCCGGACGTACGTGCGCAATGGCTCAGTGATGCACCTCGACATCGCGCCCGGGGTCATCACGGCGCTCGTCAGCGGCTCGGACATTTACGACGTGGAGGTCAGCATCGATCCGCTCGCGACGCCGAGCTGGAAGGCGCTGGCGAAGGAGTGCGGCGGCCGCATCGGCTCGGTCGTCGAGCTCCTGTCAGGGGACCTGTCCGACGACGTCATGCGGGTGTTGAGCAAGCGCGACGGCGGCATGTTCCCGGCGCCGCGGCAGATTCATTTGCGCTGCTCGTGTCCCGACGTCGCCATGCTCTGCAAGCACATCGCGGCGGTGCTCTATGGCGTCGGCGCCCGCCTCGACAGCGAGCCGGAGCTGCTCTTCACGCTGCGTCAGGTGGACCAGGCTGAGCTCGTCGTGGCGAGCAGCGGCGCGGGCTTGCAGCGGCGCTCCAAGACCGCCCGCGTCCTCGACGACGCCTCGCTGATGGACGTGTTCGGCATCGAGCTGGACGTCCCGGCTCCGACCTCGAAGAAGAAGCCCGGCGCGAAGAAGAAGCCCGGCGCGAAGAAGAAGCCCGGCGCGAAGAAGAAGCCC
>CAYLZW010000146.1:0-5396 GCA_964388085.1 uncultured Myxococcales bacterium | reverse complement strand
CGGCGCGAAGAAGAAGCCCGGCGCGAAGAAGAAGCCCGGCGCGAAGAAGAAGCCCGGCGCGAAGAAGCGCGCGCGGTAGCTACAGCGCGGGGTCGAAGCATCCGTAGCCGAGCCGGCTCCGCAGCGTTGTGCCGCGCTCATCGGTGAAGCTCGTGGACAGCAGATTTCCCTGCGCATCGCGCTCCCACCTCCGCTCCTGCTCCACGCTGCCGTCCGCGCCCCAATCGGTCGTCTCGAGCGTCGGCTGGCCGAGGCGGTCGTAGCGGAAGGTCGTCATGGACGAGCGCACGTCGTCCTGGCTGAGCTCGACGCTCGCGAGCAGGCCGGCGTCGTCGTAGCTGCGGCGCTCCGTCCAGGTCGACGTCGTCCCGTACAGGCCGCTGGTCGGCAGCCAGCGGCTCTCGACCAGGCGGCCCTCGTCGTCGAAACTGAAGGTCTGGTGCTGGTACACGATGCCGCCGCTGCCGTCGGTGTGCAGCTCGGAGGTCTTGCGATCGCCGGCGTCGAACGTGTAGGTGGCGATGGCGTCGATGACGCCGTCCTCGGATTGGTCCTCGAGCACGCGAATGGCGTTGCCGCGCTCGTCGAGCTCGCTGATGACGACGCGATCGGCCGTCTGGTACGCGTAGCCGCGGAAGATCGAGCGCTCCTCCGTGCGCACCGCGACGCCGCCCTCGTAGAACCAGGTGAGCGTGCTCACGGACGAGGCGCCGCTGCCGCTGTCGACTTCACGCACGCTGCTGAGCGGACGGCCGTCGTCGTCGTAGCTCCAGGTGGTGCGCTGCAGGTAGTCCTCCTGCCCGGGAACGTCGGTGGTGGTCTCGTCGAGCAGCGGCCGCCCGTCGCTCGTGAAGGTGCGCACGGTGGTCCAGTGGCTGCCGTCCTCGCTCTCGAACACGACCTCGAGCTCGCGACCCTCCTCGTCAAAGGTCTTGTGCTCGCTGCCGCCCCAGGGGAGGTCCTCGCTCTGCTGCCGCAAGCGCCCGGCTTCGTCGTACACACGCGACACCCGCGCATCGACGCTGCCGTCGAGGAGCTCATCGGTCTCCTCGAGCAGGACGTGACCCGCGTCGTCATAGCGGAAGGTGCGCACGTGTGACGCGATCGGCACGTAGGTGTAGGCGTTCAACGAAGGGTCGAGCACCTCGAACACTTCCTTCGACACCCGACCGGCGGAGTCGAACGAGCGCGTCACGCGCGTATCGGGGCAGCCGTCATCGCCGAACGTCTCTTCGAGGCAGGCCGCCTCGCGCAGGAGGCTCTGCTCGACGCTCTCGTCGGGTGGCGACGTGAGCGAGGGATGCTCGCACGCATCCGGCGGCGCCTCCTGAACCGCCGGCGGCGGGAGCGGATCGACGATGGCGACCTGCTCGCTCGTGATCTCCTCGGCGTGCTCCGGCAGCGGAGCCTCGACGATGGAGCAACCGACGGAGACCAGGAGCAGAGCCAGGAGCGGAGCGTTGCTGAGCGTGCGCATGGCGGCGCCTCCTCTTGTGATGCGAGGAAGGTACGCGCCGGCCATCGGTCGGTGAATCGGAAGCTTTGGAATGGCGTTGTTCTGTATGGCCGAACTAACGCTGCCGTTGGCACCGCTTCGAGGACGGCAGCGTCCGTCGAGAACACGCTTCCAGTAGAACAGGCGAGAGGCCCGCGCGCCCATCCGCTACGCGAAGCGACGCAGCAGGCCCGGCCCGACGACCTCACGCAGGAGATCGTGGGACTCGTGCGCGAGCCGCTCGTGTCCGACGGGGAGCGCGCTGTTCTCCTGGCCCATCAGGTTGTGCAGCACCTGGAGGAAGTCGCCGCGGCTCACCTGACCGACGAGCAGGTCACCGTGCACGACGGGGAGGCGCCGGTAGGCGGTGCTCATGAAGATGTCCGCCACCTGCTGCAGGCTCGCCTCGAGCGTGATGGTGCGGACCTCGCGCGACATGAGCTCCCCGACCCGGGCGCCGGGATGCGAGAAGTAGACGCGGCTGACGAGCGTGCGCAGACAGTCCTTCTCGGACAGGAAGCCGACGAGGTGGCCGCGGGCGTCGACGACCGGCGCCCCCGAGAGCATGTGCTTGCGGAACACCTTCATCGCCGTCGAGAGGTCCATGTCGGGGGAGAGCGTCACTGGCTTCGTTCGCATGAAGTCCGCGGCGGTCTTGTTGGGGAGCATGGAGCCTCCTCGGCGGGGGGTGTGGCGGGGGGGATGTGGCGGGGCTGCGCACTTCGCTCCCTATTGGAAGCAACGTGCCAGCCGTGCGGCGAATCCGGCCTCGGCCAAGGCTCGCGGAGGCGGCGTCAGAGCGAGCGCTGGCGCCACGCTCCTCCTGCCAGCGACCCAATGATGCTGTCGGTAGAGGTGAGACAAGCGGCGCGCGACGGAAACGGACGGCCCGCTTTTGCGCCGCGGCCCCCCGACGCCGGCGCAGACTATGCTCCGAAGCGTGAACACGCAGACCACGCTCCCCGACGGTGTCACGCGCGAAGCGAAGCCACTCCCCACCGATGACGCCGTCAGCGTCGCGCTGCCCGTCGGCTTCCGCGCCACGTCGCACGACGCCGGCTTCACCCTCGTCGTGAAGTCGCGCCCGGTGTGGGCCTGGTTCGTGGGGCTGTTCGCGCTCCTCTGGAACGGCTTTCTGGTCGTGTGGTTCAGCATCGCGATCGGCACCGGCGCGTGGGGCATGGCGGCCGCGGGCTCGCTGCACGCCGCCGTCGGCGTCGTCATGGGCTACCTCGCGCTGCGCGGGCTGTTGAACCGCATCGAGGTCAGCGTGTCGCGCGGCGTCCTGACCGTCCGCCACCGTCCTCTACCCTGGCGCCGGCCTCCCGCCCTCGCGCGCGCGGAGATTGAGCAGCTCTTCGTGACGCCCGACCGCAGCCTCAAGAGCAACGGGCGCGTCGTCGAGCGCTACGCGCTGAAGGTGTCCACCGTGCGCGGCAAAGAGCACCGGCTCTTCATCGTCGACAATCCGGAGCAGGCCCAATATTTCGAGCGGGAGATCGAGCGCGCCTTTCAGATCGAGGACCGCGCGCTGCCCGACGAGCTCGCGAGGCCTTGAGCGCGGCGCGAGACGACGGACACGACGAGCATCCACAGCGCGATGATGCCGAGGCCGAGCAGCTCGCGCGTCTCTTCGATGGCGACGTCCTTCATCTCGAACTGCTCGAACAGCGACGGGATGGGCGCGAGCTCCCTCATGGACGCGCCGAGGGTCGAGGCCCAGACCAGCGCCGCGATGCCGGTGGGCGCGGCGATGATGAACGCGCGCGCGGCGAGCGCTGACGCCAGCGAAGACGCGGCCGCGGCCAGATAGAGCGCGGTCCACAGGATGGGGTCCGGGTCGTTGAGCTGGACGACGGCGCCGAAGGCGAACAGCGCCGTCATGACGGCGTTCAGCACGCGCCAGCCGAGCCTCCCGGCGAGCTTCACGACCCGCCCGCGGCTTCGTCGGCGAGCGCGCTCAGCTCCTGTGCGCGCTCGACTCCGGCCACCCACTCCGCCGGCAGCGCCGACGCTCCCCCGCGCGCGCCGACGAGCGCACCGGCCAGCGTGGCGATGCTGTCGCTGTCTCCCGGCGTATTGGCGCCCTCGAGAATGGCGGCGCGCGGATCGTCCGCGTGCCGAACGAAGACGTAGGCGCCCGCGGCGATGGCCTCGTGCGCGGCCCAGCCCCGCAGCCGATCGAGCGTCACCTCGGCGTCGGTGCCGTCGTGCGCCTCGCGGACCGCCCGCTCGATCATTACGGACGTCTCCTTCGAGTAACGCTCCGCGGCCTCGATCATCGCGCTCGTGACGTCGCCAACGGAGCCGCTCCGCAGCACGCTCACCATGCCGACCGCCATGGCCGCACAGGCCGCGAGCGCGATCGGATCGCGATGCGTGATCTTCGAATGCTGCACGGCCCACTCCTCCGCGCGCTCGACGTCGTGCGCGAACAGGACCCCGAAGGGATACGCGCGCATGACGGAGCCACAGCCGCCGGCGGTCGCGCCACCGGACTCCGACCAGGGGACCCCCGCCGCGAACGCGCGGCAGCCGGCGAGGCACGCGTTTCCCGGCGCACGATGTCCGCCTTGCGGGGCGTTCGCCCACTCCACGAACGACCTCGCCATGTGCTCCATCGTCATCGACAGATCCGTGCCGGCCGCGCGCGCGTGCAGGAGCGAGCGCAACACGACCTCCGCCATCTGCGTGTCGTCGGTGTAGGGCGCGAAGCGGGCCCCGCCCTTCTCCCACCAGAGCTCGAAGCCCTGCACGCCCTCGTCGCCGTAGCGCTTCTTGATCTCGGCAAGCGAGAGGAACTCGGTGGCGTGTCCCATGGCGTCACCGATGGCAGCCCCAAGCACGGCCCCGCGGATGCGATCCCGTCTGGCGTCGAGCGTGTCCGGCGTCGCTTCCATGCTGCCTCCTCGGAGCCGCCTGGCTCTCGAGGGTACCGCATCGCGGAGACCGAGGCGCCGCGCCACACGGTGGCGAAGTGGTTGCTATGACAAAGGATGAACGATTATCTGACCTCGACGACGCCCTGCACCCAAGACGTCTGGCGCGCGCTGACGGACGCGCTGCACGCCTTCATCGGCAGGCGACTACAAGACGCCGCGGGCGAGAAGCGCGTGATGCAGGAGACCCTCCTTCACGTGCAGCGTGACATCGCCGCGCTGCGCCCCGGCGAGCGCGTGGGAGCCTGGATCTACCAGGTGGCGCAGGGTCATGTGGCGGAGCACCAGCGACGACAGAGCGCGGGTGCGCTGCTGTTCGAGGCCGCCGCCGCGCCGCCCCCCGACGATAGCGAGCAGGTCCAACGCGAGCTCGCGTCGCTCATCGAAGCGTGCGTCGCGGCCCTCCCCGACACCTACCGGGAGGCCCTGCTGCTCGCCGAGCTCGAGGCGCTCGCCCAGCCGGCCGTGGCAAAGCGCCTCGGGCTGTCCCTGACGAGCGCCAAGCAGCGGATCCAACGAGGGGAGCAGCGGCTCCGCGAGCTGCTGGTGGCCTGCTGCACGCACGAGCTCGCTACGGCGGCGTGACGCGCGTCTGAACGGAACATAGACGAGAATTCCGTGCTCCGCAGCTACGAGCGAGGCAGCGCGTCGAGGTCGATCGGAGAGCCGTCCTTATTGCGGTACGTCTCGGCGAAGGTGTCCGGCTGCACGACCCGGTAGCCGTACTCCTTCGTCTTCGAGTCCATCTGGCGCAGCACCACGGCGCCGTCCTCGAACTTGTGCGTCGTCGCGGAGCCGGTGAACTCGCCCTTGCCCTCGACGAAGACGGCGTTGCAGACGTCGCGATCGTCGCGGCGGTGCAGGCCGAACGCCTCGAGGCCGCTCGCGTGGTCCTCGAGCGCGTTCATCTTGCTTTTGATGAAGTCGCGGTCCGAGTTGTACATGTCGCCGAGGCCGAGCTC
>CAYLZW010000145.1:0-13916 GCA_964388085.1 uncultured Myxococcales bacterium | reverse complement strand
GGCGTGTGCGCCATGCGCTCGCCGACGGCCGCCAGGATGGCGCAGCCCGGCCGCAGCTCGACGGACTCGACCTGCTTTCGGCGCAGCTCGCCCTCGAACGCGTCCAGCAGCGTCGCGCGCGCGAGCTCTCCCTGCGCCTCGCTGACCGCCAGGCAGATAGAGTGCTCGCTCGACGCCTGCGCGATGAGGATCACGTTCACGCCGCGCGCCTTGAGCGCGCCGAACACCCGCTCGGCGACGCCGGGCACGCCCATCATGCCGGTGCCTTCGACGTTCACGAGCGCGATGTCGTCGACGGTAGCGAAGCCCTTGACGGCGCCGCGCGCGTCGAGCCCGGCCGGCTCCGAGGGAGACGTCGGCTCGCTCAGCGTCCCGCGCGGGCCGATGATCGTGCCGGGCGCGCCCGGGTTCAGCGTGTTCTTGATCGAGAGCGGGATGCCGCGCTCGACGGCCGGCCCCATGGTGCTCGGGTGCAGCACCTTGGCGCCGAAGTAGGCGAGCTCCATGGCCTCCTGGTAGCTGAGCGCGCTCGTCACCACGGCCTCGGGGACGCGGCGCGGATCGGCGCTCAACACGCCGTCGACGTCGGTCCAGATGGTGATGCGCTCGGCGCCTAATAGGTTGCCAAAGAGGGACGCCGAATAATCGCTGCCGTTGCGCTGGAGCGTCGTCGCCACGCCGTCAGGCGTGCTGCAGATGAAGCCGGTGATGACGAGCACGACGTCCGCGTCGCTGCCGAGGCTGCCCACGAGGGCCGCCGTGCGCGCGCGGCTCTCCGGCCAGCGCACCTCGCGGGGCTCGGTCCGATCGACGACGAGGAGCTCGCGCGCGTCGACGAAGTGAGCGTTGCTGCCGCGTCGTCTCAACAGCGCGGCCAAGAGGCGCGCGGACCAGAGCTCGCCGTGGCCCGCCACATACTCGACGATGGGCTCCTCGGCGCACTTCATCAGCCAGGCGCCGCGCAGCACCTCGCCGAGGCCGCTGCCGTCGTCGTCGATCGCCTTCAGCAGCGCCGCTTGCTCGTCGCCCTCGCTGAGCGCGCGGATGGCGTCCTTGTGGCGCGAGAGCAGCCCGAACAAGCGCGCCTCGAGCAGCGGGCTGCGCTCTTGCGCGAGCCGGCACAAGCCGATGAGCGCGTCCGTGACGCCGGACATGGCGGAGACGACGACGGCGCGCCGACCAGAGCTCGCCTCGATGAGCTGCGCGGCGCGCTCATAGCGCTCGGGCAGCGCGAGGCTCGTGCCGCCGAACTTGTGGACAACAAAGGGCGCGGCGCTCGATGACGGCAAGGTAGCTCCCCGTGGCCCTGCGCGTTTAGCACGGCCACCCGCAGGGTGACCGCCTTGAGCGCCGGCCCGTCTGTGACTAACGAACAGCGAACGTTACCGCCCGCGCCACGAGGTCCCCCATGAGCTCCACGACGACGATCGCTTTCGAGGAGACCCCATCGCTGCGAGGCGCGGCGCTGGCGGCGCGCTTTCACGAAGTGCGCGCCGAGACGCTCGCGCTGGTGCAGCCGCTCGAGCCCGAGGACATGTGCATCCAGACCATGCCGGACGTGAGCCCGACCAAGTGGCACCTCGCGCACACGGCGTGGTTCTTCGAGCGCTTCGTGCTGAAGGAGGCCGTGCCGGGCTATCGCGAGCACCACCCGCGCTACGACTTCCTGTTCAACAGCTACTACCAGAGCGTCGGCCCCATGCACGCGCGCCCTCGTCGAGGCCATCTGTCGCGACCGACCGTGCGCGAGGTGCTCGCCTACCGCGCGCACGTCGACGCGGCCATGGGCGAGCTGCTGGCGAAGGGGGCCGGCCCCGAGGTGGAGCGCGTCATCGAGCTCGGCCTGCACCATGAGCAACAGCACCAGGAGCTCTTGCTCAGCGACATCAAGCACGTGCTCGCGCAGAGCCCGCTCTCCCCGTCGTACCGCGCGCGGGCGGCGGAGGCGGGCAGCACGACGGCGCCCTTGCGTTGGCTCGCGCACGCGGGCGGCCTCGTCGAGATCGGTCACGGCGGGGGCGGCTTCGCGTTCGACAACGAGGGCCCGCGGCACAGGGTCTACGCCGAGCCCTTCGAGCTCGCCTCCCGGCCGGTGACGTGCGGCGAGTACCGCGCCTTCCTCGAGGACGACGGCTACGCGCGGCCGGAGCTCTGGCTCAGCGACGGCTGGGAGACGGTGCAGCGAGAGGGCCTGCGCGCGCCGCTGTACTGGACGCACGACGGCGGCGCTTGGCAGGTGTTCACGCTCGCCGGGCTCTTGCCGCTCGACGACGATGAGCCGGTCTGTCACCTCAGCTTCCTCGAGGCGGACGCGTACGCCCGCTGGGCCGGCGCGCGGCTGCCGAGCGAGGTCGAGTGGGAGGTGATGGCGGCCTGCGCCGTGCCGCACGACGACGGCGGCCTCGCCGGCGACGGGCGCCTGCACCCAAGGGCGAGCAGCGCGAACGCCGGCGAGCGCGGCCTGTCGCAGCTGCTCGGCGGCGTCTGGGAGTGGACCCAGAGCGCGTACGCGCCCTACCCCGGCTTCCGCCCGCTCGCGGGCTCCCTCGGCGAGTACAACGGCAAGTTCATGTGCAACCAGATCGTGCTGCGCGGCGGCTCGTGCTTCACGCCGGCGCGGCACGTGCGCGTCACGTACCGGAACTTCTTCCACGCGCCCGACCGCTGGCAGATGACCGGCGTGCGCCTCGCGCGTGACGCTCGCTGAGCGGGGCGCGCGGCGCGCTCAGCGACGAGGATCGCCCTTGCGCACGCGCCAGATGGAGTCGAGGAACCAGCCCTTCTCGTCGAACAGGTTCGCCTCGATGGAGAAGCCCGCGTGCGCGGCCAGCGACTCCACGTCGGAGAGCAGGTACTTATAGGAGTACTCCGTGTGGATGGGCTCCCACGACTCGAACGAGAAGCTCGCGTGCAGCGCGTCGATGTACACGGTCTGCTCCTCGAGGCTGACGAGGTAGCTCTCCATGGCGCCGGAGAACACGTTGTAGGTCGAGAAGTGCCGGAAGCGCTCGAGATCGAATTCGCCGCCGAGCTCGCTGTTGATGCGCTGCAAGAGGTTCTTGTTGAACGCGGCCGTCACGCCGGCGGGGTCGTTGTAGGCGTCGAGCAGGATCTCGATGTCCTTCTTGAGGTCGAAGCCGATGAGCAGGAGGTCGCCGTCCTTGGCGGCCTCCCAGAGCCGGAGCAGCATCGCGCGCGCCTGGCCGCGGCCGAAGTTGCCGATGTTGGAGCCGAGGAAGAGCACCAGGTTTCGGCGGTCGGGCGAGGTGTCGCCGAGCCAGGCGATGCCCTCGAAGTACTCCGACACGATGCCGTCCGTTCTCACCGCCGGCGTCTGTGCCCGCACCTTTTCGACGAGCGTCTTCATGGCGCCCTCGGAGATGTCGATGGGCACGTAGCGGAAGTCTTTACCCTCGGCCGTGAAGTGCTCGAGCAAGACGCGCGTCTTGCGCCCGTCGCCGGCGCCGAGGTCGACGAGGTTCAGCGGCGCCTCGCCCGTGAGCGCGAGGATCTGACGCTTGTGCCGCTCGAGGATCTCGTGCTCGCAGCGCGTCGGGTAATACTCGGGCAGATCGCAGATGCGCTGGAACAGCTCGCTGCCGACGTCGTCGTAGATGTAGCGGCTCGGCAGGCGCTTCGGCTCCTGGCTGAGCCCGACCAGGGTCTCGAGCGCGAAGTCGCGCACGTGGCGGCCGGCGGCGAGCTCCGCGGGCGTCAGGATGCGGTAGCCATCGCTCACGGGCACCTCGTCGGGCCGCGGCCCTACTTCTTGCTCTTTTTCGGCTCGGCGCCCGGCTTGCCCTCGGCGCCCGGCTTGTCCTGCAGCGCGAATTGCGCGAGCTGCTCCTCGAGGCGCTTTTGTTGGCGGTCACCCGTGAGGATGCGCCACACCAGCGTCAGGATCCCTCCCACGACGACGACGCCGACACCGACGGCGATGAGTGTCTCCATCATGAGCGCACGCTCCCGAACGAGGACTGAAGGCGCCGCACGCTAGCGAAAGGCGGCCTCCCTGCCTATGCCCTCGCGAACACGCTACACCCATCTCGAGGAGGAGGCAGCGCCATGGCCTTTCGAGACGAGACCCACATCGAGACCGGCGGCCGCTGCACCGTCGACATCACCGCCTTCGTGCAAGCGGTCATCGCGCGCTCCGGCGTCGAGACCGGGCTCGCCACCGTCTTCGTGCACCACACGAGCGCGTCGCTGTTCGTCAACGAGAACGCCGACCCCGACGTGCGCCGCGACCTCGAGGCGTTCCTGAGCCGCCTCGTGCCCGACGGAGATCCGCTGTACCGGCACACCGACGAGGGGCCCGACGACATGTCCGCGCACGTGCGCACGTTGCTCACGAGCACGTCGCTGTCGCTGCCGATACAGGGCGGGCGCTGCGATCTCGGCACCTGGCAGGGCGTCTACCTCTTTGAACACCGGACGCGGCCGCACCGTCGACGCGTCAGCGTCACCGTGGTGGGCTGAGCGTTCCTCAAGGCGTGCCGAGGCGCAGCCGGCCCTCCTCGCTGCAGCCCACGGCCAGGCCGGCGGCGACGGTGCCATCGAGCCGACAGTGGCTCGTGCGCCCGTCGGGGGTGGCGCAGGTGATAGGCCACCCGCCCGACTCGCATCCCCCGAGGCTGCAGCCCGGGAAGAGCATGCCCGGCGGCTCCGGGCACTGCCGCTCGGGCTGTGCACAGTCGCTCCACGACGCCGTGTCGAACACGCCGCGGGACTCCTGCTCGAGCGCCTTCACGAGCGCGCTCGCCGCCATGACGCAGCGCTGCACGTCGTTCCCCTGCTGCTGGAGGTTGGCGAGCGCCTCGCGCTCCATCTTGTCGACGTCGGCGTCGGTGCTGCCCTTCTCGGCGAGAAAGGCGCGCATTTCCGCGCCGATCTCGAGCTTGACGGCGAGGGCGCGGCGGCTGAACGCGCATTTGTCTCCCTCGCTGCCCTCGATCTCGAGCCGCTCGGTGATCTTGTGCTTCATGCCCATGAGCTCGAGCTCTTTCGTGCTCACGTGCGTGCTCTTCCGGCACTCCTTCGCCGCGGCGAGGAAGCACGCCATGTCGGCGCACTCCCCCTCGGCGTTCGGGGCCGCGGCCACAGGAGGTGTCGTCGGGGCGGCTGCTTCCACCGGGGCTTCGTCCTCCACCGTCGTCGGCGCCGGCTTGTCTGGCGCGCCCTTCGAGCACCCTACGAGGCAGAGGGCGAGAACGAGCGCACCGGAACGAACGGAAAGGATCGGCATCAGGCCCCCTTCGTGTGAGACGCGACCATAGCGCAAGCTCGCCGCGCGCCACCGGAGCCGTGCCGTGCGCGCGCCAAGGCCCACGACAGGCCGCGTGGCCTATAGTCGCCGGTATGTCGCGCGCCCTCTGTGTTGCATTCGCCCTCCTCGCGTCGACCGCTGCGCTCGCGGCGGAGGTGCCCGCAGCCGTGCACGAGGTGACGCCGGCGGCGGAGCCGGCGCCGCGAGCCCCCGACGTCGAAGAGGCCGAAGCGCCCGCCACGGGCGAGGACGTCGTCGACGCGCGCATCCCGACGGTCCTCGCGCCGGCGGTGCGCATCGCCGTCGCCGATCTCGAGCTGTCGGGCACAGAGCCCAAGGTCGGGCGCGTCTTCCTCGAGAGCTTGCTCGCTGAGATCCGCAAGCTGCGCGGCGTGAGCGTCATCAGCATGGACGAGGTGCGGGCCATGCTCGACCTCGAGGCGCAGAAGCAACTGGTGGGCTGCGACGAGGAAGAGAGCTGCCTGGCCGAGGTGGCGGGCGCGCTTGGCGCCGACATCCTCATCATCGGCGGCCTCGCGACCTTGAACGAGCAGTCCATCCTCGGGCTCAAGCGCGTCGACCAGCGCAGCGCGCGCGTGGAGGCCCAGGTGACGCGCACGCTCGCCGCGGCGGACGGCGAAGAATTCCTCGCCGCCCTCGGCCCCGTCGTGGCGGAGCTCTTCCCCGAGCGGGAGCTGCGCGAGGGAGCGGTGCGCGGCGTCGATCCGCAGATGGCCGTGCGCCTGAATCCGCCGCCGCTGCCCGTGTGGTCTTTCTGGAGCGCCGTCGTCGTCACCGGCGCCGCCGGAGCGGGCACCGCGCTCGCCGGCGCCTTCTGGGCGTTGAACCAGGCGGCCTATCAGGAGACCGCCGCCCTGAGCGTGCAGCAGGTGGTCAGCGGCGCGCAGCTGAAGGGCCAGGAGCGGCTGCTGGTGGGCAGCGAGATCGCGCTCTGGTCCTTCGCGGGCGGCACCCTCGCGCTCGCGCTCGTCAGCGGGATGATGGCGCCCTTCGTCGACTGGCAAGGCTTCGGCGCCGAGCCCTCGGAGCCGTGAGCGGTGGCGCGCGACGCCGCTGCTACGGCGCCGGCAAGCGGTAGCGCACCGTCACCTCGACGTAATCGAGGCCCACCTCGGCGCCGCGCGGCCCGTTGCCGCCGCCGTAGCCAGGCTCGAGGCGCACGGCGAGCTGTTGCGCCCTCGCGCCGAGCCAGCGGCGCGCCTCCGCCGCGTCCGCCGACGTGACGTCGCGCGTGCTCGGTGCGTCCGGGGTGCCGTCGAGGGTGCCGAGCGGTTGCCAGCGGCCCGCTCGTGCGTCCCAGACCGCGAGCGCGGCGCCCGGGACGGCATCGCCCAGGCGATCACCGTCGTCGCCCAGGACGTTGTCGAGCGTGTAGCCGAGGCCGCCGCCGGCGACGTGGAGCTGCACCTCCTCGACGAGGGCCGTGTCCGCCCCCGAGGCGAGGAAGGAGATCTCGACGAGCATGGCGCTCTTCGCGAGCGCGCCGCTCGGCCACTCCCAGGTGACCTCGTCGGCGCCGTCGCCGCCGAAGATCACGAGGCGCTCGCGCGCGCGGTCGAAGGTCATGCCGTGGCTCTCGCGCGGTCCGGGGATGGCGCCGCGCGGCGTGACGGCGCGCCAGCTCTGGCCGTCGAGCTCCCAGGCGTCGTCGACGTATTCGCTGCCGAGCGGTTGCCCGCCATGGAGCACCACGCGGCCGCGCGCGGCCTCGTAGGCGAGGGCGCCGTCCGAGCGCGGGGTCGGATCACCGTCGCCCTCGGGGTCGGTCGTCGTGAGCTGGCTCCAGGACGCGCCGTCCCACTCCCAGGTGTCGCCGAACCTGCAGTTCTGCCCGCTGCGCGCGCCGGCGCAGCCAGCGATGGCCTCCTCTTCGGTGCCGAAGCGGCGGCTGCCGCCGAACAGCACCATGACGTCGCGCCCCTCGTCGTAAGCGAGCCGGGAGCCCGATCGCGGCCCCGGACCCACGCCGGGATCGGCGACGAGCGACCAGGAGGCGCCGTCCCACTCCCAGGTGTCGCCGCAGGTGAACTCGGTGTCGTTGCAGCCGGAGGGTCCCTCGCCGCCAAAGAGCACCACGACCTCGCGCGCGCTGTCGTAGCCCATGGCCATGTGCACGCGCGGAGGAGGGGACGCGCAGCCGAGCTCAGGCCGGCACAGCGGCGTCCACGAGGTGCCGTCCCAGCCCCAGGTGCGGCCGCAATAGCCGCCGGCGGAGGTACCGTCGCAGGTGGCCGAGCCGCTGAAGCCGCCGAACAGCACCGTATGCTCGCGCGCGTTGTCATAGACGAGGCCGGCGTCGTAGCGCGCGTCCGGGCGGAGCGCGCAGTAGTCCTGCTCGCCGACCTGATCGCCCGTGCAGCGCAGGTCCCAGCCGACGCCGTCCCACTCCCAGAGACCGTCGCAGACGGAGAGCGAGCCCGAGGCGTCGCACGCGCCGCCCCGCGGGTCGCCGCCAAAGAGCAGCGTACGCTCCCGGGCGACGTCGTAGGTCATGGTGATGGCGCTGCGCGCGAGCGGCCGCTCCTCGAGATCGACGACGACGGCGCTGTCTTCGGGGGTCCACACCAGCGTGCGGTTGCAGCTGTCGGCCGGCTCGCACTCATCGTCGCTCGGGTACATGGCGACGAGCTGGGCGCGTATGTCGTCGAACGTCACCGACGGGAACTGGCCGAGCGGCAGCGGCGTCGCGCTCGTGAGCGGGCTCCAGCCCGCCTCGTCGAGCAGCCAGGGCACGTGGCAGAGGTGGGTGGCAGAGGTGTCGCAGGTCTCGAAGGCGTTGCCGAAGCCGACGCTGGCGCCGGCGACCAGCACGGGCCCGTCGGGGGTCGTCACGAGCCGGTGCGCGACGCGGCCGGGGGGTGGTGTGCCGAGGGTGCTCGTGAGCTCGGTCCAGGCGACGCCGTCCCACAGCCAGGTGTCCTCCGCGCGGTCGTCGCAGCCGAAATTCGAGAACTCGAGCGCGTCGGTACAGCCGCCAAAGAGCACCACGCCGCCGCGCGTCTCGTCGTAGGCGAGCGCTGCCATGGCGCGCGGCGCGGGTGCGCTGGCGGGAGCGCGGGCGAGCCATTGATCGCCGTCCCACTCCCAGGTGTCGCCGTAGAAGCAGCTGCCGTCGCCGAACGTGGTGCCCCCGGGGCACGACAACGTCTCGTAGCCGCCGATGACGCCGCCGCCGAACAGCACGACGCGCTGCCGAGCCGGATCGTAGGCGACGGCCGACGCAAAGCGCGGCGGCGGCGACTCGTCCGGCGGGGTCACGTCCGTCCAGACGGTGCCGTCGTACACCCAGCTATCGGCCGAGTGGCGCGTCAGATCGAAGCCGCCGAACAAGAGCGTCTCGGCCCGAGCGGCGTCGTAGACGAGCGCGTGGCCGATGCGGCCGGTCGGCGCCACGCTCGGGGTGCGCTCGGCCCAATCGCCGCCGTCCCACTCCCAGGTGTCGGCCGGCAGCCCGAGCTCACCCTCGAGCCCGCCGAACACGACAGCGACGCCGCGCTCGCGGTCGAACACCATCTCGCTCAAGAAGCGCGCGCCCGGCATGCGGCCGGCCCGGCGCTGAAACGCGCGTTCGCCGCGCGCGACGACGCTGCTGCCGTCCCTTGCCGCGAGGCGCGTGATCTCCGGCGTGGTGGGCTCGCTGAGCAGCGGGCTCTCGCGCGCGACCAGCGGCGTCGCGCTGCGGCGCACGCGGTGCGGGTTTCTGAGGTCGCTGCGCGCCTCTCGGCCGATGAGGGTCGCCAGCCAGCGCACGTCGCGGACGCGCGCGGGGGCGCTCTCGTTTCCCGCAGCGTCCGTGACGCTGACCCACACGAGCTCGCGGTCGGTGCGGGCGAGCACCACCTCCTGCGCGCTCCCGTCCACGACGGAGGAGCGGCCGAGCTCGGAGGCGAGCGCCGCGACCTCGTCGTCACGCACGATGACGACGCCCCCCGCCTCCACGGATCCGGCGGCGAGCTCGAGGGTGAACGAGGGCACCCCGCCCGAGGCCTCGCTGCCCCACGGCGCGCGCCGGTACACCACCGCTCCCTGGACGTCGACGCTCGGCGCAGGCGGCGCCACCGTGTCGAGCAAGAGCTCCCCGAGGGAGACGCGCGCCTCGTTGCCCGCCGCGTCCACGAGGTCGGCCACGAGCTCCTGCGCGCCCTGCGGCAGCGGGCCTTCGGGCACCGTGGCGACGAAGGTGAAGAAGGTGCCGATGTCGTCCGTGAGCGAGAAGGTGAGCGGTGTCTCGCCCTCGGTGCCGATGCTGGGCGGCGCGAGCAGCGGCTCGCTGGCGGCGAACAGCACGCGCACGACGCTGCCTGTGCCCGCCGCGCTCACGGCGGCGATGGGGCTGCGCTCCGGCGCCTCGAGGACGACGCTGATGGTGTCCGCGGCGACCGTGGGCGGCGTGAAGTCGAGCTCGAGCGCGCGCGGCACGGACGAGCGGTTGCGGTTGCCGTCCTTGTCGACGAGCTCGACGGCGAGCGCCGCGAAGCCCTCGGGCTCCTCGCCGCTCACGAGGTAGCGCGCGAGGTAGGCGCCCTCCTCCGTTTGCTCGACGTCGTCGATGCGCTCCGGCGGCGCGCCCGCCCACTCGAGCGTCACGAGCGGGGGCGCGCCGAGGGCCTCGCTCACCTGCAGGCGGATCTCGATGGTGACCCCGGCGCTCGCGAGCGCGGGAGAGACCGCGAGGCGCTCGGTGTCGAGGGACGGCGGTTGGTCGTCGGCGCCCGCGAGCACGCAGCGCCCAAGGGCCGCGCTGCACACGTGGGTCCCTGGGCAGTCCTCGACGCTGCGGCAGTCGATGAGCGCACCCTCCGGCACGGACAGGTCCGAGAGGCAGCCGGGGGAGATCACGGCCACGAAGCTCAGCGAGACGAAGGAGGCGAGGCGCATACCGCCTTCTACCCCGGCCGCCGCCGCCCATGGGGCGCCGCCGATCCCGCGCGTGCGCTCGGCACACACGAGAACGCGCCCGCCGAAGCGAGCGCGTCCCCTTCATTCGTATTGGTTTCGTTCCAGTCAGGCTCAGGGATCGAGGCAGCTCGACAGCGAGGCGTCGCCGAGGCCGCTCATGACCGTGTCGAGGTCCAAGAAGGCCGCCGCGTCGGTGCAGACACCGAAGCCGCAGGCGTCGTCGCTCTGGCAGGCCGAGAAGCAGCTCCCCGACACGCCCTGCGCGTCGCCGACACACAGGCCGGAGGCGCAGCCGGCGTCGCTCGTGCAGGGGCCTTCGCCGAGCGTCTCGCCGACGGGCGCGGCGCAGGTCATCTCCGCCTGCTTGACCTTCAGGTAGGACGCGACCGGCTGGCAGAACGTGCCCGCCTCGCAGGCGGCGTCGGCGTCGCAGCCGGAGGCCGCCTCGCGTCCCTCACCGACGATGGGAGCGAGCACGTCGGTGCTGGCGCCGTCGTCGGCGTCGTTCCACTGCACCTGCATCTCGAGCTCGCGCACGAGCTCGGTGCTGAGGTTCTTGTCGGCGTCGATGAGGTAGAGCGTGCCGCCGCCGAGCGCGCCGGTCTGCTCCTTCGGCCCGAGCTCGGGGTTGCCGCTGCCGACCTCGAGCTGGAGCACGCGGTTCTCGATGGAGGTCGCCGCGAAGTCGAGGCCGAGCTCGCAGGCGCTCGCGTAGGTGCTGGCGGAGCCGAGGGGGAGCGCGTCCGCCAGGGCCTGGCCGACCGAGTCGCACTCGATGATGTTGTTCAACACCTCGTCGAGGCTGTGCGCCGGCGTCTCTCCCTGCTGGGTCTGGTAGGGCAGGCTCGGGAACACGACCTCGTTCATCGCGATCATGATGATGGCGCCGTAGCGGAGCGCGAACAGGTGCGGCTCGCTGGCGATCTGGAAGCGCTCGCTCGTCTCCGTGAGCGGCGCGTGCGACGACGACGCGGCGTACGTGGTGGCGACCGGCGCGTAGTTGGTCTCGTCGAGCGTGATGGCGCGGCGCGCGCAGCCGAGGTCACCGTCGGTGCAGCCGAGGCGCCAGGTGAACACGAGGTCGTTCCACTGCTCGGAGACGTCGTAGACGTTCTGGACACCGTCCACGGGCGTCAAGGAGAAGCGGCTGCCGACCTCGAAGGCGGTGATGGCCTGGCGGATGTCGCCGCCCACGGTCGTCACCGTGACGTAGTTCTGGCCGAGCTGGTTCGCGAGCAGCTGGTCGACGATGGGCTGCGCGGTGGCGAACGAGGTCCAGTTCTCGGGGTGCTCGGAGACCTCGCGGTAGGTGTACTCGCGGTAGCCCTCGCCGAGGTCCTTGTACCACCACTGCGCGTCGTAGGCCTTGAGCGCCTGGTAGACGGCGTAGCCGGCCGGATCCGCGAGCACGGACGACACCGTCTCGACGTAGCCCTCGTACGGCTCGGGCAGGGCCTGGCCGACGTCCACCTGCAGGAGCACGTCGTAGTCGCCGGCGAGCACGCTCGGTAGCTGCGCGATGGCCACCGTCACCGTCGTCGTGCCGCCGCCGAGGATGGCGCTGCCATCGCTGCAGCCGGTGCCGATGAGATCGCCGGCCGCGTTGTAGCCGGAGGCGAGCACGGTCACCGCCTGGCCGTGCGGCTGGTCGGTGAAGGTGCGGTTGCCGGGCACGGCGGTGAGCTCGGCCGCGAAGGCCGCCGTCGGGATCGTCGCCGCGGTGTCGAGATACGCGCAGGTGGGCACGTTGGTCGCCGGGCCGCGGAACACGAGCACCTCGGCGCGCGTGGTCGGGATGCGCGTCTGCGAGCTGACGGCGATCTTGAGCGAGCCGACCGGGTTCACCTTCACGCGCACGGTCACGCTGACGTCGTCGGCGTGCTCGGCGCTGGCCTTCACGGTGACGGTGGCGTCGGCGTTGCCGGCGGTGAAGGTCACGCGCGCGGTGCCGTTCGCGTCCGTGGCGGCCTGTGCGACGTTGAGCGAGCCCCCCTGCCCCTCGACGACAAAGCTCACGCTCTGGCCGGTCACCTTGACGCCCGACGCCGTCGTCAGCGTGAAGGGCAGCTGCACCTGCTGGCCGTAGAACACGTCGAGCGGGCTCACCCCGGTGAAGGCGAGGTCACGCGCCTCGGGGACGACGTCGTCATCGTCATCGTCGTCGTCGTCGCCGGGGTTGCCGTTCGCCGGCAACTTGTTGCGGCCGTCGTCGTCGGACTGGGTGGGGTCCGCGGCGCAGCCGTCACAGCCAGCCGCGGCGACGAGGCCGGCGAGGAGGAGGAGAGAGAGGGTGGTGCGGGCGGCGATCATGGCGACCTCCGAGGTCGGCGACGGGTCAGGGGGCGGGGGGCGAAGTTCGAAAAAGGCGGGGCTCGGGAGCCGGATGTCGTAGGGCAACGGTCGTAGGTCTCTGTCAGTCAGTGTCGGACGGTGTAGGACAAGTGTTGCCCTTCCCTGCACGCGCCCGTCGTCGTCCCTCACAAAGCGCTGTGAGAACAGGGCCTTGAGCACACGGATCGGATCTCGGATCCGAGCTGTACGCCCAGGTAGGCACGAGTAGTACATGTAGGACAGGGCGTCTACACGGGGACGCCCGACCCGCCCTCAGCGCTGGCCGTTCGCTCGCACCGGCGCAGGCTCGAGGGCCTTGGCCTCTTCGGCAGCGCCGGCTGCACCGCTCGCCACGGCGCGCTCGAGCTGCACCGGCGCGTCGACGCAGGAGAGCACCGCGCCCGTGAGCGCGACGCCCACGAGCGAAGGCAACAGCACCATGCGCGTGGCGCTCGCGAGATCGAAGGCCGGGGCGAGGCGAGGAGCGGCTCCCGCAGGGCTCTGCATGGTCGGCCTCCGCGACGTCAGCACGGCGTCGCAGGCGGCGATGCAACCAAGGCGCCAGCGCGCGTCCGCACCATGACGAGCGCTACGACGAGGGCGCCGGCCTCACGCGCGGCTTGTGCACGGGGAACGTGACCACGCCGAGGCGCGCGAGCTTCACACGGCGGCGAGCTGCCCCTCGTAGAAGGAGTCGAGCACGTCCTTGTACTTCTGCTCGACGGCCTTGCGCTTGACCTTCAGCGACGCCGTCATCTCGCCCTCCTCGATGGAGAGGTCGCGCTCGAGCACCGCGAAGCGCTTGATGGTCTCGTAGCTCGCGAGGTCCTTGTTCATCTTGTCGACGGCGTCCTGCACCATGCCGCGCACCTTGTCGTGCTGGCTCAGCTCCTTGACCGAGAGCGCGCCGAGATCATTCTCTTGCGCCCAGCCCTTGATGGACTCCTCGTCGAGGGTGACGAGCGCGCTGCAGAAGTTCCGGTTGTTGCCGTGCACCACCACCTGGCTCAGGTAGGGGCAGAGCGACTTGAGCTTGCCCTCGAGGTGCTGCGGCGCGACGTACTTGCCGCCGGAGGTCTTGATGAGGTCCTTCTTGCGATCGGTGATGCGCACGTGGCCCGTCGGGGTCAGCTCGCCGATGTCACCGGTGCGGAGCCAGCGGTCGTCGGTGAGGGCCTCGGCCGTCTCGGCGGGCTTTTTGTGGTAGCCGCGCATGATGCCGCGGCCGCGCAGCAGGATCTCGCCGTCCTCCTCGGCGATCTTCACCTCGACGCCGGGCACAGGCTGGCCGACGGTGCCAAAGATGAACGTGTCCGGCCGGTTCACGCAGCTCGCGGCCGAGCTCTCGGTGAGGCCGTAGCCCTCGAGGATGAGGATGTCGGCGGCGTGGAAGAACTCC
>CAYLZW010000144.1:0-13918 GCA_964388085.1 uncultured Myxococcales bacterium | reverse complement strand
GTGGCAAAACACGAGCGCGGATCGGGCCTTCGCCCCCTAAGTGTGCCGCGTTGGGATGCGATCATGATGATGCGAGCCGCGCACGCGCTGCCAGCCCTGCTTTTTCTGCTCCTCCCCTTGGCGTGTACGCCGACGGATTTGCCCGACGCCGGCGGCGGCGACGCCGACTCCGGCACGGAGGTCGACGACGACGCCGGCGCCCCCGACGCGGGCGGTGAGGGTGAAGGCGAAGGCGAAGGCGAGGGTGAGGGTGAGGGCGAGGGTGAAGGCGAGGGTGAAGGCGAGGGTGAAGGCGAGGGTGAGGGTGAGGGTGAGGGTGAGGGTGAAGGCGAGGGTGAGGGTGAAGGCGAGGGTGAGGGCGAAGGAGAGGGTGAGGGCGAAGGAGAGGGCGAGGGCGAGGGCGAAGGCGCCGATGAAGCCGGCGAGCTCACGGATCCGCTCGACGTGACGCTGCCCTATTACGGCGAGTTCGATCACCCGGCCGGTGACCGCGACTGCGTCCGCTTCGAGATCCCGCGCGCCGGCAATTTGGACATCGTCGGGGGCAACCTCGCGGGCAACTGCACCGGTAACGACAGCCGCGTCTGGCTGTACGCCGACGGAGCCACCAGCCGAAGCGACTACATCGACGACCACGATGGCTTTCCGCCCGTGTGTCCGTCGCTGAACGTCGAGGTCGGCGCCGGCCGCTACATCGTGTGCTCCGGGTACTGGAGCGAGTTCTCTCCCTCCAACGTGTCGAACGCCACGCTCGACATCGACTTCCAGCCGTTCGTGTGCGGCAACGAGATCCTCGAGCTGGGCGAGGAGTGCGACGCGGTCGCCGGCTGCACCGCGGACTGCTTCTTCGACGACGGGCTGCCGCGCGAGGACGAGGCGGCCGGCAACAACACGGCCGACGGCGCCGGTGTGATCGACATCGAGCTCGGGGACGAGTACCGCGGCTACGTCGAGGGCCTCGGGGACTCCGACTGGTGGCGGCTGCAGTTGCCGGGCAACCTCGGCGTCGGCACCGTGCGCGTGTTCCTCGGCGGGCCCGACGTGCGCACCGACTCCTGCGGCTCGGCCACGGACCTGCGCGTGAGCACGTTCGGCGGCGGCGACTTCACCACGGAGGCCGCGAGCAGCGTCGCGGGCGATCCGTGTCGCGTGACGACGCTCAGCGAGCTCAACGACGACGTGCTGCTAGGCTTCGAGACGATCTGGATCCGCGTGACGACCACCGACGATCCCTCGCCGTATCACCTGTGGGCCGAGTACATCCCCCAGGTCTGCGGCGATGGCGAGCAGCAGCCGTCCGAGGAGTGTGAGCCGGGCGTCGGTCCGAACGGCTCCATTTGTCACCCGGAGACCTGCCGGCTCATGCCGCCCCCGAACGACCTCTGCGAGAACGCCACGGACATCACCAGCGAGCTCCTGGCCGACGGCTCGGTCCTCGTCATCCCCGGGAACACCGTGACGGCCGCGCACGACACCACATGGAGCGGCACGGGCACCTGCCAGTCGTCTTCTGCGACGGAGCACCTCGACGTGCACTACTCGTTCGAAGCGGCGATCAGCGGGCGGGTGCTGTTCATCCTCGACAACGCCTACGACGCATCGATCTACGCGAGCGAGGGCGTCTGCGGCACGCCCCTCGTCTGCGCCGACGAGCCGGAAGAGATCGAATTCGACGTCACGGCGGGGCAGCGCTACACGGTCACCGTCGACGGCTATGGCTCGCAATCGGGGCCCTTCGAGCTGAGCGCGCAGTACCTCGTGCCGCCGCCAAACGACACGTGTAGCGAAGGTGGCGCCATCCCGGTGCCCGAAGGGCCCGAGGTCGTCGAGGTCAGCGGCAACACCCGCGCGGCGCTCAACGACGCCTCCGCCACCGCGTGCTCGCAGAGCGCCACCGCCGACCACGTGGACACGTTCCACGCGTTCCAGGCCACCGTCAGCGGCGATCTGCGTATCTCTATCGACGCCGACTTCACCGCGCGCATCTACGCGCTCGATGGCTGCGGCGGCACGCAGCTCGAGTGCGACGCGAGCGCGATCACCTTCGACGCCATCGCGGGCGAGACCTACGTCGTCGTCGTCGACGGCCAGGGCACCGGTAAGGGGAGCTACACGCTGAGCGCGCGCTACGAGCCGCCCGTCTTCATCGGCGGCGGCGACACGTGCAGCACCGCGACGGAGCTCACGGGCGCGCACGGCTTCCTGCTCGGCACGTACGACGGCATGACGCACGACTACGACGCCGAGCTGCTCGGCGACTGCACCAATTACGCGACCTACGGCCCGGACACGGTCTATCGGTTCAGCGTGCCCGCCGGTCACACGCTGAAGGCGAGCACCATCCCGCTGGCGCCATCGTCTGGCACGACCGCCGATGCGGCGATCTTCGTCACGGACAGCTGCCCCATCGCGGGCGCGGACGCCTGTATCGACGGTGAGGACAACGGCAACCCGGAGACCATCGAGGTCACCAACACCGGCAGCAGCGCCAAGACCTACTTCGTCGTCGTCGATGAGTGGACCGGCTTCAGCCCCGGCACCCCTGACGCGGGTGACTTCACGCTCGAGTGGTGGATCACGGCGCCCTGAGCGGCGCGCTTCGCTCTCGGCTCAGACGCCCTCGAAGATGCGGCGTGACTCGGCGAGGCGCGCCTGCGTCTCGGCGGCGCGCCACTGGATGGCGGCCTCGAAGATCTCGCGCAGGCGATCTTCGCGAGCGAGGATGTCGTCGAGATCGCTGCGCCGGATGCGGAACAGCTCGACGTCGCCCATGGCGCGGACGCTGGCCGAGCGCGGCGTGCCGTGCAGCGCGGCCATCTCGCCGAAGAACTCCCCTTCGCGCAGCTTGTTGATGAACACGGGCAGGCCCGCGTCTTCGCGGAAGACCTCGACCTCGCCGTGCTTGATGAAGAACATGTCCTCGGAGACCTCGCCCTCGCTGACGATGGCCTCCTCGTCGCGGAAGCGGCGCAGCTGCGAGCGCGAGAGCAGCTCCCGCCGATCCTCCGGGCTCAAGATCGCGAACACGGGGTTCTTCGCCATCATCAGCTCGCCGACGCGCTCTTTGTAAAACTCGAGCAGCGGCTCCTTGAACGCGGGATCGGTGCGCAGCAGGTTCTCGGCGGTGTCGTGGTCGATCTCGAGCAGCAGGCACTCGGTGATGGTCTCCACCGTCGCGGAGCGGGGGCGGCCGGTGAGGAACGAGAACTCGCCGAACACGTCGCCGTCGGCGAGCGCGCTCAGGTAGATGCGGCTCTTGCCCGGATCGTCGCCGCTCTCCGACAGCGTGCGCTCGAGGATCTCACGCGCGCCCGGGATCTCCTCGCCCGGGAAGGCGAAGCTGCCGGCGGCGTTGCCGGGCAGGCAGTGCACGACGAGGCGGCCTTTGCCGACGCCGAACAGCGACGCGCCGCCTTCGCCCTCGCGCAGCACGAGCTGTCCGACGGAGACCCGGCGCACCTTGCAAGCCGCGGCGAGCTTGGCGAAGTCCGCCGCGGGCAAGCGGCCGAACAGCGGCGACGGGTGCTTGAACAGCGTCTCGCCGGCGTCCTCGGCGCCGAGCCCGTCCTTGTCGAGCGCTTGCAGCAGCGCCCAGTAGCCGTCCTTGTCGACGCGCCTCAGGTGCGAGACGAGGCCCGCCTTGGGCTGGTCGCGCAGGGCGCCGAGCTCCGTCAGATCGCGCGTGACCTCATCACCCGACAAGAGCGCGCGCGCGCCGTGGAACGCGCACATCGCCTGAATGAGCATGCCGCGGTGCGCGAACACGGCGGACGCCGTGCGATAGGCCGAGAGCGCGCTCTGCACCTCGCCGAGCGCCTCGTGCCGCTCGCCGATGCGGACCAGCGTCCACAGATCAGGCGCGCGGCCGAGCGAGTCGATCAGCTCGCGGAGCTGCTTGTCGTCGTGGACGTCGCGCGCGCGGTGTACGGCGCTCGGCATCGCCTCGGACGAGGGCGCCGAAGGAGCGGACAGCGCCGGCTGCGTGACGGTGTTCACCTCCCACTCGAGCGAGGCGAGGTAGCTGCCGAAGTGTTGCCGCTCGTAGCCGCCGCCCTTCGCGAGGAAGCCGTCGAGGTCCTCGGCCAGCGCCGCGGCGGTCGGGTAGCGCTTGTCGAGCGGGCGCACCAGCGCCTGCATGATGATGTCGTCGAGCGCGGGCGGCACCTCGGGGTGCTTCTCGCTCGGTCGCGGCACGCGCTGCTCGACGACGCGGCCGATGGTGACGATGGGGCTCTCGGCGGCGAACAGGCGCGAGCCCGTGACCAGCTCGTGCAGCACGACGCCCACGGCCCACACGTCCGCGCGCTGATCGATGATGCCGCCGGTCGCCTGCTCGGGCGACATATAGGCGAACTTGCCCTTCACCGTGCCGGCCTGCGTGACGGTGAGCTTGTTGCGCGCCGCGGCGATGCCGAAGTCGCCCACCTTCACGTCGCCGAGCCAGCTCAGGAACACGTTATGGGGGCTCACGTCGCGGTGCACGATGCCGAGGGGCACGCCGCGGTAGTCCTTCTGGACGTGCGCGTGGTGCAGCGCGAGCGCCATGCAGCGGCCGATGTACGCCGCGGCGCGCGGGCAGGTGTCGAGACCGTGCCGCTTGCTGTGCCGCAGCAGGTCGACGAGGTCCACGCCGTCGACCAGCTCCATGGCCATGAAGTAGACGCCGTCCACCTGGCCGAAGTCGAACAGCTTGACGATGTTTGGGTGGTCGAGGCCGATGGTGATGCGGGCCTCGTCGATGAACATGCTGACGAACTGCCGGTCGGCGCTGTACTCGGGCAGGATGCGCTTGATGACACAGGTGCGCGTCACGCCACCGAGCGACGCGGAGCGCGCGAGGAAGATCTCGGCCATACCGCCGATCGCGATGCGCTCGAGGAGCTCGTACTTGCCGAAGACGGTCGCGTTCATCCTGGCCCCAGCGTCCTTCCGCGAGCGCGATCGACGATAGTGCACTCGGGCGCGGACGGGGCGCCAGGGGGTGCCTCGGCCCTAGGTCGAGACGACGACGGCTCCGAATCGAGCAGAAGATGAGCGCGATCTTGCCGCCCGAGAAGGCACGGTGCTAACCAGACGGTGTCGATTCAGGGCCGCCCTTGGGGAGCGTCGATGATCCCGGGCTTCAACCACAACA
Source organism: uncultured Myxococcales bacterium (assembly GCA_964388085.1). Lineage (GTDB taxonomy): Bacteria > Myxococcota > UBA727 > UBA727 > CAYLZW01 > CAYLZW01. The sequence continues at coordinate 8,784 of CAYLZW010000144.1, read as the reverse complement.
TCAAACACAAGGGCCGCGTCTTCCACATCCAGACCGAGGACTCCGGCCCGAAGAACCCGCACATCATCACGCACCTCTTCGTCGGCGGGAACATCCTGGCGTCGAAGAAGACGCGCTACGACGAGATCGTCGGCCAGCACGAGTACGAGAACACGGTCCGCTCCATGATGGAGGAGCAGCACAAGCAGATGCTGCGCAACCTCATCAACGGCGTGTACGACACCGTCGAGAGCGCGCCCGCCTACTACCTCGACGGCCCTGCGCCGCTGAACACCGCGGGCCAGCCGATGTCGCCCGCGACCGCGGCCATGGCCGGTGCGTCGGCGGTCTCCGGGCGCCCCGGCGAGGTCGCGCAGCAGCTACGCGCGGGCGCTGCACCGGCGCCGCTCCCCGCTCCGGCCCCCGGCGGCGTCGGCGTGGCGCCTCCCCCGGTGGACCTGCGCTCGCTGCCTCCCGAGGTCGCGGCCGCGCGCATGCTGTCGCCGGAGGAGATCCCCGAGGTGAAGCCCACGCGGGTGGACACGATCTTCGGGGAAGACCTCATCAGCGAGAAGTCTCTCGACGAGGTCATCTTGTCGTATCTGGCGGAGGACCTCGGCGACCTGGAGTAGCGAGCTCCCCCGCTGCGGGGAGTGGAGCGACCAAGGACGGGTGGGGGCCCCACGTCAGGCTCTGCCTGCCTGGGGGAGGCAGCACAGCCCCTCTGGAACCACTACTTGCCGATACAGAATTTCGAGAAGATGACGTCGAGCACGTCTTCGGTCAGCGATCTGCCGAACAGCCGATCGAGCGCGGCGCCGGCGCGCCTCAGCTCGGACGCCACCACCTCGTGGGGCTGCCCCGCACGGAGGGCGTTGACCGCCTGCGACAGCCCGTCGTGGAGCGTCTCTACCTCCACGCGCTGGCGCTCCCTCGTCAGCAGCACCTCCTCGAGCGCCGCGTCGTCACCACCGCGGAGGCGCTCGGCCAGCGTCGTACAGAGGGCCTCGAGCCCTTCGCCGGTCCTGGCCGACACCCGGACGGCCGACTCGGGAAGGCCGCTCGGTCTTGCGAGGTCGGCCTTGCTGACGACGACGATGGCGTCCGCGCGGGCGCTCGCGCGCAGCCGGCGGGCGTCGTCGTGCACGCTCGGTAAGGCTCCGTCCACGACGAGGAGCTGCACGTCGGCGCGCTCCAGCTCCTTGCGCGCGCGCGCGATGCCGAGCGCCTCCACCGGGTGAATGTCATCCCCTTCGCGCACGCCGGCGACGTCGACGAGCAGCGCGGGTACGCCGCCGAAGGAGAGCTCGGCCTCGAGCACGTCGCGCGTGGTGCCGGGGGTGTCGTGCACGAGCGCGCGCTCCTCGCCGAGGAGGGCGTTCAAGAGCGTGGACTTGCCCGCGTTCGGCAGCCCGAACAGCACCACGCGCGCGCCCTCGCTGAGCCGGCGGCCGAGCGTCACCGACGAGAGCAGCCGGCGAGCGCGCGCGAGCGCGTCGTCGAGGCGGACGGCGAGCAACTCCGCCGCGGCGTCGCCGAGCTCCTCGTCTGGGAAGTCGAGTCGCGCCTCGAGCTCCGCGAGCACGTCGACGAGGGCCTCGCGCAGCGGCGCCAGCGAGTCGCCGAGGCCGCCGGAGAGCTGGCGCAGGGCAGCGCGCGCGGCCTCGTCCGTGCGCGCCTTGACGAGGTCCTCCACGGCCTCGGCCTCGGTGAGATCGAGCTTGCCCGTCAGCACCGCGCGCAGCGTGAGCTCGCCCGGCTCCGCGAGGCGACAGCCGGCGGCGACCAGCGAGCGCAGCACGCTCTGTACGCGCGAGCGGCCGCCGTGCAGCGAGAGCTCGAAGGAGGGCTCGCCGGTGTAGCTCCTGCCGCCCGGAAAGCGCACGCAGAGGGCCTCGTCGAGCAGCGCGCGCTGGGGCTCTGGCGCGCTCGCGTCGAGGACGTCGCCGAGCGTGGCGACGAAGGGCTTGTGCTCCCCCCCGCGGCGCTTTTGGAACACGCTCGAGAGCACGCGCTCGGCGTCCCGGCCGCTCACGCGGACGACGGCGATGGCGGCTGTACCGCTCGCGGTCGCCGGCGCGCAGAGGGTGTCCTGCCGGTCGAGGTCGAAGCCGCTCATCCGCTCGCTTGTGTCGCCGAGCTGCCCGGCAGCTCTCGCTTCTTGAGCTCCACGGCGAGCAACCCGACGGCCGCCGCCGTCACGCCGCTGATGCGCGCGGCCTGGCCGAGCGTTCGCGGCCGAATGCGCGCGAGCTTCTCGTACACCTCGAGGCTCATACCGGGCATGCGCTGCCGGAACAGCTCGTCGGGGAGCAGCGCCTCCTCGAGGGAGCGGTCGCGCTCGATGTCCTTCTGCGCCCGTTCGATGTAGCCGGCGTACTTGAGCTCCACGGCGGCGCGCGTCCGCACCCGCACGTCGACGCCGTCGTCGCCTTCTTCGAGCGCGGCCAACGCGAGCGCGTCGATCTCGGGCCGCTTCAAGAGCTGCGCGAGCGTCACCGGGGCCGTGAGCGGTGAGCTGCCGAGCGCTACCAGCCGCGCGTTGACGTCGTCCGCCGGCGTGAGGCGGGTACGGGCGAGGCGCTCGATCTCGTCGCTGACCTGCCGCTCGAAGGCGAGCACGCGCGCGCGGCGGGCCTCGGACACGAGCCCCGTGCGCTCCCCCACCTCGCTGAGCCGCGCGTGCGCGTTGTCCTCGCGCAGGAGCAGCCGGTGCTCGGCGCGCGAGGTGAACATGCGGTAGGGCTCCTCGGTGCCGCGCGTGACCAGATCGTCGACGAGGACACCCGCGTACGCCTGGTGACGCGCGAGCACGATGGGCGCTTTGCCCTTTAGCGAGAGGGCGGCGTTGAGCCCCGCGAGCAGGCCCTGGATGGCGGCCTCCTCGTAGCCCGTGGTGCCGTTCAGTTGGCCCGCCGTGTACAGCCCCTCGAGGTCCTTCACCGCCAGCGTCGGGTGCAGCTGGGTCGGGTGCACGAAGTCGTACTCGACGGCATAGCCCCAGCGGGTGACCTCCACGTCCTCGAGGCCCTTCACGGTGCGCAGGAACGCGAGCTGTACCTCGGGCGGCAGCGACGTCGACAAGCCGTTCGGATAGACCTCGTGCGTGTCGAGGCCATGCGGCTCGAGGAAGATGAGGTGGCTCTCCTTGTGCGAGAAGCGCACGACCTTGTCCTCGATGCTCGGGCAGTAGCGCGGGCCGGTGCCGCCGATCTGTCCGTTGAACAGCGGGGACGCGCCCCGCTCGACGGCGGCCAGGATGACGTCGTGGGTCGCCTTCGTGGTGCTGGTCAGGTGACACGAGATCTGCGGCAGCGTCGGCGGGCCGCTCTCGAAGGAAAAGCGCGGGGCCGGGTCGTCGGGCGACTGCTCCTCGAGCCGCGCCGTGTCGATGGTGCGTCCGTCGAGGCGCGGGCAGGTGCCCGTCTTCAAGCGACCGAGCGTGAGCCCGAGCTTTCGCAGGCTGTCCGACAGGCCGGCGCTCGGCGCCTCACCGGCGCGTCCTCCCGGGCGCACGTCGTGACCCTGGTGCAGCGCGCCGCCGAGGAAGGTGCCGGTCGTTAGGATCACCCGCCGCGCCTGCAGCGTCTGGCCGTGCTTGGTGACAACGCCCGTGACCCGACGTGCGCCGTCGCTGACGAGCCCGATGACGTCGTCCTGGCGCAAGGAGAGGCCGGGCTGCGTGTGCACGACGCTGCCCATGGTCTGCCGGTAGCGCTCCATGTCGCTCTGGCAGCGGGTCGCGCGTACCGCCGGCCCGCGCGACTCGTTCAGCGTGCGGAAGTGGATGCCGGTCTCGTCGGCGACGCGCGCCATCTCGCCGCCGAGCGCGTCGAGCTCCTTGACGAGATGCCCCTTGCCGACGCCGCCGATGGCGGGGTTACAGCTCATGGCGGCGATGCGATCGAGCGAGCCGGTGACGAGGACGGTCTCGAGCCCGAGGCGCGCGCAGGCGAGCGCGGCCTCACAGCCGGCGTGTCCGCCACCGACGACGAGCACGTCCCAGGTCTTGTGCGCGCGGATCATGAGCGGCGTTGTCGCGTCCGGCGAGCGGGGGCGCAAGGGAGCGCGGCGCCGTTCGCGGTCGGCCGCCGCGGGTCCTGCTACACTGAGGCTGTGACGAGCCCTCTCCACGCCGCTGTGGCGGCAAGCCAGCGCGAACAGACGCTCTTCGCTCGGCTCGCCGCGCCGGGCCAGCGCTATGCTCGTCCGATGCCGGTGTTGCCCGACAAGCTCGCAGCCATCGCCGCCGCCGAGGCTGTGTTCTCCGAACAGGGCGTGCCTTATGCCCTCATCGGTGGCCTGGCGGTGGGCATCCGCAGCGGCGTGCCACGAGCGACCCTCGACGTAGATTTCGCCATCCGCACGGACACCGACCTCGAGCAGCTGACACGGCGCTTCCAGGCGCGCGGCTTCCAGCTCGTCGGCGAGTTCGCTCACAGCGTCAACTTCAAGCACGAGAGCGGAGAGCCCGTGCAATTGGCGTTCGATGAGCAGTTCGACGCCATGGTCGCCCGGGCCGAGCTCATGACGATGGACGACGTCGCGTTGCGGGTCGTCACGAAAGAGGACCTCATCGCGATGAAGCGCCGCGCCGCGGCCGACCCCGCACGTCGACGAAGCAAGGCGCTGCGCGATCAGGCGGACATCGCGCTGCTCGAAGGCGACGTCCCCGATCCGGACGAGGGCTGGTAGCGCCTCGTCACGAAGAGCGGTTTTTTCGCAACGGCGGCGAAAGGGAATCCGAAAAGCACTCCGTACCCGTTAGCTTCCTCACGCTCATGGGGAAGTCTGCCCATCTTTCGGAGAACACCATGCGTCGCTCAATTGCAGCGAGCCCTACGGCTCGTTGGCTGGAGACCTTCGTCCTCGTCAGCTGTCTGTTTCTGGCGGTCACCCTCGGCGCCGACGACGCCAAAGCGCAGTTCCGCAACAACGGTATGAAGGTGCCCAGCATCGGCTGGCTTTCGCTGGGGGACACATCGGACTGGGCGAACGAGCTGGCTGGCGGACCCAGAAACGTCTGGGGCGCCACTGATCAGGGCACCCTCGGCGTCGGCTACTTCCGCGCCATCGGCTACAACCTGTGGTTCGACGTCGACACGGTGCTCGGCTTCGGCGGCGCGCTCACGGAGACAGCCCCGAAGACGCTGGTATCGATGCTCGTGTCCCTGGGGCTGCGCTACAACTTCCTCGACGAGAAGCACCGGCCCTTCGTGGCCGGCTATATCCAGTACCTACAGTTCTTCAACACCGCGGGGACGGCCGTGGCCGGCAACGATCAGCTTGGCGGCAACCCGTTGTGGGTCGGCTTACGGCCGACGCTCGGCTACGAGTGGTTCTTCCTGGAAGAGATGAGCTTTCAAGGCGAGGCGGCGCCCATCGTGTTCGTCGGGCTCGACGCCTTCGCGCCGAAGTTCAGCGCGGTCGTACGCCTGTCGTATAACGTCTACTTCTGAACCCGTGCTCGCGCCTGCGCCCTCGCCAACGCGCGCGCCAGCTTATCGTCGACCCTGACGTTCGATGCGCGCGGCCCGAGGGGGACCGTGCTGCGAAGGCGCTGCGTGCGGCTCGGGTGACAAGCCGGCGGTCGTTGGCGCAGGCCGAGCTGCCAGACCAGGAAGCCCAGCGCAGCAGCGACGAGGAGCAGCGAGAGGGTGAGGTCGAGGGTGTTCATGCGAGACCCACCAGTCCACCGATCTGGTAGACGAGCAGCGCGCCCACGTACGCGAGCGCGGTCATGTAGCCGAGCTGCAAGAGCGGCCAGCGCCAGCTGCGCGTCTCGCGTTTGACGACGGCGAGCGTGGACATGCACTGCATCGCGAGCACGAAGAAGACCATGAGCGCGAGGCCCGTGCGCGGGGTGTAGACAGGCTCGCCGCTGAGCTCGTGCGTGTCGTTGCGCATGGCCTCGCGCAGCGGGACGCTCTCCTCGTCGCTGCCGTCGCCGAGGCCGTAGACGAGCCCCAGCGTCGAGACCAGCACCTCTCGTGCGGCGAAGCTGGCGATGAGGCCGACGCCGATCTTCCAGTCGAAGCCGAGCGGCTCGATGACGGGCTCGATGGCGTGGCCGAGGCGCCCGGCGATGCTCTGCTCCATGCTCTGCTTCTGGTAGCGCGCCTGGATCTTCTGCAGCTCCGCCGCGCGCGCCTCGTCGTCGAGCGAGCTCGAGAGCAAAAGCGCGGAGCTGGCGTTGTCGCGCTCGGCCTGCAGCTCGTCCGAGCGCGGGAAGGTGAACATGCCCCAGAGCACCACGGTGATCGCGAGGATGACGGTGCCGGCCTCGACGAGGAAGATGCGCACGCGGCCGAGCACGTGCTTGATGACGTCGAAGGCGCGCGGCACGCGATAGGGCGGCAGCTCGAGGACGAGCGGTGGCGTCGGGCTCTTCAGCAGCGTGCGCTTGAAGAGCGCCGCCATGCCGATGGCCGCGACCACGCCGAGGCCGTACATGGCGATCATCACGAGCGCCCCCACCTCGACGAAGCCGAACACGGGCGGCGTGGTGGCGAACACCGTGGCGATGATGAGCGCGTACACCGGCAGCCGCGCCGAGCACGACATGAGCGGCGTCACGAGGATGGTGACGAGGCGGTCCTTGGTGGACTCGATGGTGCGGGTGGCGAGGATGGCCGGCACCGCGCACGCGAAGCCCGACAGCATGGGCACGAAGGCGCGCCCGTGCAGGCCGACCTTCGCCATCAGCCGGTCGAGGAGGAAGGCCGCGCGCGCGAGATAGCCCGAGTCCTCGAGCAGGCCGAGGAAGAGGAACAGCACCGCGATCTGCGGCACGAACACGACGACGTTGCCGACGCCCGCGAGCACGCCGTCGATGAGCAGCGAGCGAACCAGCGGCAGGTCCTCGGGCAGCAGCGCGCCGAGCGTCGCGGCGGAGAAGCCCATGATGGCTTCGATGCCGTCCATGAGCGGCGCGGACCAGGAGAACAGCGCCTGAAAGAGGGCGCCGAAGATGAGCAGCAACAGCGCGGGACCCGCGATCCGGTGCAAGACGATGGCGTCGAGGCGCGCCGTGCGCGTGACCGAGCGCAGCTGCTCGCGCGCGTGGCCGCTGTCGTCGCCCGCGGGCGCGGCGAGCGACGGCCGCGTGACGATGCCCGCCGTGAGCTCGTGCGCGCGCGCGTGACGCGCTTCGATGCTGCGGCGCACGTCATCACCGTCGACGCCGAGCTGGGTCAGGAGCTGGCGGCTGTCGTCGCTGATGCCAAGGCGGTCGTCGGTGCCCATGACGTGCGCGGACGCCGCCCACAGGCCCACCGTCTCCGCCGGCATGGACAGCTTCAGCTCCTTCGCGATGCGGGCGCCCACGTGCGCGAGGCGCTCGCGCTGCTCGTCGCTGAGCTGCGCCGGCAAGGCGGGCGTCATGGCGTCGGCGCTGGGCGACGCCAGCGCCGCGGGCAGAGCCGCCTTGACGCCCTCGGCGTCACGACGCTGGCTCGACGACGCGCGCACGACCGGGACGCCGAGGCGGCGCTCGAGCTCGGCGACGTCGACCACGCAGCCGTCCGCCTCGACGACGTCCATCATGGTGAGCGCGACCAGCAGCGGGCAGCCGAGCTCGCGCAGCTGGGTGACGGTGTAGAGGTTCCGCGCCAGGCTGGTGACGTCGACGACGGCGATGACGAGATCGGGGCGTCCGGCCGGCAGCGTGCCGAGCGCGCCGCGCAGCGCCACCACCTCGTCGTCGGAGCGCGGCACGAGGCTGTAGGTGCCGGGGAGGTCGAGCACGCGCAGCGTCCGGCCGTCGGCGGTCTTGGCGCTGCCCTCGAGGTGCTCGACGGTGATGCCGGGATAGTTGGCCACGCGCGCGGACAGGCCCGTGAGCGCGTTGAAGAGCGTGGTCTTGCCGCTGTTCGGCGTCCCCACGAGCGCCAGCACCGGCGCTCTCGTCGAGGACGCGCTCGTGTCGGCGGCCAGCGAGGCGCTGCTCCCGTCAGGGCTCACGAGGTCACCTCTTCGATGTGAAACGCGCGCGCGTCCTCTCGCCGAAGGCACAGGCGTGGCCCCGAGGAGAGGCGGATCTCGAGCGGATCTCCGAGCGGCGCCCGTCTCGTCATGTGCACCCGCACCCCGCTCGTGAGCCCCATCTCGATGAGGCGGAGCACCGTGGGCGTGCTGCGATCGGGCGCCCCGACGATGGCCTCGGCGCCTACGGGAAGCGCGTCGAGGCGGGCATCGCTGGGGGCCTGCGCCTGCGCGGAGGGATCGCCGGAGTTGGTGTTGAGAGTCATTTTCATCTTCTCTCTAGCATGTGGGCGCCTGCCTGGAAAGCCGGTCGGAGCAGCCGGCCAAGGAGCCAGGGGGCCAGAATGGGAAGAAGGGCCGATATCCGCCGCTTGGTGTTGTGGGCGAATGTCGTCTAGAGCGTAGACTGCCGAGGTGCAGATGACGAAAGCAGCAACGCTGGCCCTGGTGGCCTCCTCCCTCACGTTGACCGGGTGCCTCGAGCCCCCCGGCATCGGCCGCGCCGCCGCGCCGAGCGAGGCCAAGGCGGTCGGGCCGGTGATGGGCTCGACGACGTCGAACCACGATCTGACCAAGAAGGTCGCCATCCTCGAGGCGCTGCTCGACGGGGAGATGGACGCGGCGCAAGCGGCGAAGGCCATCGACGAGCAGTTTCGCGACCTGCCGCCCGAGGAGCAGGAGAAGCGCATCGGTACGCTCCGGCAGGCGCTCGCCGACGCCGGAGAGCTCGGTCGCAACAAGGTCGTCGTCAAGGGGCCCGCGCGCGACATGATCATCGCGCGGCTCTACTTCTCCGAGCGCCGCTTCATCGAGGCGGCGACG
>CAYLZW010000143.1:0-13971 GCA_964388085.1 uncultured Myxococcales bacterium | reverse complement strand
TCGATCTTGTCGATGGCGTAGTCGACCTTCGGGTCGGTGCCGTACTGGTAGGCGCCGAGCAGGATGAGGTCGCGGTTCTTCTCGTAGGCGGCCATCACCTGGCGCATCTTCGCCGCCGCGGCCTTGTGCTCGGGCGTGGCGATGCCGCTCATGACACGCGAGAGCGAGGGCAGCACGTCGATGGCCGGCCAGTGGTTTCGTGCGCCGAGGTCGCGGTTCAAGATGACGTGTCCGTCGAGGATACCGCGCACCTCGTCGGCGATGGGCTCCTCCATGTCGCCGCCTTGCACGAGGATGGTGTACAGCGCCGTGATGGAGCCCTTGTCGTTGTTGCCGGTGCGCTCCATGAGCCGCGGGATCTGCGCGAACACGCTCGGCGGATAACCCTGACGGGCGGGCGGCTCCCCGAGGGCGAGGCCGATCTCGCGTTGCGCGCGCGCGAAGCGGGTCGAGCTGTCCATCATGAACAGCACGTCCTTGCCCTGATCACGGAACCACTCGGCCACCGCGGTGGCGACGAAGCAACACTTGAGGCGCACGAGCGAGGGCGTGTCGCTGGTCGCGCACACGACCACGCTGCGGGCCAAGCCCTCTTCGCCGAGCGAGTCGTGGATGAACTCGAGCACCTCACGACCACGCTCACCCACCAGGCAGACGACGACGATCTCCGCCGAGCATTGACGCGCGATCTGTCCCATCAGCGTCGATTTACCGACGCCCGAGCCCGCGAAGAGCCCGACGCGCTGTCCGCGGCCGACGGTCAGGAGGCCGTCCCAGGCGCGCACGCCGAAGGAGATGACGCGGTCCACGGGCTGGCGCGTGTACGGGTCCGGGCACTCGCGCTCGACCGCCCACTCCTCGAGCCCCTCCACCTCGTCGAGCGAGCTCTTGCCGTCGATGGGATCGCCGATGCCCGAGAGCGTGCGGCCGAGGAGGCCATAGCCGCACTTGATGGAGAAGGGCTTCCCCGTCGGGATGACCTCGGACTCGGGCCCGATGCCCTTGGCCTCGCCGAGCGGCATCAGGAACACGGCGCCGTCCTTGAAGCCGACGACCTCCGTGCGCAGCGGCGGGGTGCCCTCGTCCTTGGGCGAGGTGACGTAGCACATCTCGCCGATGCGAACGCCGGGCACGGCGGCCTTGATGATGAGGCCGGTGACCTCGGTGACGCGGCCGCGCACGCGGAAGGGATAGACCTCCCGCAGCTCTTCGATCTTCTTCTTGAGATCGATCACCTTGCCGAGCGGGATCTCCGAGCGGAGGCCCGACTCACCGACGAGGTTCTTCTCGAGCGCGGAGATCATCGCGTCTCCCGATCAGGAACCACCGAGCTCCTGGATCTTCTTCTTCACGAGGTCCCGGTCGGGAGCCCCGGGGCTGTACTTCAGATAGGTCTCGTAGGCCCAGGCCGCCTTCTTCTGACGCCCCATCTTCTCGTAGGCCTGCCCGAGCCCGCGGTAGAGCGTCGCGCGCCGCGGCGAGAGCTTGCGCGCGTCGTCGAGAAAGCGCGCCGCCGCGGGCGCGTTGCCGGTGAACAGCGCCTGGGTGGCCTGCTTCTCGAGGGCGTCCACCTCGGCGGCGATCTCCTCGGGGCTCTTGCGCGGCTCTTCCTGGCGCTGCTCGCGGGCCTGGGAGCGCTTGCTCGGCTTCTTCGGCGGCTTCTTCGCGCTGCTCGTCCGGCGCGCGCGCTCTTCGTCGGCGGCGGCCGCGGCGGCGCCGTCCTCCTCGTCGAAGCGGCTCTCGAGCGCGTTCGCGCGCGCCTCGTCGTGACGCCGCAGGGCCGCCAGCGCCTGCTTGCGCTCCGCCTTCTTGTCGTCGTCGTGCGCGGCCTGCGCGTCGGCCACGTAGGCCTCGATGAGCTTCTTCTTCGCGGTGGCGGCGATCTGCTTTGCCTCCTCCGCCTCGGGGGATCCGCGCAGCGCGTCGGCGCTCACCAGGGCGTCCTCGAAGCGACCCTCGTCGAGGTGCTTGCGCGCGATCTGGATCGACGAGGCCGCCTGCTGCGCGGCCTGCGCCTCGAGGAGCACCGCCTTCGCGTCCGCGCCGCCGTTCAGGTCCACCGCGTCCTGCGCCGCGCGCCGCGCGTCGTCGGGCTTGCCGGCCTTCAGGTAGCCCTTGGCCTCGTCGATCTTCGCCTGCGCGAGCGCGGCGGCGCGATCGTCTTCGGCGGGCTGCGCGGCGGCTTTGGTCGGCTCCGGTACCGCCGCCTCCTCGCCGGCTCCCGTCAGCGCGAGGACGATGACGACGAGCAGCACGAGCGCGGCGGCGCCGATGGCGATGGCGACGATGGGAGGCTTCTTCTTGCCGCCCGCCACCTTGTCGCGCAGCGGCGAGGTGATGTTCGTGCCGGGCTCGTCCCACTCGTCGCCGCTCTTGTCCGCGATGCGCGCGCGCGCGATGTCGTCCGCGGAGAGCTCGAAGTGCTCGCCGGGCTCGACGAAGCGCAGGCGCACGCGCCCGAGCTCCACCACATCACCCGAGGAGAGCAGCGCGCTGCCGACCTCGTCGTTGTTGACGAGGATGCCGTTGGCGCTGCCGAGGTCGTGCATCGTGTAGCGATCGCCCTCTCTCACGATGCGCGCGTGGTTCCGCGACACGCTCTTGTGCTGGATGACGAGGTCGTTGTCCTCGGTGCGGCCGATGACCATGGCGTCCTGATCGAAGGGCAGCACCGTGCCGGCGAACACCGTGTTGAGCGCCACCAGACGCGCGCGCTGCACGAGCGCGTCCTCGAGGCCGGGCGCCACGTGCACGGCCTCGGTGCGCTCGTCGTCGCCGCCGGGCAGCGACGTGAGCGAGGGCGTGGCGAGCGTGTCCTGCGCGGCCGGATCGACGGCGGCGTTCCGCGGCGAGGAGTGCGGCGGCGTCGACAAGGGCGCGGGGGCGAGCGCCGCGGCGGGCAGCGCGGCGGTCGGCATCGTCGCGTCGGTGAGCGGATCGTTTATCGAGGGGGCGCGCAGCGCGGGTGCGCTCGGCGTGCGCATCGTGACGTCGTTGTTGAGCGCGAAGGGGTTCACCGGATTGCCGAGCGCCGAGATGGGCGCCGGGTGCTCGGAGCCGGGCACCGTCGGATCCGTGGAGTCGATGCGCGCGGTCTCCTCGCGCGTGGGCTCGTCGACGTGCGGCGCCGTGTAGCGCTGCGTCTCCGTCTCGGGAAGCAGCGCGCCGCCCTCCTCGGTCGGCAGCCCGCCGAGCAGCGGCGAGTCCATCTCGTCGGGCGGCTCCCAGCGCTGGGTGTCGCCGGCGAACTGGTCGTCCTCCTCGACGGCGAAGGCTCCGGAGGTGGCGGAGGCCATCGGCGTGGTCGGGTGCGACGCGGTCGGAGGCTGCGCGCCGGCGAGGGCGGGCTGGGCTCCCTCGGCCTGCAGCGCGAGGTGGTAGTCGCCGATCTCGATGAGATCGCCCTCGCGCACCTCCACGTCGCCACGGATGCGATCACCGTTGATGCGCACGCCCGTGTAGGACTCGCAGTCTTGGATGAAGACCTGCCCGTTTTGGCGCATGAGGCGCGCGTGGAAGCGAGAGACGTTCCGCTCGGTGAGGCGGATCGTGTTCCCTTCTTTGCGCCCGATGGTGATCTCATCACGAGCGAGGGGCACGACGATCGTCTTGCCCGCGTCGTCCTCGATGATCAGCTTCCAGCCGGCCATTCTTCTCCAGCCTCGGGCGAGGCGCAGCGCGCGCCATGCTCCTCGTGGGACACGGCGCCCCACATCATATGCCGAGCGCGGAGCGCGCGGCCACAAGCGGCCAGCGAAACCCTGAGGCTGGCGAGGCCATTCGCGACGGGCTCGCCCGCACGAACCCGCTTACAGTTAGCACAGCGCGGGCGGCGCGCGACGCGCCGGCGCAACGAGGGGTGGGGCGCGGCGCTCATCGGCCCGTCTGGGCGCGCGCGGGCGCCCCGCTGGCGTGCCGCTGCAGCGACTCGAGCGCGCTCTTTAGCTGCGTGTCGGCCAAGAGCCGCGCCACCACGTCTTGCTCGCCGTCGCCGGGCGGCAGGTCCTTGTCGGCGCGGACCGGGAGATCGGGCGTGATGCCGACCTTCTGGATGCTGCGCCCGCTCGGTGTGTAGTAGCGCGCGATGGTGAGCTTGAGTCCCGAGCCGTCCTCGAGGCCGAACAGCGTCTGCACCGATCCCTTGCCGTAGCTGCGCGTGCCGACGATGGCGGCGCGGCCGTGGTCCTGCAGGGCGCCGGCGACGATCTCGCTGGCAGACGCCGTACCGCCGTTGACCAGCACCGTCATGGGATAGGGCTCTTCGGTGCCGCGCGCGTGAGCCACCTGCACCTCCGCCGTGCGCGGGTTCCTCCCCTCGGTACGGACGATGTCGCCCTCCTCGAGAAAGCGATCGGCCACCTTGACGCCCTCGTCGAGCAGCCCGCCGGGGTTGTCGCGCAGGTCGAGCACGAGGCCGGCGAGCCGCGCGCGCCCCTTCCGCTTCGCACGTTGCCCGAGGTCGGCCAGCGCCTCGGCGAGCTCCTGGTCGGTGCGCTCCTGGAAGCTGTAGATGCGCACGTAGCCGATCTCCCCCTCGAGCAGGTCGTGCTCGACGGACTTCACGCGCACGTAGCGACGGATGAGCGGGATCTCGCGCGGCCCCTGCCAGCCCGCGCGCACGACGCCGATCAACACCTTCGTGCCCGGGACCCCACGCAGGCGCTTGGCCACCTCGTCGAGGTCGAGCGCGGCGATCTCGGCGCCGTCGATGGCCACGATGCGATCGCCCGAGAGCAGCCCCGCGCGCGACGCCGCCCCGTCGGACGAGACCCCCTCGATGAAGACGCCGACGTCGGTGGCGGTGAGCCGGATGCCGAGGCCGCCGAACTCGCCGGCCGTGTCCTCGCGCAGCTTCTGGTACTCGGCCGGGCGCATGAAGGTCGTGTGCGGGTCGAGATCGCGCAGCATGCCGCCGATGGCGTCGTAGAGCAGCTCGTCCTCGCTGATCTCGTCGACGTAGTGGGTCTGTACGTAGCTCAACACCTGGCTGAACACGCGCAGCTTCTGGTACGTGCCGTCGATGCTGGTCGCGAGGGCGGGCCCGCCGGCCGCCAGCACGAGCCCCGAGAGCAGCCCGACCGAAAAGGCCGCCACGACGACGATCTTCGAGACTCGCGCGCCCGTCGGTCTTGCAGCTCTGGTTCTCAAGTGGCACTCCGAGGCGTTCGATCACTCTAGCAGGCTGCTCGAGAGCTGTGTCTGCCGGTCTAGTCGAGGGAGAGAGCGATCATGTCCGATGTCCTTGTGCGCGCGCGCACCTTCCTCGCCGAAGATCCCGACCCCGCGACCCGCCGGGAGCTGAGAGAGCTGCTGGTTCGGGTCGAGGCCAAGGACGCGGCTGCCGAGCAGGATCTCGAAGAGCGCTTCGCCGGCACGCTGTCGTTTGGCACCGCCGGCCTGCGCGGCGCCATGGGCGCCGGCACGATGCGAATGAACCGCGTCGTCGTGATCCGGGCCACCCACGGCCTCGGCACCTACCTGCTCGAGGAGGGCCCTCGCCATGGCGTCGACGTCAGCGCGCGCGGCGTCGTGATCGCGTACGACGGGCGGAAGAACAGCCGCCGCTTCGCCGAGGACGCCGCCGCGGTGCTCGCCGGCCTCGGTATCCGCTGTGACGTGTTCAGCGAGCCGGTGCCGACGCCCGTGTGCGCGTTCGCCGTCTCCCATCTGAACGCCGCCGCCGGCATCATGGTGACCGCGAGCCACAACCCGCCCGCCGACAACGGCTACAAGGTCTATTGGGCGAACGCCGCGCAGATCATCCCGCCGCACGACAAGGGCATCGCCGCCTGCATCGCGCGCGCGCCCGCGCTCGACCGCATCGCGCGCCCCTCGCTGACGACGGCGGTGGAGCGAGGCCTGCGGCGCCGCGTGCAGGACGACGTCGAGCGGGCCTACAGCCGTGGCGTCAAGGCCGGCTCCTTCCGCCCCGGCATCGGCAAGGAGGTGCCGCTCTCCATCGTCTACACGGCGATGCACGGCGTCGGGCACCGCTTCGTCATGCGCGTGCTCGAGGAGCAGGGCTTCGAGCGCGTCTTCAGCGTGCCCGAGCAGGCGGACCCGGACCACACCTTCGGCACCGTCTCGTTCCCAAACCCCGAGGAGCCCGGCGCGCTCGATCTCTCGCTCGCCGCCGCGGCCGAGATGAACGCCGACGTCGTGCTCGCGAACGACCCCGACGCCGATCGCATCGCCGTCTGCGTCAAGTCACGCGACGGCGCTCGCTACGAGACGCTCTCCGGCAACGACGTGGGGGTGCTGCTGTCGGCGGACGCGCTCGAGCACGCGGACACCGCGGGCAAGCAGAAGCTCGTCATCACCACCATCGTGTCCTCGACGTGGCTCTCGCGCATCGCGCACGATCTCGGCGCCGCGTACGCGGAGGTGCTGACCGGCTTCAAGTGGATCGCGAACGCCGCCATGGACGCGGCCAAGGACGGCAAGGCCTTCGTCAGCGGCTACGAGGAGGCGCTCGGCGTCAGCGTCGGCCCGCTCGTGCGCGACAAGGACGGCGTCTCCGCCGCGGTGCGCACGGCCGAGCTGTGCGCCGCGCTGAAGCGCGAGGGCAAGACGCTGTGGGACCGGCTCGACGAGCTCTCGGTCAAGCACGGCCTCTCGCGCGCCTCGCAGTGGAGCGTCGTGCTGCCCGGCAGCGAGGGCAAGGCGCGCATCGACGAGGCCATGCGCCGGCTCCGCGCGGAGCCGCCGGCGACCCTGGCCGGCGTAAGGGTCGCGCGCCAGATCGACATGGCGAAGGAGCCCGCCGCGGGCTTCGAGAAGAGCCCGCTGCCGCCCTCGGACGTGCTCGTGTTCCACGACGAGCAGGGCACGCGCCTGACCGTGCGGCCGAGCGGCACCGAGCCGAAGATCAAGATGTACCTCGAGGCCGTGGCGCGCGTCGCTGACGTCGCTGCGCTGCCGGCCAAGCGGGAGGAGCTCGACGCGCGGCTCGCGCTCGTGCGTGGCGAGCTCATGACGAGCCTCGGGTTGTAGCGGCCGCTGGGGTTCACGCACGGGCCGCGAACCAGCACCACGACGGCCCCGCTACTTCTTCTTCGCCGTCTTCTTCTTCGCCGCCGGCTTCTTCGCCGCCGTCTTCTTCGCCGCCGCCTTCTTCGGCGCCGGCTTCTTGGCCGCCGGCTTCTTCGCCGCCGGCTTCTTCGCCGCCGTCTTCTCCGGCTTCGACGACGTCGGTTTCTTCGGCTTCGGCGCGGTCTTCTTGGCCGCCGCCGTCTTCTTCGAGGCGGTCTTCTTCGGCGCCTTCTTCGCGGCCGGCTCCTCGTCGGCCTCCGAGGAGGACGAGGTCCGCGCCGGCTCGGCGGCGGGCGGCGGCGGGGCGTCGTCGTCGTCGAAGCTGCCGTCGTCGCGCGGCACGAGGCGGCCCGAGGGCTCGACGTCGGCCGGGCGCACGAGGCGCTCGTCGTCGAGGAACTTGGAACGCAGCACGTTGGCGCTGCGGCGATCCATGGGGTTCTCGATGAAGACCTGATCCGTCATGCGGAACACGGGCTCCTTGCCGAGCGGCCAGAGGAAGGACGCGGTGGCGCGCTCGGACAGCGGCCGCGGCAGCGCGCGTTCGACGACGCGCACGTCGCGAGCTCCGGCGACGACGGCGAGCGCGGCGGCGTGGTCCTCGGCGGCGAGGCGCAGCGCGTTCAGGCGGCTGGCGTAGGGCTCGAAGACGTGGAACTCGAGCGTGATGGAGTCGCCGTCGCGGAACTGCCAGCAGCCGATGACGCGGCCCTCCTCGACGATGACGCTGGTGGTGTTGCCGGCCGGGTCATAGACCCAGGGCGCGAAGCCGGGATCGACGACGCGGGTGCGATCGCGCCAGCCGAGCGGATAGGTGTCCCACAGCGGCAGGAACAGGATGCGCGAGCCGGGCGGCACCTGGTTCTTGCGCACGGCGTCGACCGTCTCGCGCAGCGCCAGGAGTCCCTCGCCGAGACCGTCGACGGGGAACTTGATGACCTCGCGGCCGAGCCCCTCGACGATGCGGCGCACGTCGGAGTGGTTCAGGCCCGTCCACCACACGGCGTCCTCGATGCGGGCGGGGCCGTAGGTGCGCAGGTAGCGACGAACGAGCTCGACGCGCGCGGGCTCGGGGTGCTCGTGCGTGAGCGTGACGCCGTCGAGCCAGCGCTCGGCGAGCGCGTAGTTGAACTGGTTGCCCTTCCACCCCTTGGAGCTCGTGCGCAGCAAAACGCCGAGGTCACAGAGCTTGCGGAACAGCAGGCGCTCGACGTCGACCTCGGGGCGCTTCACCTTGGCGGGGAAGAGGATGTTCGCGAGCTGCGTCGGCGACTGCGGACGATCGAACTCGGGCGACTCCTTGAGGCGGCGGGCGAAGCCCTGCAGCGCCTGCTCGTCGTAGCCCGCCGAGCGCAGGCGGCTCATGCCCGAGCCGGCGAGCGACTCGTACATGGCGCGGAAGTAGAGCGGATAGTCCTCGGTGGCGATGACGAAGACCGAGTTACGGAAGGCGCCCGCGCGCACCAGCGAGCGGTCGTTCATGAGCGCCTCTTCGAGGTCGCCCAGGGTCAAGGTGGACCGCCGCGCCATCAGCGAGAGGTACGCGATGGGGTTTGGCCCGTAGATGCCGGGGCGGCGCTGAATCGCCTCCACCAGCGTCTCGCCGTCACCGAAGGTGTTCAGCGTCGCGTGGTGGTAGCGCTGGAGCGTTCGGAGCGGGATCGCCTCGAGGGGAGCTTTGCTGGCCATACCTCGCGGATATCGCGCGTCCGGGAGAGAGGGAATGCCCAATTCGCGTCGGGCTCGCCCGGTGAACAGAAGAATTTCGTAGTAGGGTTGGGGGGTAAGCCAATTGCGCGAGGTGCCCCGTGGAGGATCAGCGCCGTCCTGGCAGGACGCAAGCAGACGACCCACTCTCGGATCGGCTGGTCACACCGGAGCGCTCGCTCTTCGGCACGAGGCTGCCGCGTCCCGTGGGGGTCGGCCGGCACCTGCTCGTGGTGATCCTGCTCTCGCTCGTCGCCCTCGGCATCACCATCGCGTTCGCCGAGCGTGACGCCGAGCCTGCGATCAAGCCGGACGCGAAGCGCTTCGCTCCCTCGTCCCGGTAGCCGGGCGCCAGGGCATCCTCGACTACTCGTCGTCCCGGCGCAGCCAGTGGACGTCCTCGTCGTGTAGCACGAAGCCCTCGTTCTCGTAGAGCTTCTGCGCCTGCGGCCGGCGGCCGTCCGAGACGACCTCGAAGAATTCGTAGCCGTCGTCGAACAGCGCGCGCAGCCCGACCCGGACGAGCGGTCGGCTGAGACCCTTGCCGCGACAGGCGCGCGCGAGGCCCACCTGCTCGAGCAGGCCCACGGTCGCCGAGCCGTCCGGCCGGCGCTCGGACTTCTTGCAGCGATCGAGCGCGGTGACGAGGCAGACGCCCTGATCGCCCTCGGACGTCTTCAGATAGAACACGCGCGTCCCCGGCCGGCCGAGGAGCGCGTCGGCGACGCCGGCCTCGAACGCCTCCTCGTCGGTGAGCGCCGCTTCGGCCACGCGTGAGTAGCGCGCGGCGTCACGCGCCTTGTCCTCCTCGACGCGCGCCCAGGCCGGGAGCTCCGGCTCAAGGACGCGCTCGCGCGGGGCGCGCAGGCGCACGTCGCGGTGCCGCTCCTGAAAGCCGAGCGCGCGGAAGAAGTCGCCCGCCGCCTCGACCGAGGCGCGGGAGGACGCGAGCAGGCGCTTTTGGGGCGGCAGCTCCGCGCAGAGCTTTCGGCCGACGCCCTGTCGTCGCCAGGCGGGGTTCACCGCGAGCTCGAGCTGCGTGCGCTTGGTGCCGATGAAGCGCACGGACATCACGCCGATCACCGGGCCGTTCGGCGCCGTGGCCACGCGCCAGGGCGCGCCTCCCTCGGACGACGCGTGGGCCAGCAGCGCGTCCAGGTGCTCGGGCGAGCGGGGCGGCACGCTGCCGTCGAAGCTGCCGACCGCCGCCCACAGCTTCAACACGCCCGCGCGGTGTTCGCGGCCGTCGAAGGGCACGACGTCGAACTGTCGCTGCTGTGCCATGGCTCCTCGCTCCTCCCTTGTACCCTACCTGAGCGGGCCCGACGACGTGCAACGTGTTGCGAAGCGCCGCCGCGGTGACTACGTTGGCGGTACCATGGAGACGATCCTCCTCGCTGTCGCGCTCTTCGGCCTCGCGTTCGTAGGCATGGCCATCGGCGTCATCCTGGCCGGCAAGGACAAGGAGCTGAAGGGCTCCTGCGGCGGCGTCGGCAGCAACCCCGACTGCTGCATGGCGTGTCCCGACAAGCCGCAATGCGATCACGCCGACGGGCACGGCGGCGACCTCGACGAACAGTTCGCCGCGCTCGCGAACCGCGGTGGAGCCTCGCACCCCGCGCTCGCGCAGGCGCCGGGCGTCAGCGGCCGGTCGTAGCCGGGGCGGGCCCTCCGCCTTCCTGCGTCGGGAAGCCATCCATCTTCGACACCTTGAGCGCCTCGGCCGCGTCGTCTCCGCGCGCGTGGACGAACAGCGCCGCGGCGCCCGGGAAGCTCTTGAGCGCCTCGCGCGCGCGCTCCTCGCCGAGCACCACGGCGGCGGTGGCGAGCGCGTCGGCCGTGGTGGCGTCGCTCGCCACGACGCTGACGCTGACGAGGTGATGGGGCACCGGCGCGCCCGTCTTCGGGTCGATGATGTGGCTGTAGCGCTTGCCGCCGGCCTCGAAGAAGTTTCGATAGTCGCCGCTGGTGGCGAGCGCTCTGTCCTCGAGGGGCACCGTCACGAGGACCGCGCTCGGGTCGGCCGCGGAGCGCGGCACGTTGATGCCGAGGCGCCATGGCTCGCCTTCCCCGTTCCGTCCGCTCGCGCGCACCTCGCCGCCGATCTCGACGAGCACGTCCGAGTAACCGGCCGCGCGCACGAGCTCATAGACCTGATCGACGCCGTAGCCCTTGGCGATGCCGGAGAGGTTCACGTCGATGTCGGCCCGCTTCTTCACGAGCGCGGCGCCGCCCTCGCCCTGCTGCACGCTCAGCTGATCGAGCCCGACGCGCGCGCGGGCCTTGGCGAGCGCCTCCGCGCTGGGCGGCTCTGTGCGCCGCCCCTCGTCGTCGAAGCCCCAGAGATCGATGACGGGCCCGAGCGTGACGTCGAACGCGCCGTCCGTCGCCCGGCCGATCTCGAGCGCGCGCCGCACGACGTAAGCGGTCTCGGGAGAGACGGGAAACGGCGCCGTGCTCGCGTGCCGGTTGAAGCGCGACAGCTCGCTGTCCGGATCGTATGTCGACATCAGCTGGTTCGTGCGCGCGAGCAGCGCCTCGATCTTCGGCTGCAGCGCGACCGCGGCGCGGCTCTGCTCGGGAGTGCGGACGACGACCTTCACGGACCAGGTGGTGCCCATGGTGGGCCCCTGGAGCGTGACGGTCTGGCGGTGCTCGGCGGCGTTCGACGCGGCGGCGTGCGGCGCGGTGCTCGACGCGGACGGCGCCGGCTCGCCCTTCGGACAGGCGGCGAGCGAGAGCGTCAGCCCGACGAGCGCCGTGGCGCGCGCGGTCCGACGGGCGAGGTCAGCGCGATCTCGTGCGCCCTTCTCGACGACGCCGGAGCGTGAAGAGTCCGACGCCGAGCAGCGCGAACAGCGCCCAGCCGGAGCGGCCGCCGTCGCCGCCCCCCTGTCCGCATGCCCACGGTGAGCGCCCGTCGTCGTTGTCGTCGCTGCGCGGGGGGTCGTCGATAGGCGCTGGGTCGTCGTCGTCATCACAGTCGTCGCCTTGGCACGGTTCGGGCGCGCACGCGGGGTGCGCGGAGCAGTCCGGGTCGGCGCAGTCGGCGCTGCCGTCAGCGTCGTCGTCCGCCGCGTTGTTGCATAGCTCCACCGCGTCCGGATCGCACGCGTCGCCGTCGCCGTCGCCGTCGCCGTCCGCCTGCTCCGGGTTCGCGCGCGCGATGCAGTTATCGCAGGGATCGCCGACGCCGTCCCCGTCGGCGTCCGCCTGGTTCGGGTTGTAGACGGCGGGGCAGTTGTCGTCGTCATCGAGCAGCTCGTCCTCGTCGGCGTCATCGAGCGGCGGCGGCGCGTCGCAGAGGTCGCCCCGGCCGTCCCCATCGGCGTCCGCCTGGTCCGCGTTCGCCACCGTCGGGCAGTTGTCGCAGGCGTCGCCCATGCCGTCGTCGTCCGCGTCGTTCTGATCGAGGTTCACCACGTCCGGGCAGTTGTCGCAGGCGTCGCCGAGCCCATCGCCGTCGGAGTTCTGCTGCGAGGGGTTGTAGACGAAGTCGCAGTTGTCGGACGGCGCGCCGTAGCCGTCCCCGTCACCGTCGTTGTTGATGTCGTTCGGGAACTCGTCACACAGGTCGCCGACGCCGTCGCCGTCGCCGTCCGCCTGATCGGCGTTGCTGACGCCCGTGCAGTTGTCGATCGCGTCGTCGATGCCGTCGCCGTCCGCGTCCACGATGACGTCGGTGTCGCAGGCGTCGCCGAGGCCGTCGTCGTCCGCGTCGAGCTGGCCGGCGTTCGCGATCAGCGGGCAGTTGTCGCACACGTCGCCGACGCCGTCCGCGTCTCCGTCGGTCTGCTCCGCGTTCACGACGGCCGGGCAGCTGTCGCAGCCGTCGGGCACGCCGTCGGCGTCCGCGTCCTCGGCGTCGTCATAGCCGGCGCACACATCACAGGCGTCGCCGTAGCCGTCGTCGTCCGCGTCGATCTGATCGGCGTTCGGCACGGCGGCGCAGTTGTCACAGACGTCGCCCACCTCATCGGCGTCGCCGTCGATCTGGTCGAGGTTCACGAGCAGCGGGCAGTTGTCGTCCGGGTCGAGCACCGTGTCGCCGTCGTCGTCGTCATCGCAACGATCGCTGACGTCGTCCGCGTCGGCGTCCGGCTGGTACGGGCCCGCGCTCGAGCTGGTCTCGTCGCCGGGCAGCGAGAGATCGACGACGCGGTCGGGCGGTGGCACGTTGCCGTAGGTCCAAAGGCCGCAGGGATCACCGAGCTCGGCGCCGTTCGACTGCCCGTCACCGTCGCTGTCGAGGTCCCAGACGTGCGACCAGGCGGCCTGGCCATACGTCTCGCGCGCGCCCTCGAACGCCTGTCCGAAGACGTTGCGGGCGCCGCCCGCCGCGGTGGTGTGGCAGGTGATGCAGCTGTTGACGTTCCCGTTCGGGACGTACTCGGGGAAGTTGGCCAGCGCCGGCGACGAGAGCGCCGCCAGCGAGAGCACGAGCAAGATGCGGGAAAATGCACAACGCATGAGGGCCCCCAAGCAAGGAGGCCCTCAGGCTAGCACCAGCTCGCGCGCGGCCGCCGCTGTGCGGCCCGGTCGCACCCGGCCGGCCCGGCCGCTCGGCTCAGAACTTGTCGAACGCGATCATGTCGTCCTCGACACCGAGCTCGTGCAGCATGTCGATGACGGCGTCGATCATCATGGGTGGGCCGCAGAGGTAGTACTCGATCTCGGTCGGGTCCTCGTGGTCCTTCAGGTACGTCTCGAGCGCCACCTGGTGGATGAAGCCCTTCGGCCCCTCCCAGTTGTCCTCGGGCAGCGGCGAGGAGAGCGCGAGCACGTACTTGAAGTTGTCGAACTTCTTCTCGATGTCGAGGAAGTCCTCCATGTAGAAGTTCTCGCGCATGGAGCGCGCGCCGTAGAAGAAGGTCACCTTCCGCTTCGTCTCCATCGTGTGGAAGAGGTGGAAGAGGTGGCTGCGCATGGGCGCCATGCCCGCGCCGCCGCCGATGTAGACCATCTCCTTCTGCGTGTCCTTGATGAAGAACTCGCCGTAGGGGCCCGAGAAGGTCAGCTTGTCGCCCTCCTTCAGCGTGAAGACGTACGACGAGCACTTGCCCGGCGGGATCCCCTGCGTACCCGGCGGCGGGTTCGCGTAGCGGATCGTCGTCATCACCTTGTTGCCCTCGGCCGGGTGGTTCGCCATCGAGTAGGCGCGGAAGATGGGCTCGTCGACGGTGCAGGACAGGTCCCACATCTTGAACTTGTCCCAGTCGCCGCGGAACTTCT
>CAYLZW010000142.1:0-14044 GCA_964388085.1 uncultured Myxococcales bacterium | reverse complement strand
CGACGCTCGGACGGCTCGCGAGCCAGGGCTTCTTCTCGAGCGGCAGGCCGAGCGCCTTGCCGGCGGCGCGGTAGTTCGCGCGTCCGGTGAGCTGAATGGGGCCGCGCCCTTTGTAGCGAACGCCGTCGCCCGGGTGCGTGTTGCCGAGGTCGGTGCGCCCCTCGTACGCGGCGCCGGACGCGATCTCCTCGAAGTAGCGCAGGCCCGCGCTCTCGTGCCCG
Source organism: uncultured Myxococcales bacterium (assembly GCA_964388085.1). GTDB lineage: Bacteria > Myxococcota > UBA727 > UBA727 > CAYLZW01 > CAYLZW01. The sequence goes on along the minus strand of CAYLZW010000142.1, from coordinate 13,823 downwards.
AGCTGCGCGAGGAACTGCTCCTTGCGCTTCTCGGTCGTGATGCCGAACTCCCGCATGGCGCGGTTCAGGCCCGGAGCGAGCGCGCGCGCGCGGCTCCTCGACAGGCCCGGCATGATGCGCACGAGCTCGCCCGCGTCGACGTTCTTGTTCTCGAGCACGTTCTTCATGCGCTTGAGCGTGTGCGTCGTCACGCCCTTGCCCTTGCCGCCCATCTTGTGCTTCTTGCGGAAGCGATCGACCGCGTGCTGCGTGCGCTGGTCGTACACGCCGTCGACCTTGCCGGGGTTGTAGCCGAGCTCGCGCAGGATCTTCTCGGTGCGCTTCACGGCGCCGGAGCGCTCGCCGATGCGCTGGGAGGGGCTGGTCGCGCTCGTCGCCTCCATCTTCGCGTGCCGCAGCTTGCGCCAGGTGCCGGCGTCGACCTCACCGGTGGCCTCGAGGCCGCTGCGCTTTTGAAACGCCTTCACGGCGCCCTCGGTGCGCTCGTCGAACACGCCGTCGGCGCGCTTCGGATCGAAGCCGGCCGCGCGCAGGTGCTGCTGCACGTACTTGACCGACGCCCCCCGCGAGCCCTCGCGCAGACCGGTGGTGCCGTCGGCGTGCTCCTTCTTGACGGCGTTCTCGGTGCGTCGCTCGGCGCGCGCGTGCGTGCGCTTCTCCTTCTTGCTGTCCAGGATCACGCGCGAGCGGAAGGCGTCGTGATTCAGACCGCGTGACTCCTTGGCGAGGATCTTCTCGGCCTTGTCACCGAGCAGACCCGACTTGCTCTTGATGTTGTCCTGATCGGCCTTGAACGCGCGCACGGCGCCGGCGGTGTCCTTGTCGAAGGTGCCGTCCACCTTGCCGGTGTCGTAGCCGAGGCGGCGCAGCTGACGCTCCTGCTTGAGGATGTCGCTCGAGCGCTGCCCGGGACCGACCGTGCGGCCCTTCGACTTGGCGCGCCGGCTCTCGACCGCCTTCAGCTTCTTGAAGGTGCGCTCGTTCAGCTCGCCCGTGACCGGCAGCCCGGCCGCCTGCTGGAACTGCTCGAGCGCCTCGCGCGAGCTGCCCGTGAGCTTCTTGTCGACCTTGCCGGGGTTGAAGCCCGCGCGGCGCAGCATGCGCTCGGCCGCCTTGGTCTTCTTGGCGGCGCCCTTGGCGAGGAACTTCTCCTCGCCCGTCGGCGCAGGGGGCGTGCTCGGCGTCGCCGGCGTGCCGGGGGTCGCGGGCTCCGTCGTCGCCGCGCCGCCCTCGTTCGCGGCCAGGAGCCCGCGACGGGGTGCCTGGCTCTGCCCCTTGGGAGCCATCGTGCGCGGATCCTGCGGGGCGCGCGTCAGGCCGGGGCTGCTGTCGCCGTCGAACACGTCCTTGATGGCGTCGAGCGCCTTCTCGATGGGCTTGAGCCAGCTCGGCGTCTCGTCGGCCTTCTTCGCCTGCGTCGTGCTGTGCGTGCGCGTCTGGCTGCGGGCGGCGGAGTCGGTGCGGATGGCCATGATTTCCCTCGTGAAGCAGACACGGCGCGCCGTGAAGACAGGAGGGATATCGGGGGCCGAGGTAGGCGGGTGTCGGTGAAAACGCGCCGCTCGGTCAGGTGACGGGTGCGAGCAGGTAGGTGCAAGTCGCAGCGGTGCGGAGCTGTGCGGGCGGTGTCCCACGGCTGGACGCATAGGGCGTCACATCTTGCGCAGAAGCCGGGGTGCATCTATTCACCTGCGCATCTTCCCGGAACCCCGTGGGACGTGGGTCCGGCACATGGAGAGGTTTTCCGATGATCCAGCTTGCTGTGCTGCCGCTCGCGCTCGCACTCGGCGCCGCCACCCCGGCGCTCGACGCCCCTGCCGCGGAGCAGGGACATGTTCAGACCGTTCAGGATGAGGGTGGCCAGGCCAGCGCCGCCGCCGAAGAGGGGCCGGGCTTCTTCGAGAAGTACTACCCGTTCACGTTCGCGGACAACCTCGAGCCCGAGACCGACGAGAACTTCGTCGTTCTCTACATCTCTGGCTTCGCGACCACCTTCGCGCTCGCCAACGTCTGGCTGCCCATGATCATGCTCGGCGCCCCTGGCGACTTCCTCGTCGAGCAGATCATCGGCACGATCGTGCACTACGTGCCGGTCATCTGCTTCCCGCTCGCGCCCCTCGTCGTGCTCGTGAACGCGCTGTACCTGATGCCGGTGCAGACCGTGAACACGTTCGACCGCAACCTGAAGCTCGCGAAGAAGGCCGGCACCTGGAAGGCCGCCGCCAACACCGTGCGTCCTCCCAGCGAGGCCGAGCTGGCGCTCGCGACGCCGTCCATGGCGTTCTGAGCTTCGCGCTCGTGAACGTCGCTGCGGCATAGCGGCGAGAAGAGGAGCCCTCGTGGCTCCTCTTCTTTTTGTGGCTCTCTGCAGGGTTACGTGAGTGTCCCAAGGGGCCTCGAAGAGAACGGGCAGGCCGGGGTTGCTGCAAGGCTCGCGAATCGAGACACCAGAGGGCCCATGAGCGCGCCTCCCCCCTCCTCCCCGATCGATCCCCGCGCGGACGTCGTGACCGACAGCCTCGCGCTGCACATCGGCGGGATGACCTGCGCTGCCTGCGCCGTACGCGTCGAGAAGGTCGTGCGGCGCCTGCCCGGCGTCGTGGCGGCGCAGGTGAGCTTCGCCACCGAGGAGGCCAACGTCGCGCTCGCGCCGGGCAGCGCCTCGCTCGACGACGTCGTGGCCGCGGTCGAGCGCGCGGGGTTCTCCGCCGCACGCGCGCCCACGGGCAGGGAAGAGCGGGAAGCGCAGGAAGCCCTCGAGGCCAGCGCGACGCGAAGAGAGGGGCTGCTCGTCGCCCTCGCGCTCGTGCTGACGGCGCCCCTCGTGCTGCCGATGCTCGGTCTCGTCGTCGGGCAGCACTGGATGTTGCCGGGCGCTCTGCAGCTCCTGCTCGCCCTGCCGGTGCAGCTCTTCGTCGGCGCGCGCTTTTACCAGGCCGCCTTCAAGGCGCTGCGGGCAGGTTCGGCCAACATGGACGTGCTCGTCGCCCTCGGCACGAGCGCGGCCTTCTTGCTCAGCGTCTGGCTCCTGCTTCGCGGCGAGCGGCACCTGTACTTCGAGGCCGCCGCCGTCGTGCTCGCGCTCGTGCGCCTCGGCAAGTGGCTCGAGCTGCGCGCCAAGCGGAGCACGACGAACGCGTTGCGCGCGCTGCATGCCCTCCGGCCCGCGAGCGCCCGCGTGCTGAAGGACGGCCGCGAGATCGAGGTGCCGCTGAACGCCGTCGGGCGCGCTGATGTCGTCGTCGTGCGGCCGGGTGAGCGCGTGCCCGTCGACGGCGTCGTCCGCTTCGGGGAGACCAGCATCGACGAGAGCCTGCTCACGGGGGAGAGCCTGCCGCGCTCGCGCGGCGTCGGCGACGACGTCACGGGCGGCGCGCTGAACCTCGACGGCCTCGTCCACGTCGAGGCCGTGCGCGTCGGCGAGGACTCCGTGCTCGCGCGCATCATCGCCCTCGTGCACGGCGCGCAGGCGAGCAAGCCGCCCCTTCAGCGCAGCGTGGATCGGGTCGCCGCCGTGTTCGTCCCCGTCGTGCTGGTCATCGCCGCGCTCACGCTCGCGGGCTGGTGCGTCGCTGGCGCCAGCGTCGAGGACGCGGTGCTCTACGCCGTGTCCGTGCTCGTCATCGCCTGCCCGTGCGCGCTCGGGCTCGCGACGCCGGCCGCCCTCGTCGTCGGTACCGGCGCCGCGGCGCGCGCCGGCATCTTGATCCGAGGCGCGGAGGCGCTCGAGCGGGCGCGGCAGGTGGACGTCGTGCTGTTCGACAAGACCGGCACGCTCACCGAGGGGCTGCCGCGCGTCGTGCGTGTGCTGCCGTTCGAGATAAGCGAGGACGAGTTGCTGGAGCGGGCGGCCTCGGCGCAGCAGGGCAGTGAGCATCCGCTCGGCAAGGCCATGGTGCGCGCGGCCGGGGAGCGAGGCTTGTCGCTCTCTCCCGTCGAGTCCTTTCAGGCGCGCGTCGGCCGCGGCATCGTCGCGCGCGTGGACGGCCGCGCGCTGCTCGTCGGCAGCCAGCGCTTCCTTCGCGAAGAGCTCACGAAAGAGGGCGCCTCCGAGACGCTCCACGAAGAGCGAGCGGCCGCGCTCGCGTCGGCCGGCAGCACCGTCGTCTGGGTCGCCGAAGGGACGCGCGTGCTCGGCTGCATCGCGCTGGCGGACAGCCTGCGCGAGGGCGCGCATGACGCGGTCAGCCGCCTGCGCGCGCGCGGCATCACGCCGGTGCTCTTGAGCGGAGACAGCCGCGCGGCCGCGGAGCAGGTGGCCGCGAGCCTCGCCATCGAGCGCGTGCTCGCCGAGGTGCTCCCCGAGGACAAGGCCGCCTGCGTGCGGGAGCTGCAAGCGGAGGGCAAGGTGGTGGCCATGGTCGGCGACGGCATCAACGACGCGCCCGCCCTCGCCCTCGCCGACGTCGGCGTCGCGCTCGCTAGCGGCACGGACGTCGCCGTCGAGAGCGCCGACGTCACGCTCATGCGCGGCGATCCTGCGCTCGTCATCAGCGCGCTCGAGATCGCGCGCGCGACCACGCGGAAGATCCACCAGAACCTGTTCTGGGCCTTCGTCTACAACGTCGTCGGCCTGCCGCTCGCGGCCCTCGGCCTCTTGAGCCCCGTGGTCGCCGGCGCCGCCATGGCGCTCTCGAGCGTCAGCGTGCTCGCGAACGCGCTCTCTTTACGCCGCTGGAAGCCACGCCCATAGATCCCAGAGGAGGTCTCTCGAGATGAACGCGGAGAACAAAGCCGAGTATCGCGTGGAGGGCATGACCTGCGGCGGCTGCGCCTCGTCGGTGACCAAGGCCATCCAGCGGGTGGCGCCGTCGACCATCGTGCAGGTCACCCTCGAGGGCGGCAAGGTCGTCGTCGAGGGCGCGCACGACGAGCGCGCCGTGCGCGAGGCCGTCGAAGACGCCGGCTTCACGGTCGCGCCCGCGGGCTGACGGCGACAAAGCGCCGGCGGAGACAACCGCGGCGAGCGCCGGGTACTCGGTGCCTGCTCGCTCAGCCGCCGCAGACGGACGGGCTCGAACGCCGACGTCAGCGCACGTCGACGATGGTCAGCTCACGCACGCCCTGGGGGGTGCGCAGCTCGATGTCATCGCCCTGCCGCTTCCCGAGCAGCGCCTCGCCGAGGGGCGCCTGCGGCGTCACCACGCGCACCAGCGTGCCGGCCACCGTCACCTGCAGGCCGCCGCCCGAGGGCGCGACGAAGTACACGCTCTGCCGTTCGTCGTCGTCCTCGAGCTGCACCAACGCGCCCGCCGATACGGGGGGATCGTCGTCGAGCGGCCGGTCGCTCAGCCGCCGGAGGGCGCCGAGGGTCGCGCTCAGATCGACGACGCGCTGGGCCAGCCCGCGCGCGAGATAGGACGCCTCGAGCGCGCGCGTGTCCTTGTCGTTTTCCGGTCGGGCCTCTTCGTGTGTCGCCGCCTCGTGCGTCGCCCGCTGGGACTCGGTCGCCGCGCGCAGGTCGGCCTGCACCTGCTCGAGGAGCGCCTGGCGCACGGCCGCCTTGTCGATGCTCTTCGGCATTCTCTCGTCGAGACGATGAGTCGGTCGGCGTCAGAACCGCAAGGTGAAGCCGGCGCCCACCCAGGGCCCGCTGACGTTGTCGTAGCTCGCGGACAGCGCCAACGAGCTGTTGCTCGAGGGCTTGTGCAGGAGGGACAGGCTCGCGCGCAAGCGATCGCGCTCGCTCCCGCCGGAGAGCGAGAGGTTCGGGTTCGGATCGCGCAGGGAGTCGATGGACTGATACTCGGCGCTGCCCACCAGCGACGTGCGCGGACCGAGCTCGAACGAGCCGTTCAGCCGCGCGTCGCTGAGGCCGCGCCGCGTGAAGGTCGCCTCGGCGTCGAGCGAATAGCGATCGCCCGACAGCCGCGTGCGCACGCCCGCCGTCGGCTCGAAGTTGGTGAACCGGGCGTCCCACTGCGCGCCCGCCCTGAGCTCGATCTGGTCATGAAAGAGGCCGAGCTTCATCTCGGGCTTCACGCCGAGCCGGCGCAGCGCGTCGGAGCCCTTCGTGTACGCGAGCCCGCCCGCGGCCAGCGCTCCAGCGCCGAGCACGCCGTAGTAGGCGGCCGGCGCGCGATCTTTCACCTTGTCGACGAGAGCCTCGGCGTAGTCGGACGCGGCGTCGCCGACGTGCTTCTCGACGTCACGCAGGCTCATGGAGTCGAGGTTGTCCGGTCGCACACCGGCGCGCTCGAGCAGCGCGCCGACGCCCGCTTTGACGCCTGGCGTGAACGAGCCGAGCGGCACGTCCATCAGGTAGTCCTTGGCGGCGTCACGCAGCTGGTCGGTCTGGCCCTCGCTGAGCGGCTGCCCCGCGCGCCAGGGCGTCTCCCCGCGCGAGAGCGAGAGCGCGTCCTGGTTCAGGATGTCCTGCATGCGGGTGGTGAAGCGATCGCCCGCCTGCGCCAGCCGGCGATCGGTCGGCGTGCCGGCACCGCCCTCGCGGCGGGTGCCGTCGAAGGTGTCCGTGACGCTGCCCCCCGCCGGCGGCGGCGCTCCCTCGGCCGGTGTCGTCGACTCCGGCGTCGCGGCGGTGATGGACGGCGCCGTCGATGGGGCTGCGCTCTTGGCGCCCTCGCCCGCTTTGGCATCGGTGGGAGGCGTCTGCGGCGGGGTCTGGCTCGAACCGATTCGTGTCATGCGGCTAGTCTCGCAGAGTTGAACGTCTCCGCGCCATCTTCCCCGAGCGCTCGAAGACGGTGCCGTCGAAGCCTCAAGAACAGGAGCCCTACGTGACCATCCTCGTCCTCGATCTCGCGCGTGTCCTACACGAGAGCCGCTTCGCCAGGGAGGCCGAGAGCGCCCTTTTGACGAGGTACGAGGACGCGCGCGCGCGCTTCGAGGGCATGCGCGCCCAGGGCAAGGGCTCGACCGGCCCCGCGGCCAAGGCCCTCGCCGACGACCTCGTCACCTTCGAGCAGCAGGCCGTCTCCGACATCGAGGCCGAGCGCGCGCGCTTAATGCAGGAGTGTGTCGAGCGCGCCGCGGCCATCGCCAAGGCGATCGCGGGAGAGCGCGGGGCCAGCTACGTCCTCGACAAGCGCGCGGCGCCGGTCGCTCCCGACGACGCTGACATCACCGCGCTCGTGCTCGCCCAGCTCGACGAGGCTTGAGCGTGGTGCTCTCCTCGAGCAGGCGCGTCAGAAAGCGCGACGGCTGCTGGTCCCACGACAGGTGCAGACCGTCACGCGCGCGCGTCATCGCCGTAAACAACAGCCGGCGCTCGAGATCGATCACGCGCGCACGCTCGCTCTCCTCCGCCGGCGCGTAGCTGAGCAGCGGCATGACGTCGTCACTGAGGCCGATCAGGAAGACGTGTCGAAACTCCATGCCCTTGGTCGCGTGCATGGTGCCGACGCAGACCGCGTCCTTGCGCTCGCGGGCCTGGCGCACCTCGACGTCGTGCGCGGCCAGCTCCTTCGGGTATCCGCTGCCTTGATCGTTCCGGCGCACGAGCACGGCGATGTCGCGTGCCGGCACGCCGTCCTCGACGAGCGCCGCGATCTTCTGCGCCACGCGCGTGCGCTCCTCGCCGCGGCTCGACACCTGCGTCAGCGACACCTCGCCCTCGAAGCCGCGCGCGTGGACGGACCGTAAGTCACCTCGCTGCCCCACCCAGTCGTCGTAGGGCGTGCCTTCCAGCACGCTCAGCGCCGCCTTCCAGACGCGCTGGCTGTTGCGATAGTTCGTGCGCAGGCGCCGGCCGGTGCCACCGACGTCGATGCCGACCTCCGCCAGCGAGAACGACTGCTGGTAGATCGACTGGCAGGAGTCGCCGGTCAGGAACAGCCGATTGGCGCCGGCGCCCGCGAGCGCGTTCAAGAGCCGCAGCGCCTGGGGGCTCAGATCCTGCACCTCGTCGACGACGACGCCGAGCACGGCCGCCTTGCCGGGCCAGCCGTCGAGCCGCGCGAGCGCCTGGTTCACGAGGTCCGGATAATCGAGCGCCGACGCGCGCGTGAGCTGCCTTTGGTACGCCTCGTAGAGCGCCCACACGGCCTCACGGTCCTTGCGCGCGAGGCGGAACATGCGGCCGCGTCGTTCGAGCGCCAGGTACTCGTCGAGCCGCTCGATGCCGCGGCCCTTCACGATCTCGGCGATCTCGTCGCGCAGGTAGCTCTGCCCGAGCCGCTCGAACGCCGCGGTCGCGTGCGCTCCCTTCCACTCGCGGAACGCGCGCTCCCAGGCGAGGTCCGCGAGCTTCTTGCTCACGCGCGCGGCCGTGATGTCCCCCGCCAGCTCGTGCAGCGTCTTCACCGTGATGTGATGGCCGCGCCCGGAGCCGGCCGTGAGCTGCCCGATCTGCGAGGCGATGGCCGCCTTGAGCGCCTGGTTGAAGACGACGACGTAGATCTGCTCGCGCGAGCCGCTCGTCAGTCGCCCTTCGCGCTCGGCGAGCTTGGTCAGCCAATGCGCGCGGTGAATGGCGAGCACGGTCTTGCCCGTCCCCGGCGGGCCGCTGATGCGCACCGGCTTGTCGTAGTGCCGCTCGACGAGCGCGCGCTGCGAGCGCGTCAGGTAGAGCTGCCAGGTGCGAAACTGATGATGGCGCGGCCTCACGGCCTCGAGCAGGTCATCGAAGCCGGTGACGTCGTCGAGCGTCTCGAAGGGCGACTCGCGGCCGGCCGCCTTCTCCGCGCCGACGTCCTTGTCGACGTGGCTCGGCGGACCACACAAGAGCTCGAGCACCGCGCTCGCGCGCCGGTCGGTCGCGAGGCCGTGACGCTCGAGGGTCCAGAACAGCTCGTCGACGGTCCTGGCCGCCTGGATGCTTCGTCGCGCTTGCTCGTCGTCAACGCCGACGCGCCGGAGCGCCTCGTCGCTGAGCAACGACGCGTCTACCTGCTCGGGCTGGTAGGACACGTCGGCCGGCGCGGCCACGTCCTCGCCGAGCAGCGAGAGCAGCCGATCGGTGACGAGGTCCCCGAGCTCGCCGCGCGCCTCCTTCAGCCGGGCGGCGTCCGCCAGCTCGCGCACGAACGTCGCCGCCAGCTTCGGCACACCGGCGCTGACGAGCTGTTCATCGCTCCACGAGACGAACGGCCCGCCCGCGCCGGGCTCGTCCTGCAGACGCTCGACCTCGTCGGCGACGGCCGTCTCGATGTGCACGCCGTCGTCGGCGCTCCACAGCAGCACGGTGCGCGCGGCGAAGCGATAGGCAGCGTCGTGCCGACCGACGTAGAGCAGGAACGCGAGCCCATGCCCGAGGCGAAAGATGAGCCGGAAGTCGTCCGTCACCCGCGCGGACAACATGCCCGGCTGCCGCGCGCGCTTGACCGGATGCAGGCGCAGCTTCCGATCGAACGGGTCCGCCTCGAGCAGCGCCAGCACCTTCTTGAGCCGCGTGCGCGCCCCGCCGTCGAGCGTGAGCAAGCTCTCGACGAAGGTGCCCGCATAGCTGAGCGTGACTCGGGCGCTGAGCATGACGAGGTCTCGGCTCCTCGGCGTCAAGACGCTACCTCAACTTTGTGCACAGCGCGGCGCCTGCGGCCGCCCTCGAACGAGCCGCAGCAGGAAAGGGCGTCGACCTCGATCGCACGACCCGAAAGTCACATCGATGAGATGCGAGCGCTGCCACACCAACATGGTGGCGTTCTCGTTGACCTCGCTCCTCGTCATGAGACGATCACGGTGGGGACCTCGACGCCCACCTGCTGCGAGACAGGCGTCCAGATGTCGGTCTCGACCCCCTCGGTCTCGATGCTCACCACGAGTGCGTATCGGGCACCGTGCCCACTGCGATCTCGCTTCGGAAGCTCCTTCCACCACCCAGTGACCGGATAGACCGCGAGGCAGCCTCGTTCGGCGAGATCGATGGCCGTGCCCGTCCAAATGTCCGAGTGAAACGACCCGAGCGATCGTGTCTGCTCGCCGAGGAACCAGTCCGCCGAGTCGCTCGACGTCTCCGGCTTGTCCTCGTCTTCAGCGAGCGCCTTCTTGTTCAGTCGCTTCACGAACTCGTCGCGCCCTTCCAGCGCCGTCTTCAGATCGAAGCGCAGACCATGCGAGGCATAGCGGTGCCGCGACCGCCATCCTCGTCGCGCCGGATTCGGTTCGATGAAATACGAGAGCGTCACACGCAGCGTTGTGGGCGTCTCACCGAGGCTCGCGAGAACGTCGCGTGGCCACGGGAGGTCATGGATGTGGATCTCCCTCATCTTGCCGTTGGTAAACGGATGAATGCGCCCCTCGAACAACAGGGTCAGAGCGTCCCGTGCGCTGTGAAGCGCGCGCTCTTCGCGAGGCACCCCGAAGCCGTACCGGCGCACGAGCGCGGCTCGCTCGCGCTTCTTGTTGGCGGAAGTCAGGTGCGTGCGCATAGCCGACGTCCACGACGCGGAGTGCACCATCAAGGCACGGACCGTCTCCGGCCACAGATTGGGATACTCGGCCCAGATGCAGGCCGCGAGTCGGCTCGCCTCCGCCGTTGCCGGACTCGTCGCGCGCACCTGCGTGAACAGCTTCTCCGCGGGCTTCCAGTGGGTCGAGAGCGCATCCAGCGAGCCGGCCGGGAAGTCCACCTCGCCGCTCGCCATGCGCACAGCGTTGCCCCCCTCACAAACGATGTCCGGCTTCATCGGCCAGGTGCGTGAGAAACTTACTGACGTCCGACTCCACGGGGAGAGCTCGCCGGGCGGCGCGAGGGCTTGTCCGCCGGGCCAGTCGGTCTCCATAAGCGTCGCCTTGTCGGTGTATGCGCCAACTGTGAGAGCGTTCCAGGCCTGTGCAGGATCCTCGATGAGCTCCACGTCGCTTCGGCCCAGATGGTCCGCGTCGAGAAAGCCTCGGACGTTGCCGGCGCTGACGAGGAGAAGCCGAGGCGCGGCTTCATCGTCTAGATAGGCGAGGCCTCGCTCCGATTGATCGAAGCTTCGACCAGCAGCGAGGGCGTCGACGGCGGCTGACCACGACGTCGGCTGCCCACGATCGGTCTCCCTCGCGGTGATTGCCATCGCAAAGGCACGCCGACGATCGGGGCGCACGATCTCAACCCTGCTGACAGCCTCCGCGGTGATGGCGCCGTAGAGGTCGGGATCGTTGTCGCCGTTCGGCGGCAGTACCTTTACTGACTCCAGCGCGTGCCTGACCCGCACCGGCTCCTTGCTAGCGAGCGCAGGCCGGAGGTCGCCTATCAGCGCGACGCCTGCCATCGCGGTCCCATGGCTGTCGTGGTCGTGAGTACCCCACTCAGGATTCACGGCGTGGGCGTCCGATGCGGGCAGCGAGCCGTCCAGCAGCGGGTGCCCCCACGTGACGCCCGTGTCGAGGAGACAGACGGCAGGGCAGTCCCCGGAAGCACGCGTGAGCCGATCCATGAGATCCTCCGCCCACTCTCCTTGCTCGGACGGCGACAGCGCCTCGAATGGCGAGACCTCGTGCGCCGCGCGCAGCTCCGCCAAGTCATCGAGGACGTCGATGGACGCCGACATCGCGGTTGATGTCGACCGCGCGAGGATGATGGTCCTGTCGTCAAACGAGAGTTGCCGGCCGCCTACCTCGATGCCGACGTTCTCCGCGTACATCCGGAAGCGCCCGACAGCATCGCCGTCGTCGCGCCGCCGCAGCCATACCTCCCACCAGATGCACTGGTCGTCGGCTGGAAACTTGGCGGGGTCGTCTGTCCAGAGCGCTCGCAGGGTGGCAAGGCGTAGGGCGGCTACGCGGTCGAACGTGTCATGGTGGCGCCGCTCACGCGGCTTCGGCGGCGCCTTCTTCTCGTACGCCTCGAACTTGGTCACGAACTTCCTCACCGCGCCGTCGGGGACGAATACGGTCGCCCGTTGGACGAACGTCTTGTCGCCGTCGATGGTGACGGGATCCTCGCGGAACGCGACGACTTCGATGCGAGCCTTCCCGGTACGGTCCTCAAGGCTCTCAACCTTCAGGGGCACGCCCGGCATCGAGTCGAACTGCACGTACAAGCCAGGCGTCGCCCCCTCCACGGCGAGGCCGCTTCCGGCCGCGGCGTCTCGTCGAAGAACGGCTTGCCTCTGCGCTTGCTGCAGAGCCGCCCTGAGCTGCAGCCCGTGCTGCGCTCGATCCGCAGGCGCGGGAGCGGGCTTCGGCGTCACGGCGCGGGTGTGCGGTGTGTACGCCTCGGACGTCGGCTCGCGCTGGACGATCAGATGCGGCCGATCTCTTCTCGCTGCCACGAGCCACGCCCTCCGCTACTGCTCGTGGCTGGCCCGCCGCTCTTTTAGGGCCTGCACCAGGCTCTTCGTCTCGACTGCCAGGTGGTCATCGAGCACGGCGGCCTTCGCCACATGCTCGCAGGCTCTCACGATTTCGCCGTGTGACAAACCCTCTGCCGCGCTTGCGGCGGTGTCCCAGGCGACACGATCCGTGTCCAGGAACGCGAGACGGCTCCTCAGAATCTCGATCGCGACCTCGTGGGAGGGCAGGCCGTACTCGATGACAGCGTCGAAGCGACGAAAGAGGGCACGGTCCAGCATCCTCGGATGATTGGTCGCCGCGACGATGAGGCTGTCCGATTCCTCCTGCTCCAGGAACATGAGGAAGGAGTTCAACACGCGCCTGATCTCCCCCACGTCGTTGGGTGCGCCTCGTTCACTGCCCACCGCGTCGAACTCGTCGAAGAGGTAGACGCCGCGCGTCTCGCGAACGGCGTCGAAGACCAGTCGCAGCTTGGCGGCGGTCTCTCCCATGAACTTGGTGATGAGCCCGTGCAGCTGGATCGTGAAGCGGGGAAGGCCAAGCTCTCCCGCGAGCGCCGCGGCGGTCATCGTCTTGCCGGTTCCCGGTGCTCCGACGAGCAGCAGCTTGCGCTGCGGCTCCAAGCCGTGCCCGCGCAGGCGGTCGCGCTGCCGCTGCTCCCGCAACACCCGGTGAAGCCGTGCTTTGACGGCTTCGTCCAAGGCCATGTCTGTGAGCCTAGACTCCGGGTAGCTCACGGACAGCAGCCCGGCCAGCTCTCCACGGGGCTGAACCAGAGGCACGGGCTTGAGGCGCTTGCCCGCCGCCGCCTGGCCGCCCCGCTTCTTCGCCTCAACGACAAGGTCGCGGAGCTCCTGCGCCAGCTTGGTGTGTCCGCTCCGGGCCGCGTGCGCCGCCGCCTGCATGGCGATGGAGAAGAAGCGCTCGTTGTCGCCCTCTGCGTGGCTCCGGATGAGGGCCTTCAAGTGAGCTGACGTAGTCATGACGAGCTCACCTCCGCGCGAGCACCTTACGATGATTCTGCCGTCCCCGCGCGCGCGCTTCACGAAAGCGCCCGCTGTTGGCCCCTTGATGAGCCCCAAGACAAAGGGCTTAGCGCCTCTCGGAGCTAAGCCCTCGTTCTACTTAGAAGAGCCTTGTGGAGCCGACAATCGGAGTTGAACCGATGACCTGCTGATTACGAATCAGCTGCTCTACCAGCTGAGCTATGTCGGCGCTCGGTCGACGCGGGGGAATGTGGAGAAGGAGAGCCGGCCTGTCAAGGCGCTCCTTGCGATCCCTGCGCGGTTCCCGCCGCTCCGTCCAGCCGTCCCCGGGGGGCACGTCGCCTGCACGACCGGTCCGCTCTGAGCGCGGGAGGGCGAGCCCCATGCGACGAGTGAGCGGGCGAAAGGCGCACGCGGCGCACGATCGAGCGCCGGGTGCGCACCTCGTGAGCGTGGCCGGCTCCAGTCGCTCTCCCGAGGAGCGTGGCTCGTGAGCGCGCTGTTCCCGCGCTGGACGAACACCGCGGCGCGCCTCGGCGTGCTGCTCCTCGTCGTGGCGCCGCTCGCGCTCGTGGCGTTCCTCATGGCGCTGGTGCGCACGCCGTACGTGCTCGACTACGAGATCCCGCTCGAGCAGCCCATCCCGTTCGACCACCG
>CAYLZW010000141.1:0-14047 GCA_964388085.1 uncultured Myxococcales bacterium | reverse complement strand
TCATCGACTTCGGCCTCGCCGAGAGCGAGCTCAAGGAGGAGCAGACCGAGAGCCACGTCGTCATGGGCAAGGTCGCCTATATGTCGCCCGAGCAGGCGCGCGGCGAACGCGTCACCGGGCGCTGCGATCAATTCGCCGCCGGCGTCATGGCGTACGAGCTGCTGACGCACGATCGCTTCTACGGCGAGATGTCGAACTACCAGATCTGGCAGGTGGTCGGTCGCGGCGGTTTCACGCCGCGCGCCTGGGGCACGCTCGACGCTGCGCTGCAGCCCATCCTCTCGCGCGCGCTGCACGGCGATCCCACGAAGCGCTTCGCGAGCTGCGGTGACTTCAAGGAGGCGGTGCTCGACTGGCTGATCGCGCGCTACCCGAGGACCACCCGGCGCACGCTGCGCGAGGCCATCCGCGGCCTCTTCGGCGGCGACACCGAGAAGGAGCGCGCGTTCCTGCAGCAGGTCGCGAGCATGAGCGCGGCCTCGCTGCGCGTCGGGCACGAGGCGGGCGCGCGCACGCAGAGCTACAGCATCGTGCGCGCGCCGGGCTCGAACCCCCCGGCGCCGGCACCCGGGGTCAGCGTCGTCGAGCCCGCGCAGGCAAAGGAGCCGTCCGCCTCGAGCACGCACGTCATCGCGCGGCGCCCGCGCTCGCCCGCGCGCGGTGGCCAGCGCGCGCTCGCGGCCGGGCTCCTGCTCATCGCGCTCGGCGGCGTCGCCGGCTATCTGCTCACGCGCGCGAACGCGGGCGGCGACGAGCTGCCGGCGATCGAGGTCGGCGCCACGCTGCCGGGCGCGCCGGGTGACGACGTCGCGCCGCCCGCGCTGCCGGCGCCGAGCCTCGTCCCCGCCGACGGCGAGGAGCGCGAGCGCACGGAGGCGGTCGTCGAGCCAGCCGCTGCAAAGAACGCCGCGCTAGAGGGCGCTGCGCTCGAGAGCGCAGCGGCGGAGAACGCCGAGCAGAAGGCTGTCGTCGAGGACGACCCGGGCTCCGAGAGCCGGCGTGCGTCGGGCAGCAAGGGCGCCGCGGCGAAGAGAGCTGCCGCCAAGCGCGCCGCGAAGAAGGCGCCGGACAGCCCTCGCAGCCAGGCGCGTGTCCCAGAGGCGAGCCAAGAGCCCACACCCGTAAGCGAGCGCGACGAGCCGGCGGCGAAAGCCCCCGCGAGCCCCGACGACGACGAGCGCGAGGCCTGGCGGACGCGGGTGCTGCGGCGCCTCGAGCGCTGCCCGCCCTGCGCGGCGACGTTCCTCGAGCGCGCCAACCTGCGCACCCTGCCCGTCGACAAGCTGAGCGCGGGCGTCCGCCTCTCCGTCGAGAGCTGCCTCAAGCAATGTGAATCGCCCTGACGCGTCCTCGAAGCGAGACCGAGCGCTCAGTTGCAGGTCGGCGCCGCGCTCCAGCCGCAGCTGCCGCTGTTGTCCTCGACGTCGAAGGCGGGCCGCGGGCTGAGGCGACAGAACAGCTCGACCACGTCGGCGCAGGGCAGGGAGCCATTGTCGCGCACGCTGAACGTTCCGCTGCCGTGTTGCGAGAGCAGCGGGAAGTAGTCGTCCACCGAGCTGAGGGCCGTCCCCTCGACGGCGAGGCCCTGTCCGACGGAGGTGAGCGCGTCGAAGCCGTGCTCCGGGGTGGCGCCGACGCTGAGCGCCGGGGTCAGGAGCAGCGAGAGCCGGCCTTTGATCGTCGTCAGCGCCGGCAGCGAGACCTTCTCGAGCGCGCCGTTGTCATCGACCTTGAACGAGCCGCCGACGGTGCGCAGCCGCGGCAGCACGAGGGAATGCAGGCTCGGGTTCGAGCCGATCCAGATGTCTCCGTACACCTCCTCGAGCCAGGCGAATCCCTGGTCGAGGTTCTCGTCGCTGACGTGGTCCTTGCCGACGTCGAGCAGGTTCGCGTTGCTGCGCATCTCGATGTCACCGATGACGCGCTCGATGCGCAGCCCGTCGAGATCGTTGAAGCCGGCGTTGTTGTTGGCGCTGAGCCAGACGAAGCCGCTCACCTGGCGCAGGCTGCCGAGGGCGGCCAGCGAGGTGAGCGCGCTGTCGGGGCCGATCACGATGTCGCCGACGAGCAGGTCGGCGCCGCCCACGTCCGTCAAAACCCCTGCCTCGGAGTCGACCTCGCCGTAGAAGACGGTGACCGTCTCGTCGGACTCGAGGGCGAGCGCGCCGGCGTCGTCGGACGAGCAGCTCGCCCGGTAGACCACGACGCCGTCGCCGGGCGCCGGGGTGCCCGTGAACACGCGCGCGGGGGCGCTGCCCCCCTGGCTCGGCAGCGACGAGATCGCGCCTCCTGCGGCCTCTACCTGACAAGCGCGCGCGTTGTCGCTCGTGGCGGCCGTCAGCACCAGCGCGCCGCCCGTGACGAGGCCATCTCCGTCGAGCAGCGGCACGATCTCGCCGCTCAACACCGGCTTCTCGGGCAGCACCGTCACCTGCAGGGTCGCGCTCGCGCTCCGGCCGCTCGCGTCGCTGCACACGAGCGTGTAGGGCGTGCTCGTCGTCAGCGCGGCGACCACGTGCTGCTGAACGCTCTGGGGCTCGCCGTTCAGCTCGCAGGTCGCTTGTGCCGCCGGCTGCCACGTCAGGGTCGCGCCCTGTCCGTAGCCGAGCGGCGGCGCGCTCTCGCTGCCGGTCTCCACGGCGGTGAAGGACTCGATGAGCCGCGGCACCGTCAGCGTCTTCGTCAGCACGGCGTCATGCCCCGTGCAGCTGACGACGATGTCGGCGCTGCCCGAGAGCGTGAGCTGATGCCCCGGCGCGCTCGGCCCCGGCACCTCGTCCTCGCGCACCTCGCCGCCGACCCGGACCGAGCAGCTCGGCGGCCCGACGTAGGACCAGCTCAAGGTCACCTGCTCGGGCGTGGGCCCGATGGCCGCGGGCAGCGCCGTCACCGGCGACAACGACGCGAGCGAGAGGTTGATCGGCGGCAGATCGACGCCGTCGCAGCGCAGCAGGTAGCGCGTGCTCGTCGGCGCGAAGGTGTACGTCCCCCCCGGCACGTCGGAGGGCGGGACGGCGAAGACGAGCGCGTCACTGTCGGCGTCGTGCAGCGCGCAGGTCGAGGCGCCGAACGTCACCCAGCTGAGCGTGACGCTCTGGCCGGCGTTGAGCGCGTCCGTCGAGGCGCTCAGCGTGCCGGCCACCTCCACGTCGACGGTGGTGTCGTCGAAGCGGATGTCGCCGGCGGCGTCGGAGCAGGAGACGCGGAAGGTGGTGTCCTGCTCGACAGGGACGAAGGCGCTGCCGGTCCCCTCGGTGGACACGTCCGGGAGCACGCTCGGCTCGTCGTCGAAGACGGTCTGCGCGCTGGCCCGGCAGCTGATCGCCGAGGACGAGGCGGACCACTCGAGCTTCACCTCGTCACCGGCCGCTACGATCTGGGGGCTCGAGGAGACCTGCACCGAGAGCGCGTCGGGACCGGCGTCGGGGAGCGGCAGGGGGCCGCCGTCGATCTCCGCGATGACGTCGCCGCACACGCCGTCGTGGCAGGCGCCGCTCGGGCACTGCGCGTCGTCCGTGCAGGTCTGCTGGCAGAGCCCGTACGCGACGTCACAGCGCGCGCCCTCGCCGCAGTCGTCGTCGGAAGAGCAGACGCCGTTGGCGACGCAAGAGGAGAGCGAGAGCGCGCACGCCGTGAGCGCCAATGCGCGCGCCGTCCGTTGGGATGCACCGACCATCGTTCCCTCCCCGCCGCGCTGCTCGCTCGGGCTTGTCTCGAGTCTACTCGACGAAGAGCGGAACGCTCGACAACGCGACCGCGGCGAGCAGCCCGACCCCGCCCAGGGCGAACAGCGCAGGTCCGCCTACATTGAGCGCCTGATTCTCGGCCTTCCTCGCCTCTTTGTCAGCCGGCGAAGCGTCGGGCGAGAGCGCCGCCGGCCGCAAGGAGCCGTAGGCGAGCACGCCGCCTGCGCCGGCGAACAGCGCCACGGCCACGCCGGCCGCGACGCCGGCGGAGATCCACCAGAGAAGCTCCGCGCCGGGGTCGGCGGCGCCTACCTCCCCGTCCCGCCCGCCGGTCGGGCTGGACGCCGGCGCACGCGCGAGCGTCGTGCCCGTGAGCAGGGCTTTGACGACCGACCGCGTCACCGGCGTGAAGGACTCGCCCGGCGGCGGCAGCGTCGCGGAGGTCTCCGTCACCGCGCTGCCGGCCTGGGTGTCGAAGAGCTCGACGTGGACCTCGCGCCCCTGGCTGAGCGCGGCGCCGAAGATCGCGAAGCGCGCCCCCGCGAGCCGCGCGACCTCGGCGGCGCAGTCCGCGCGCACGTCGCTCGGGCTCTCGCAGCCAAGGCCCAGCGAGCGCGTGGCCTCGACGTGCACCTCGCGGACATCGTCGGGCACGAGCGCCACGCCCGCTTGTTTACGCAGCTCTCCGAGCAGCATGGCGTCGAACAGGCGCCGGTCGGCGGCGGAGAGGTCGCCGCCGAGCGGGAACACCACCAGCCGCGCGTCGACCGCGTCTTCGGCTCGGCCGCTGTCGGCGCCGAACGCGGTGACGAGCGCAAGGAGCAGCGAGGCCGCGCGGACGGACATGCTCACCCTCGTGGAGCTGGGATCGAGGCGGATTCTGCGCGCAGTGTGCGTCGCTGTGCCCCGAGGGTCAACTTCACGAAAACGGCAAAGGCGCCGGCGCGATGGGTCTCGCGCCGGCGCCCGTCGTTCAGCGGCCGAGCGTCAGCTCATTCGCAGATGTTGTCGTTACAGGTGAGGCCGTCTTCGCAGAAGAAGTCGAAGTCGTCGCAGAAGCTGTCCACCGGCGTGATGCAGCCCGTGTCGTCCTCGCAGATGCCGGCGTAGGCCTCACAATTGATGCGGAAGGGCTGGCCGCCCTCGCAGTCGCTGATGAAGACCTCACCGTCGCAGCTGCGCTCTTCGCTCTCCTCGCACTGCGGCACGTCCTCCTCGCAGACGATGGTGTCGCTCTCGTCGATGCAGCCTGCTTCCGTTCCCTCGCACAGGGACAGGATGCCGTCGACGAGGCAGCTCTCGCCCACCGCCGCCGCGCAGCCGACCGCCCCATTGATCTCGAGACAGCTGCTGAAGTCCACCGTGCAGTCGGTCTCGGTCTCGTTGCCGTCCTGGTCGCAGGTGAACGCGGTGTCGCCCTCGCACCTCGCCTCACATTCGACGTCACCCCCGTCGGTGCCGCCGTCACCGCCGCCTTCGCCGGGGGCGCAGGACGCGAAGGATAGAAGCGCGACGGACGAAAAGAGCACCCAAGACGACACGGTACGCATGGCTCACCTCCGATGAGTCCGCTGCGTACCCCGAGGCCCATTGGCGTTCAAGCGCGAGACAGTGCGCAAAAACCAGCCGCTCGGAAGGTCAGAAACCCTCGGGCGTGCACGTGCCGAAGGGATCGCACAAATAGCCTTCGTCCGCGCGACATTGGCCTTCGCTCACGCACGCCGACAAGCAGACATTGCACGGTACGCCGGCGCCGCACTCGAGGATCTCGCACGAGGCGCCCGCGCCGCAGAAGCCGTCGTCGCAGGTGCGCGTGCAGTAGCCGCCGGGCCAGGCGTCGAGGCACTCGGCGTCCCCCGCGAAGGTGCAGTCGAGCGCGTCGGTGCACGGGCCGCCGGCGGCGCCCTCGCCGTCGATGCGGAAGCCGCCCGACAGCCCGAACTCGATGCCGGTGAAGTTCTGCGCCTCGCCGACCTCGATGGGCTCGGGATTGCTGGTCAGCGGCCAGGTGCCGAAGCTCTCGCGCTGCGGATCGAAGATGCCGTCATTGTTGTCGTCGCCGACGGCGAACACGTAATAGGTGCCGGGCAAAACGCCGTCCATGCGCCAGACGAAGTTCTGCTGCCTGAGCGCCTTGGTGTCGTACGCGAGCTCGAGCTCCTCGGCCTCGTTGACGCGGTAGGCGAGCACCTCGACGGAGGCGAGATCGGTCTGCACCGGTACGGCCTGATCATTGAAATAGAGCTCCACACGCACGACCTGGTTCACGGCCGCGCCCGTGCCGATGAATTGCAGGTTGGCGCTGCCGGTCTCGAAGGCGCCGCGGCTCAGCGAGACGGTGACCTCGGAGGCGCTCACGGCGGCCAGCGTCCCGGAGGCGGGGCTGACGCTGTAGAGGGCGGCCTGCGCGCCGACGACCTCGGTGGTCCAGGTGAGCTCGGCGTTGCCGAGGTTCAACACCACCACCGGCATCTGCGTGATGGTGGGCTGATAGATGATGCGCGTGACGTCGACGGCGAGCAGCGGCTCCTCCTGCACGACGCCGCCGGCCGCGAGCAGCGCCGCCGCGGCGTCGACGTGCCCGGTGCCGCAGCCCTCGTTGCAGAGGCCGGCCGGGTTCGCGGTGTTGCGCAAGATCGTCTGCGCCTCTGCCTGGTCGAGGTCCGGCTTGATGCTGACGAGCAGGCCGACGATGCCGGAGACGTGCGGCGCGGCCATGCTCGTGCCCTGTTCGAAATTGTAGTCGTTGTCGAACAGCGACAGGATGCCGTCCGGCTGACCGTCGACGTTCTGGTCGACGTTCACCTGCCCGCCCGGCGCCATGACGTCGACGGCGGCGCCCCAGTTCGAGTACTCCGCGCGGCGGCCGTCGTAGCGCGTGGCGCCGACGGTGATGACGCCGGGGATGTTGGCGGGCACGATGGTGTCGACCATCTCGTTCGAGTTGCCGGCGGCGGCGATGAAGATCGGCCGGCCGTACTGCTCCTTCTGCGTGTCGGTGATGGTGTTCAGGATCTCGGCCCAGGTCTGCGTGCCCTCGGCGTCCGCCGGGCCGCCGAGGCTCATGTTGATGACCTTCGCCGGCGTCGTGTTCGAGGGCACGCCCTCGACCTCGGGATCGGCGACCGCCCACATGACGCCCGAGAGGATGTCGAAGTCCGTGCCCTGCGCGCCCATGCCGAGCACGCGCACGGGCTGCACCTTGCCCTTCCACAAGACGCCGGAGACGCCCTGCCCGTTGTCGGTGGACGCGGCGATGGTGCCGGTCACGTGCGTGCCGTGCCACGACGACTGGTTCTGTCCGAGCGCCTCGTCGCCGGGATCGTTCGGATCGGGATCGCGCCCATTGCCGTCGCCCGCGATCTCCTCGGAGCCGATCAGATCGGCGCCCTGCACCACGCGGCCGATGATGTCCGGGTGCTGCAGCCGCAGCCCGCCGTCGACGACGGCGACCACGAGATCGTCCGCGCCGGTGGTGATGTCCCAGGCAGCGGGCAGGCGCGCGAAGTCGTAGTGCCACTGGCTCGGGTAGTAGGGATCGTTCGGGAAGCGCAGCGCGCTCTTCAGGAAGTTGCGCGAGACCACGCGCAGCTCGTCGCCGCGGGCCGCTTGCAGCGCCTTGGCCGCGCGCGTGGTGTCGTCGAGCGAGAGCGGCTTCTCGCCCTCGTGCGTGAGCGTGACGAGGCAGAACCAGCGCGCGGTGCACGACGTCACGCGGAGCGTGGCCTCGCGCACGACGGGTGAGAGCCGCGCCGCCCGCGCCTTGACCTCGTCGAGCGCGCGCTGCACGGCGGCCTTGTCCTGATAACGGCCCTTGTCGAACAGCACGATGGCCTCGCCCGCGCGCCACTCGAGCGGCAGGCGCTCGATGGGCTTCGCCTCGGGCAGCGGGCGCCGCTTCACGTCGAGCTGTTCTGCACCCGTGTCGTCGTCGGGCAGCGCCGCCTCGAGCTCCTCGGCGCGCACCGTCGCGCCGCCGGCGAGCTGGGCGACGGCGTTGCGGGTACGCTGCAGCCGATGGGCGATGGCGCCGCTCTGCGCGCTCTCGGTGCCGACGACGAGGATGCGGCCGTTCAGCGACGATCCGGTCACGCCGGCGTCGGGCGGCCGCTCCTCGATCTCGAAGCAGCCGAGGGAGACGACGCTCGACGCGAGCGCGATCGACCAGACCGTTGCGACGGAGACTGCGCGCATCCTGGGCTCCTGCCTGTCCCGGCCGGCCCACCCGCGCAGGCCGCACCTCGGCGGGGAGGGTACCACGGTCCCTCGGGCCCGCTGTCGGTCGGTTATCGGGCGCTCCTCCGCGCCGTTGCCGCGGCCCGCGCTCGCCCGCTACAGCGCGCCCTTCACGAGGCGGCGGCCGGGGATCCAGCGGTCGAGCTTGACCTCGAGCATGCCGAGCTTGTCCGGCGTCTCCACGAGCAGCGGCAGGCGATCGTCGTCGTCGCTGACCCAGGCGCGCACCTGCCGCGGCGGGTCACCGCGCGCACCCCCGACGAGCTTGAGCTCGCCGTCGAGCAGGCGGGCGCGGCGGGTCAGCGACGGCGTCGTCACCATGCGCGTGCCACCGACGCTGCCCTGCACGCGCCAGAGGCGGCGGCGGTGGTAGATCTCGAAGCAGAAGCGCTCTCCGGCGACGAGCTCGCGCGAGCGCATGTAATAGATCACGCTCAGCACATCGAGCAGATCGCTGCTGCTCGACAGCTTCGCCTTGCGCGCGCTCTCGCTCCCCTCGGTCTTGTAGACGAGGCGGCCGGCCACCTGCGCGTCCACGGAGAAGGCCGCGTCCTCGCGCGCGAGGGTCTTCGGCGCGAGCAGCGTGTCGGTCACGAAGCGATTCACCATGCGCACCGGGCGCTGCGTCTCGGGATCGAGCCAGCTCACCATGCGCCCGTCGAGCTCGCCGAGCACCGACAAAAAGCCCGAGGTGCGCGCGCTCGCGTACGAGGGGTAGACGGTCTCACCGTCGATCTGCGTGCGCTCACCGAGGCGGATGTTCACCTTGCCGGTGCGCATGCCGAGCAGGGCCACGTCCCAGCTCAGGATCTCACCGGGGCCAAAGGGCAGGCGCTCGCGCACGCTCGGCAGCGGCTCGGCCTGGCAGCCCCCCTTCACGGTCGAGGACGCAGCCTTGTTGCTCACGTCGTCGTCCTGCGCGCTGCGCTTCGGCTTCGGGCGCAAGAGCCCCGGGATCGGCAGCAGCGCGTCGTCGGGCCTCGCGTACGCGGCTGGGACGGCGGCGCCGGCGCCCGCGATCACGGCGATCAGGATCCAGCGCAGCCCAGCAAAGCGCATGGGCCTCGTTGTACCTTCTCGCGGGTGCGACACGCGACTCTCCTGCTCCTCGGCTGGCTCGTGCTGGCGAGCGCCAGCGCCTCCGCCGCGCCCCTGCCGCGGCTCGCCGATCTGGCGGCGCGGCACCAGGACGCCATCGTTCGGCTGCTCTCGCACGACGGGCGCGTGCTCTCGTCGGGCTTCTTCGTGGCCACGGTGGGCTACGTCGTCGCGGCGCTGCCGGGCGCCCACGTCGGGGACGGCGTCGTCGTCGAGCTCGCGAGCGGCGCGCGGCGGCGCGGCGCCGTGGCGCGCACCGAGCCGGGTGGCTCGCTGGTCATCGTCGCGGTGTCCGCCGCGAACGAGGACGAGGTCTTTCAGGCGCTGCCGCTCTCGCGCGCGGCGGCGAAAGAGCGCAAGCCCGAGGGATGGTTGGTGGCGCTGTGTCACGACGCCGAGGGGAGGGTAATGCCGGCCGCCGGCGGCCTGCGCGAGATCGCCGCGGACGGCTCGTGGCTGCTCGATCTCCCCTGCGGGCGCGGCGCCGCCGTGCTGTCGGGCGATCGCGTCGTCGGCGTCACCGTGCGCGCGCGCGGCGTCACGGCCTCGACGGGCGTCGCCATCGAGCGTGTGCTGGCGCTCAGCCGGGATCTCGCGCCGAAGCGGCCGGTGGAGCTGTGGCCGCTGACGTCGTCGTCGTCGTCGCCGCCGGCGGCAGCGGCGCTGCCCGCAGCACCTCGGGCAGGACGCTGACGCGCAGCAGCCCGACGAGGGCGCCCAGCTGATCGCGCGGCGTGGCGGCGGGCGTGCTCGCGCCCGTCCCCGTGAGGTGCGCGCGCGCCTGCCGCTCGGCCCAGCCGCCGACGCGCCTGTCCGCGCGCGCGAGGTCGGCGGCCGCCGCCTCGAGATCGCTCGCGAGCGCGCGGTCCCGCGCGGCCTGCTCGCGGGCCTCGAGCAGCGCGTCCGTGGCGGCGGCACGCACGCTGGCGGCGGTGCCGCTGTCGTTGCCGAGCGCGCCCGTCGGCCGCAGCGTGACGACGAGGAGACGGGCGTGGCGTCCCGCCTCCACGTCGACCCGCGCTTCGCCGAGCGGCGCGAGCCGCCGCTCGAGCGCGCGCGTGAAGGCGTGTCCGAGCAGCCCGCCCCAGGGCCCTTCGGGGAGCGGGTGGCCGACGACCAGCACGCGCTCGTCGGACGCGCCGGCGGGCGGCGGCGCCGGGCGATCGTCGACGAGGGCGCCGGCCGCCCCTGGGGCGCGCGCTTCGGGGCTCGCGGAGGCCAGCGCCGGCGTCGGGCGCGGCAGCGACGGAGGGCCCGCGGGCGCGAAGGCCGGGCGCAGCTTGCCGACGACGAGCGGCAGCTCCGAGGGGGAGACGGCCCCCTCGAGGAACAGCGCGTGCCCGAAGGAGCGGCGCTTCACGTCGTCGAGCGCGGCGCGCACGTCCGCCTCCGTGGCGGCGAGCAGGGCGCGCTCGTCCGGCCCCGCGCGCGCGGCGGCCGCACCTTCGCCATACCAGGCGCGCCACAGCGCCGCGCGCGCCCGCGCCTCGCCGTCGTCCGCGGCCGCGTAGCGCTCGCTGAGCGCCTCGGCGCGGGCGGCGGCGAGCCCGCGCGCGCGCGGCGAAGCGTCGGACAACAGCGCTAGCGCCGCCGCCACCACCTCGCCCTGCCGCTCGGCCGGACCGTCCGCGACGACGACGAGGCCGTCGGCGAAGGCGCGCGCCCGCACGCGGCCGCCCACGGCGAACAGCGTCGACACCGGCCCCTTCGGCCAGCTCTCCGGCTGCTCGAGCCAGGAGGCGAGCAAGGGCAGCAGCGCGGGCGGTTGATCCACGGGGATCGCGAGCGCCGCCACCACGAAGGGCAGCTCGGCGCGCTCCTTCGCGAGCACACCCGCGGGCCAGCCGTCGTCGGGCGGCGCCCTGGGCGCCTGCGCGGCCCCGAGCTGCAGGGCCGCGAGGGCCACAAAGAGCGCGCTCATGAGCCCCCCGCGAGCGCCGGTCCGCTGCCGCGCACCACGAGGCGACCGCGTGCGAGCAGCGCCGCGGCGGCCGCCTGCACGGCGTCGGGCGTCACGAGCTGCAAGGCCGCGAGCTCGGCGTCGAGCGAGCAGGCCTTGCCAGAGAGCGCCTCGGCGCCGAGGACGCGCGCGAGCGCCGCGGGCGCGCTCAGCTCTCGCAGCAGCGCCGTGCGCGCGCGTGCCGCCGCCGCCTTCACGTCCTCATCCGAGCGCTTGCCCGCGGCCACCGCCTCGAGCCGCTCGATGCGCGCCTGCTCGAGCGCCTCTGCGGCGGGCTCGCTGGTGATCGGCACATGCCACGAGATCCAGCCGGCGGCCTCCCCCTGGCCGGCCTCGGCGCCGAGCAGCGCCGCGAGCGCGCGGTAGGCGGCGCGCTCGCTCGGCGCGGCGAAGGCGCGCCCGGGCGTCTGCCACCAGAGCCACGAGAACAGCCCCCGCGGCCCCTCCGGCAGGTGGACGCCCTCCACGACGCGGTCGCCCGGCCCCGGCGTCAGCGGCACCGTGGGCTTCGCGCCCGGCGGCAGCGTCGTGCGCAGCGCGCGCAGCACGCGGGCGCGCAGCCGCGGCTCGGGATCCGGCCCGATGACGACGACGACGACGCCATCGCGCCGCAGCACGAGGTCGGCGAGCGCGCCGATCTGGGCGGGATCCGGCGGGCCCTCGAGCGACAGCGGCTGGGCGTAGGGGTGCGCCGGCGCGAGCGCCTGGCGGACGGGCAGCGGCACGCGCGCCGCGCGCTCGAGGGGCGGCGGCGGCGGCCCGCCCGCGGGCAGCAGGCGGCGCCGGGCCGCGAGCCGCTCGTCGAGGGCCCGCAGCGCCACGTCGAGCGCCGCCGCCGGCACGCCGTCCGAGATCACGAAGGCGTCCTCGTCGACGTGGATGCGGGTCTCGCCGTGGGCGGCCGCGACGCGCGCGCGCGCGCCCGGGCGCGTCGGGTGCGACCTCCCCTCGGCCAGCGCGGCCGCGAGCGCCTCCGTGTGGGCGCGCAACTCCTGCGCGATGCCCTCGCCGGCCACGCGCACGTGTAACTGCACCACCGCCCACGGGCTCTCGGGGGCGACGACGACGACGACGGGCACGCCGGCCCGGCTGGAACCGCTCGTGCATGGCAGCGACGAGGGCGGAGATCCCGGGGCAGCTCCGGGGGCCTCGACGTCAGCCGTCGCCTGAGCGGCGATGAGGAGCATGGGGAGGACTAGCGCGGACAGCAACAGCTTGGGTCCTTTCGAGGTCGGGCCTGCCGGCCGACGCGCGGGCGCCTGACGGGGCTGCCTTGCCGCGGATCTCGAAGGACGCGACCTGGGTCCACCGCGGGGCCCGACCGTAGCGCAGAGCCGGCCGGCCTTCGAGGCGTTCGCGCCGGGAGCGGCGCCAGCGTTCGTCGATCTGGCACAGGTGTCCCGACGTGAGCGGAGTGTCCCCCTTGTTGCTTGCTGTGTTGGTTTTGACTTGGTAGGGAAACGCTCGTTCGTGAAGAGGTTCACGCACTGGGATCACCCTCGATCGCCCGCTGCCGGTTCAGCCGTCGCGGTGCCCGAGAGTGAACGAAGCGTGTTCCCAACACACACGTCCCGCTCGTCACCGTGTCCTGGTTGACGGGTTGACACGAAGGGTGCCGGCGGCGATTTGCCGAACGGTAACGTGTCGGGCCTCCGCCTCGGGACGTGGAGGACAAACCCTGCTTTTCCCGTCTGCAGAGACAGACGAAAAGGACGCGAGATGGCCAAGGTTGGCATGCGAGAGATGCTCGAAGCGGGAGCGCACTTCGGGCACCAGACGAGGCGTTGGAACCCGAAGATGAAGCCCTTCATCTTCGCCCCCCGAAACGGCATCTACATCATCGACCTGCAGCAGACGGTGGATCTGTTCGAGAAGGCCTACGCGGCCGTCGTGAACACCGTCGGCAAGGGCGAGAAGGTGCTCTTCATCGGCACCAAGAAGCAGGCTGCCGAGGTCATCGCCGAAGAGGCCACGCGCGCGGGCCAGTACTTCGTGAACAACCGTTGGCTCGGCGGCATGCTGACCAACTACAAGACCATCAAGCAGTCCATCGATCGCCTGAAGGCCATCGAGAAGATGCAGACGGACGGCACCTTCGATCGCCTCCCGAAGAAGGAGGTCGTGCAGCTGACCCGTGAGCTGCAGAAGCTCGAGAAGAACCTCGCCGGCATCCGCGACATGACGCGCCTGCCCGGCATGGTGTTCGTGATCGACCCGAAGAAGGAGCACATCGCCGTCGAGGAGGCTCGTCGCCTCGGCATCCCGATCGTGGCCATGGTCGACACCAACTGCGATCCCGACGGCATCGACTACGTCATCCCCGCCAACGACGACGCCATCCGCTCGGTGCGCCTGTTCACGGGCGCCATCGCCGAGGCGTGCATGGAGGGCGGCCAGCGCCACCAGGAGCACCTCGCCTCGCGCGGCGACAAGGGCGCCGAGGACGGCGACAAGCAAGAGGGCGATCGTCGCCCGCGCCGGGCCGGCGGTGGCAAGAAGGGCCCGCAGGTCGACGTCATCCGTCGTGACACGCGCGGCGCCGACGAGGCCGGCGAGGGCGAGGGCGAGAAGGCCGAGGGCGAGAAGGCCGAGGGCGGCGAGACCGCCGACAACGGCGCTGCACCCGCGGCCGTCTGATCTGTCGCTCGGCGACGCGGGAAGGAGAGGACGCAAAGGCCGCACCGGTTGCTCGCGGCCTTTTCTCTTGTCGCGTTCTCCTGCGCTGCCCGCACTTGCTTTCGGGCGCTCGTCGTCCGATTCCTCTCTGCTCGCGTCCACGCGAGGACTTCGATCGTTCGCTCATTCAGTCATCTTGGGCATCTGAGCATTCGTCCCACATTGTGAACGGGGCTACGCCGACGGCACGCGCCCCACGGTTAGGAGCATTGTCATGGCGGAGATCACCGCAGCGATGGTGAAGGACCTGCGCGAGAAGACCGGCGCGGGGATGATGGATTGCAAGAAGGCGCTCGCGGAGACGGGCGGCGATATGGAAGCCGCCATCATCTTCCTGCGCGAGAAGGGCCTCGCGGCCGCCGCCAAGAAGGCCGGCCGCGTGGCGGCCGAG
>CAYLZW010000140.1:0-14089 GCA_964388085.1 uncultured Myxococcales bacterium | reverse complement strand
ATGATGCAGGGACAGCGCAGCCTCGAGTCGCTCGCGCAGCTCATCATGTCGGAGCTGACGCCCGTCGTGTCAGCGCAGCTCGGCACCTTCTTCGTCATGGACCGCGAGGCGGAGACGCCGACGCTGAAGCTGCTCGCGAGCTACGGCTACACCATGCGCAAGGGCATCGGCAGCCGCTTTCGCCTCGGCGAGGGCCTGGTCGGACAGGCCGCGCTCGAGAAGAAGGCCATCAACGTCGGCCACGTGCCGGACGACTACCTGCCCATCGCCTCGAGCGTGGGCGAGTCCGCGCCGCGCAACATCGTCATCGTGCCCATCCTCTTCGAGGGGCAGGTGCGCGGCGTCATCGAGCTCGGCTCCTTCGAGCGCTTCAGCCCCATCCACGCGACCTTCCTCGACCAGCTCGCGCTCAGCATCGGCGTCGTGTCGAACATGATCAGCGCGAGCCGCCGCACCGAGGAGCTGCTCGAGGAGCTCAAGCGCAGCAACGCCGAGCTCGGCAAGCGCTCGAGCGAGCTCGAGGACAAGGCGCGCGAGCTCGAGTCGCGCAACCGCGAGATCGCGGAGGCCAGCCTCAGCCTCGAGGAGAAGGCGCGGCAGCTCGCGCTCGTGTCCAAGTACAAGTCGGAGTTCCTCGCCAACATGTCGCACGAGCTGCGCACGCCGCTCAACAGCGTCATCATCCTCGCCGACCTGCTGACGAACAACAGCGAGCACAACCTCAGCGAGGAGCAGGTCGAGTACGCCAAGACCATCCTCTCCTCGGGGCGAGACCTGCTGGCG
Organism: uncultured Myxococcales bacterium; assembly: GCA_964388085.1. Lineage (GTDB taxonomy): Bacteria > Myxococcota > UBA727 > UBA727 > CAYLZW01 > CAYLZW01. The sequence goes on along the minus strand of CAYLZW010000140.1, from coordinate 13,306 downwards.
CTCATCAACCAGATCCTCGATCTGTCGAAGATCGAGGCCGGCAAGATGGAGGTGGACCGCAGGCGCGTCGCGCTCGGCGAGATCGTCGCCTACGCCGAGAAGCACTTCAGCCCCATCGCCTCGAACAAGCAGCTGCAGTTCGAGCTCTCCATCGCGCCCGAGGCGCCGCCGGTCATCAGCACCGACCAACAGCGGCTGCAACAGATCCTGAAGAACCTGCTCTCGAACGCGTTCAAGTTCACCGATCACGGCACCGTCGAGCTGCGCATCTTCATCGACACCGAGACGCGGCGCTTTCGCAGCGAGACGCTGCGCGACGCGTCCGCGGCCATGGCGTTCGCCATCACGGACACGGGCATCGGCATCCCGGCCGACAAGCAGCAGCTCGTGTTCGAGGCCTTCCAGCAAGCGGACGCGTCCATGAGCCGCCTGTACGGCGGCACCGGCCTCGGGCTCACCATCAGCCGCGAGCTCGCGCGCCTGCTCGGCGGCGAGATCCACCTGCGCAGCACGGCGGGCAGCGGCAGCACCTTCACCCTCTACCTTCCCGTCAGCATGGACGAGCTCGGACCTTCGCCGCGTCTGCTCGGCGACAGGGTCAAGAACGGCAGCTTCGACGACGCGCACACGTACACGGAGGCGGGCCCAGCCACGCGCGCGCTGCTGCCGGCGCAGAACGGCGTCACGCCCGACGTGGACCTCGGCGGCGCCAAGATCGTCGTGGTGGATGACGACGTAAGGAACCTCTTCGCGGTGACGAGCCTGCTCGAACGGCAGCGCTCGACGGTGCTCGCCGCCACCAGCGCCCGTGAGGCCTTCGAGATCCTCGCGCAGAACGACGACGCGGCGCTCGTGCTCATGGACATGATGATGCCCGAGGTCGACGGCTACCAGGCCACCCGGCGCCTGCGGCAGGACCCGCGCTACCGCGAGCTGCCCATCATCGCGCTCACGGCCAAGGCCATGCCGGGGGATCGAGACAAGGCCATCGAGGCCGGCTGCGACGACTTCGTGCCGAAGCCCGTCGAGCGAGAGCGCTTGATCGCCGTGCTGCAGCGTTGGCTGCCGAAGGCGTCCAGAGAGGAGGTCGAAGCGTGAACGCCGCGGGCAACGAGCCAGTCGACATCCTCCTCGTGGACGATCGGGACGACAACCTGGTGGCGCTGAAGGCCCTGCTCGATCGGGACGACTACAACCTGGTACTCGCGAGGTCGGGCTCCGAAGCGCTCACGCAGGTGCTGCGACGAGACTTCGCGCTCATCCTGCTCGACGTCGCCATGCCGGGGATGGACGGCTTCGAGGCCGCGTCGATCATCCGCGAGCGCGAGCAGTCGAAGCGGGTGCCGATCGTGTTCGTCACCGCGTCCGCCTTCGAGATGGAGCACGTCTTTCGCGGCTACACCGTCGGCGCGGTCGACTACCTGACCAAGCCGGTCGACCCGCACGCGCTGCGCGCGAAGGTGTCGGTGTTCGTCGAGATGTTCCGGCAGCGCAGACAGATCGAGCACCAGGCGGCGCAGCTGCGCGGCGCCGAGCTGCGCGAGCAGCGGCTCTTGCGCGAGCAGGCCGAGGAGGCGCTGCGCGAGAGCGAGTCGCTCTACCAGCTCACCTTCGAGCAGGCGCCGGTCGGCATCGGGCACGCGACCCCCGAGGGTGTGGTGACACAGGCCAACCGGCGGCTGTGTCAGATCCTCGACGCCGACATGAAGGCGCTCATCGGACGACACCTCGATGAGCTCTCGAGCGGGGATGATCGAGAGGCGCTGCTCGCGCGGCTCGCGACCTTGCGCGCCGGCGGTGGCAGCTACGCGGGGGAGCATCGCCTGTGCACGCTCGCCGGCGCGCCGGTGTGGGTCGAGCTCACGCTCTCCGCGCTGCAGGATCCGTCGGCCGGCGTGCAGAAGCTCATCGTCGTCGTCAATGACGTCACCGCGCGCAAGCGCGCCGAGCTCGAGCGCTCGCGCGTGGTGCGGGAGCTCGAGGAGGGCATCCGCGCGCGCGACGACTTCCTCGTCATCGCCGCCCATGAGCTGCGCACGCCCATCACGCCACTGACGCTGCAGACCGTCGGCCTCTTGCGCGAGCTCGACAGCGAGGGGGAGCTCGGCATGAGCCCCGAGGCGCGCGAGCGACTGTCGCGGCGCCTCAGCATCGTGAACCGCTCCACCGAGCGGCTGCAGCAGCTCATCGAGCGGCTGTTGGACGTCACGCAGCTCACCACCGGCCTGCTCTCGCTGCAGCGCGAGCCCACCGATCTGGTCGCGCTCGTCGACGAGATCTCCACGCGTCTGCGCGAGCAGGCGGAGAAGTCGGGCGGCTCCATCCACGTGCACGCCGAGGCGCCGGTGAGCGGCCAATGGGATCGGCTGCGCGTCGATCAGGCGATCACGAACCTGGTCAACAACGCCATGAAGTACGGCGCCGGCTCGGCCATTGACGTCGACATCAGTGAGGCCGACGGCGTCGCGCGCCTGTCGGTGCGCGATCACGGCATCGGCATCCCCGAGGAGGCGCAGGAGCGCATCTTCGAGCGCTTCGAGCGCGGGGTCCCGGTGCGCCACTACAGCGGCTTCGGGCTCGGCCTCTGGATCGTGCGCCAGATCATCGAGGCGCACGGCGGCCACGTCGTCGTCAGGAGCGAGCCCGAGCGGGGCGCGGAGTTCACGGTGCTGTTGCCGGTGCTCCCCGACGTGTTCCATGAGAGCGCCCCCGTCGTGCGCGAAGCCCGTCCCTGAGGCAGGCTCCTCCCCGCGCTGCCGGCACACGGTTGAAGAGCCCGCCGAAGGTGCTAGGGGTTGGTCCTCCCCTAACGCCCGGGTGCCCGGATGAGCGACAGCGTATCCCTGAAGGAGTCCAACCGTTCGCTCGCGCAAGCGCTACGCGAATTCGACCTCTACAACCCGAGCGAGGAGCACAAGATGCTCCGGCAGACCGTGCGCGCCTTCGTGAAGAACGAGGTCGAGCCGCAGGCGAACGAGCACGATCGGCACGAGCGCTTCAACATCCCGCTGTTCAGGAAGCTCGGCGAGATGGGGCTGCTCGGCATCACCGTCGACGAGGAGTACGGCGGCTCCGGCATGGACGCGACGGCCGCCGTCATCGTGCACGAGGAGCTGTCCGCGTCCGACCCGGGCTTCTGCCTCGCCTACCTCGCGCACTCGATGCTGTGCGTGAACAACTTCGCGGTGAACGCCAGCGAGGCGCAGAAGAAGCGCGTCTTGCCGAAGCTCTGCAGCGGCGAGTGGATCGGCGCCATGGGCATGAGCGAGCCGGCCGTGGGCACCGACGTGCTCGGCATGAAGACGAGCGCCGTGCTGCGCGGTGACGAGTACCTCATCAACGGCCGCAAGATGTGGATCACCAACGGCACCATCGACGACGACAAGACGCCGTGTGATTGCGTGCTCGTGTACGCGCGCACGGGCGGTGATACGAGCTCCTCGAACAACATACGCCCGACGCTGTCGACGTTCCTGGTGGAGCGCACGCACAAGGGCTTCAGCGTGGGACAAAAGATCCACGACAAGACCGGCATGCGCGCCTCGAACACGGCCGAGCTCGTCTTCGAGGACTGCGCGGTGCCGGCCTCGGCGCGCGTCGGTGAAGAGGGCGAGAGCCTCACGCACATGATGCGCAACCTCGAGCTCGAGCGCCTGACGCTCGCGGCCATGTCGCTCGGCATCGCGCGCCGCTCGCTCGAGGTCATGAGCCGCTACGCCGGCGAGCGGAAGGCCTTCGGCGAGCCGCTCGCGGCCTTCGGCCAGATCCAGCGCCACATCGGCGAGAGCTACGCCGAGTACATGGCCTGCCGAGCCTACGTCTACGACACCGCGCGCAAGCTCGACCTGAAGCAAGCCGGCGGGCGCCTCGACTCGGACGGCGTCAAGCTCGTCTCCTCGAGCATGGGCAAGCACGTGGCCGATCGCGCCATGCAGGTGCTCGGCGGCTACGGCTACGTCGGCGAGTACGTCGTCGAGCGGCTCTGGCGCGACGCCAAGCTGCTCGAGATCGGCGGCGGCACCAACGAGGCGCACCAGAAGAACATCACGCGGGACCTGCAAAAGCGCGGGGTCCCCTGGTCGTCCTGACGCGGTCGGCGTCGGGGCGGCCGCGGCCGACGAGGTGACTCAGGCCGGCCGCTACATGCCGATCCGCGCTCCCTCGTCGTATGCCGCCACGAGTGACGGCAGACGTGCCGGCGTCGTTCTCCACGCGTTGACCGCGCGGTCGAGCGTACGCAGCCTCCGCGCCGGTCGGCGCTCCGAGCCTCCGGGGATCCGGCCGCAGGACCCACACCGAGCCGACCCAGTCGCGGAAGCGCACGAGGCGCTGGTTATCGGAGCGTGGTTCGAGCGCCGAGAGAAAGGAGCGCCGCCGATCGTAGGGGATGGTCGTGCGAAAGGTGTGAGCGGCAGCGGCACGCGGTAACATCGTCGTAGAACGCGATGTCGACCCCGTCCTCCTCACACCGGCCGGTCCCGATCCCCGTGCCCGCGCACGGGCGCATCGGCCGCTATGACCTCATCGAGCGCATCGCCACCGGCGGCATGGCGGAGATCTACCTCGCGCAGGAGACCAGCGGCCTCGATCGCCTCGTCGTCATCAAGCGCATCCTGCCGCACCTCGCCGAGCACGAGGCCTTCGTCGAGATGTTCCTGCAGGAGGCGCGCTTCGTCTCGCGCCTCAGCCACCCGAACGTGGTGCAGATCTACGAGCTCGGCGAGACCGCCTCGTCGTCGGGCAAGGGCACGCCCTTCATCGCCATGGAGTACGTGCCGGGCGTGTCGCTGCGCGAGCTCATGCGCACGGCGGCGCTGTCGGAGGCGCCCATCCCCATCGGCGTCGCGCTCGGGCTCATCACGCAGGCCTGCGCGGGCGCGCACGCGGCGCACGAGCTCACCGGCCCCGAAGGGCAGCCGCTCGGCCTCGTGCACCGGGACATCTCGCCGCACAACCTGATGGTGACCGGCGACGGGCACGTGAAGCTGCTCGACTTCGGCATCGCCAAGGCCACCGAGATCGCCGCCGAGCAGACGAGGACGGGCGCGCTCAAGGGCAAGGTCCACTACATGTCGCCCGAGCAGTGCCAGCAGAGCCAGCTCGATCGCAGGAGCGACGTGTTCGCCCTCGGCATCGTGCTCTGGGAGCTGCTCACCGCGCGCCGGCTCTTCAAGCGCGAGAGCGAGCTCGCCAGCATGCAGGCCATCGTCACCGGCGACCGCTGGCTCGCGAACGAGTTCCGCAGCGAGCTCGACGACGTCATCGCGCGGGCGGTCGATAAGGCGCTCGAGGTCAAGCGGCCGGATCGCTACGCGAGCGCGGACGAGATGCGACGCGCGCTCGTGGCCGCGGGCCAGTCCCACGGCGTGGCCATGAGCCCCGACGTCATCGCGCCGTTTCTGAAGGAGGTCGTCGGCGAGCGCCTCGAGTCCACGCGCCGACACCTCGTGGAGCTGGCCGATCGCACGCGCAGCGACGGCGCGCTGCCGGCGCAGCCCGAAGAGGAGGCGCTCGTCGACGGCGAAGAGACGCTCGTCGACCGCTCGCGCGCGAAGCAGGCCGCTCAGCGCGCCGAGCTCGAGGGCGTGGCCGTCAACTTGACGCTGACGGGCTCGGAGACGGGGGCCACCTCACTGAAGCTGCTCGAGCGGGAGCGCCGCGGGCGCCGCCGTTGGTTCGCGGCGGCGCTGCTCTCCCTGCTCCTGGCCGTGCTCGCGCTCGTCGTCGTGCAGCGCGAGCCCTGGAAGCCGGCGCTCAGCGGCGCGCCCATCGTCGTCGGCTTCGCGCCCATCATCGACAAGCAGGTGCTGCGCAAGGAGATGGAGCCGCTGCGGCTGTATCTCGAGGAGCAGACGCGCCGGCCGGTCAAGCTCCTCGTCACCGCCTCGTACGAGGAGCTCGGTGAGCTGCTCATCAACGGCAGCGTGCACTTCGCCTCGATGCCGCCGAACCTCTACCTGCAGACGAAGAAGCAGGCGCCCGACCTCGAGGTGCTCGTCTTCAAGCTCTACGACGGCGCGTCCGGCAGCGACGGCTACCTCATCGTGCGCGAGGACTCGGGCATCGGCTCGGTGCAAGAGCTCGCGGGCAAGATCCTCTGCTACGCCGACGAGACCTCGACGACGGGCTACCGCCTGCCGCGCGGCGCCATGCGCAAGGCGGGCCTCGATCCGGACAAGGACCTCGGCGGCGCCGTGCGCTCGGGCAACCACATGCAGGTGCTGCGGGATCTGCTGGCCGGCAAGTGCGACGTCGGTGGCGTCTACAGCGGCGTGTACCAGACGGCCGCGCAGAGCGGCGTGCCGACGGCGCAGCTGCGCATCCTCGCCGTCACCGGGCGCGTCCCGCAGGACAGCATCACGGCCGGCCCGCGCACGCCCGAGGCCGACAAGCGCCTCATCGAGAAGGCGCTGCTCGCGTTCGATCCGAAGGTGCACCTCGGCAGCGCCGACCTCGGTCAGCTCGAGAAGATCTCGGGCTTTGCCAAGGGCAGCGACGAGGCCTATGCCGCCATTCGCGAGCTGCTCTCGGAGGAGCCCCTCCTCCCCTCGTCGGACGCCGGTCTGTCGACGGCCAAAGAGGCGCGCTGACGTTACCCTCTTGCTCGAGCACATCCCTCGAGGCTCCCCCTCGTCAGCCACGGAGAAACGCACATCACGACCCCCATCCACGGCAAGACGGTCGGGCTCAAGGCCAGCCAGATCCGCCTCCTCGAGCGCCTGTACGGGCGCCGGCTCGGCCCGAAGCTCGTGCTGCCGCCCGAGGTGGCCCGCTCGCTCAGCGAGGCGTCCGCGGACACCGGCCGCATGGTCGCGCTCCTCGCCGATCGCAGCGGCAAGGTGACGCACGTCGTCCTCGGCGAGCCGACGCGCTTGTACCTCCCCGAGATCGGCCGCCTGCGCGCGGGCCCCGGCCGCCTGCGCGGCCTGCGCCTGCTCGTCGCCAAGCCGCAGCGCCGGGACGCGCTCGGTGCACAGGCCGCGCGCGCGCCGCTCGAGATCGACAGCGATCTCATCACCGACCTCGAGCGCCTCGGCCTCGACGCGGTCTGCGTCGTCGAGGCGCTGCCGGACGGTCTGCCCGGCAGAGCGGCGCTCGCGAGCGTGCTGCCGCTCTCGAGCGCCACGCTCGACGAGAGCGGCGAGCAGCCGCGTCATCGCGTCGAGCACTTCCGTCAGATCCACGACGTCACGGTCGACTTCCAGGCGGCGATCACGGAGCTCGAGGCGGAGCTCGCGCGCACCGCCGAGCGCGTGCTCGAGGCCGAGCGGCTGCCGGGCGAGCGCGACGTCGCGGTCGTCGTCGGCGTCTATACGTCGCCACCGCACGAGTACCAGGCCTCGCTGGCGGAGCTGAAGGAGCTCGCGCGCACGGCGGGCGTGCGCATCACGGACACCTTCGTGCAGCGACGCAAGCAGCTCGATCCGCGCACCATCGTCGGCAAGGGCAAGCTCGAGGAGATCTGCCTGAACGCGCTGCACCACGGCGCCGATCTGCTCATCTTCGATCTCGATCTGTCGCCGAGCCAGCTGAACGCCATCACCGACCTGACCGACCTGCGCGTGCTCGATCGCACCATGCTGATCCTCGACATCTTCGCGCGCCGCGCGACGTCGAGAGGCGGCAAGCTGCAGGTGGAGCTCGCGCAGCTCAAGTACTCGCTGCCGCGCCTCGCCAAGAAGCAGGAGGGGCTCTCGCGCCTGACGGGCGGCATCGGCGGTCAGGGCCCGGGCGAGACCAAGCTCGAGGTCGATCGCCGGCGCGCCAAGGAGCGCATCACGCGCGTACAGAAGGAGCTCGGCCGTTACGCGGGCGAGCGCGTGCTGCGGCGCACGAGGAGAAACCGCCGCGAGGTGCCCACCATCGCCATCGTCGGCTACACGAACGCGGGCAAGTCCACGCTCTTGAACCGGCTCACCGGCAGCGACGTGCTCGCCGAGAACGCGCTGTTCGCGACCCTCGACACCACGTCGCGCCGGCTGCGCTTCCCCGAGGAGCGGGAGGTCGTGCTCATCGACACCGTGGGCTTCATCCGCGATCTGCCCGAGAGCCTGTTGAACGCCTTCCGCGCCACGCTCGAGGAGCTGAACGACGCCGATGTGCTCCTGCACGTCGTCGACGGCAGCGACCCGCGCCGGGAGCAGCACGTGGAGGCGGTCGAGAAGGTGCTCGAACACCTCGGCGCCGAGAGGACCGCGCGCGTCATCGCCTTCAACAAGGCGGACGCGCTCGACGAGGAGCAGGCCGAGGCCGCCGCCGCGCGCATGGACGCGGTGCCCATCTCGGCCATCAGCGGCGCCGGGCTGCCGCGGCTCGTGAACCGGCTCGCCGAGGTGCTCTGGCAGGGGGACGCCTTGCAGAGCCCCGAGCAGTGGGCGGACGAGAGCGGCGCCGCGCCCGTGGAGGTGAGCGACGTCAGCCTCGACGAGCTCGGCGCTCCCGAAGCCGCCTGACCTCGGCGCCGAGGCGCGCGGGGTCTCGGGGCGGTATCCTCACGGGAGCTCGCGCAGCCGGGGGTGTCCATGGGCGTGTTGGGTGTCCTGCTATCGGTGCCGCTCGTCGTCGCGACGCAGGTAACGGCGCAGCTCGCGAGCGGCGTCGAAGCGGTCGAGCTCGCGAAGCGCTGCTACCAGCAGGTCGAGACCCGCGCGAACACGGTCGCGAACATGCGCGAAGGCGTCGCCACCTGCGAGCGCGCGGCGAAGGCCAAGGGCGCCTCCCCAAAGGACGCCGGCGCGTCGTGGGTGAACGTCGCGCGCGCTCGCCTGCGCCTCGGCGACGCGTCCCGGGGAGACGCGGCCATCGAGCAGTACGAGCTCGGTCGCGAGGCCGCGCGCGCCGCGCTGGCGCTGAACCCGAAGGACGACGACGCCCTCTTCTGGGACATGGCGCACCTCGCGTGCATCGGCCGCAGCAAAGGCGTCGTCAGCTCGCTGTTCATGTTGTCCGAGCTGAAGGCGGGCCTCGAGCGCGTGCTCGAGCTGAACCCCGACCACCACTACGCGCGCGACACGCTCGCGAAGATCTACCACAAGGTGCCGGGCGCGCTCGGCGGCAGCGACGAGAAGGCCGAGGCGCTCTTGCTCGAGGTGCTGCGCCGCGAGCCGAAGTTCACCTCGACCATGGTGACCCTCGGGCAGCTCTACATCGACCTCGGCCGCGAAGCGGAGGCGCGCGTGTGGCTCCAGAAGGTGCTCGACACGAAGTCGAGCGAGTCCGCGCGGCCGAACGATCACTGGCGCTTCAACGTGCCCGACGCCAAGCGCGAGCTGGCGCGCCTCGAAGGCAAGTGAAGCCCTCCCCCCCCGACCACTCGCGTTGATCCCCCCTCGATGACCCGTCGTGCCGACGGACCTCCTTAGTACGACCTGCACCGGCAGCGGGGAGGTGGTTTCGGGCGGCATCGCTCTCCTCGAGGGAGGGGGCCTCGGCGCCCTCGCAACGCACCCACTGAGCCCCTCGGAGAGCCCTTTCGACGCGTGGGCCTCTCGCATCATGCGGTGGCCAAAGCTTGACGGTTCGGATGAACTTGCCGAGAAGGCCGCATGAGCGGCCACTCCAAGACGCATCTATTGCTCAGCCTTCTGGCGTTCGCCGCGAGCGGTGAGCGCGCCTTCGCGCAAATGTCGCCGACGTCGCCTCGCAGCTTCGCGTACACCGGCACCCTCGAGTCGAACGGGGACGCGGCCGACGGGAATTTCGATCTCCGCTTCGGGCTGTTCACGAGCGCGAGCCCCGACACGAGCTGCCTGCTCGGCGAGGCGCCGAGCTGCCCGCTGTGGTCGTCGCAGATCGATGGCGTCCGCGTCGCGGCGGGTCGCTTCACCGCGCTCCTCGACGGCGTGCCGGACAGCGCGCTCGCGCAAGACCGGCTCTGGCTCGCGATCGCGGTGAAGGAGACCAGCGAGACGAGCTTCGTCGCGCTCGCCGGCACACAGGAGATCCTGTCCACGCCGTGGGCCGCGCGCGCCGCGGCGGCAAAGGACTACAAGGTCACCGGGGACCTGACCGTCGCGGGCAGCATCGAGAGCGCGGGCGCCGTCATCGCGGACACCCTCTACGCCGACAACGGCGCCGTCATCGGCGCACCGGACGGAGCGCACCTCGAGACCTCCCCGAACGCGCTGCAGTCACGAGACGGCGCCGCTCCGGCCGGGCTGTCGCTGAACGCGGCCGGCGGTGACCTGAGGCTCGGCGACTCCGGCAGCACGGTGAGCGCCCCCGGCCGCCTCGTCGTGGCGGGCGAGATGACGGTCGCGGGCCCGGCGACCTTCGAGTGCCCGACGGGCTGGTCGCGAAACGGCGCGTGGTGCATCGAGGACGTCCATCGGGGGGGCGGCACCAGCACCACCCTGGAGACGGCGGTGACGACCTGCCACTACCAGGGCGGCGCCGTCTGCCCCATCGAAGCCTACATTACCTGCGACTACCTCGAGTTCGGGGTCTGCGGCCTCCTGACGGACACGTCGACCTGGCTCTGGAGCTCGTCCACGTATGGCGATGACCAGGACGCGCTGCAGCGGATTCAGGTCTACAGCGGCATCGGCAACCAGACGGACAATGAGGTCGATCTCCTGCCCCACACCGCCACCTCACACGGGGGCCTGCCCATGTACTTCCTCTGCTGTCGCGCAGCCGGTGGTCACTGAGAGCTGCTGGGAAGGGGCTACGCCCCCGTCCTGCCTGCGCTCGCGCGCGCACCTCCCTCGTGCTCCGAGCCGGCGGTAAGGCCCGCGGACGAGCCAGGGAACGCTACGGCACCTGCCGCTTGCGCACCGACCAGATGAAGCCGTCGTACCAATAGTGGATGATCTCCACGACGAGGAAGAGCGCCAGCTCCACGTGCGTCGACCAAAAAACGCTGCACCAGAGCCCGAACGCGAGGCAGGTGCCGAGAAAGAGGCTGAAGGCGATGGGCGCCTCGAAGCGCCGACCCTCGACGTGGAACAGGCGGGTGATGCTCTTCTTCTCGCTCCACCACACGAGCGCAAAATATTGCAGCGAGTGGAAGCTCTCCATGATCAGGAAGGCCTGCCCGAAGCTGTCGAAGCCCCAGGTGTAGAGGGAGCACACGGCCAGCGACGTCCACAGCATGACCTTCTGCTTGGAGACGCGATAGCCGCGGCGCGCCAGCCGCCAATAGGCCCATAGGTAATAGACGATGTACGCGGCGCCGAGCACGACGACAGGCCCGGCGAGCCACGCGTGGTGCGCCTCCGCCCAGCCCGGGAAGCGCGCGAGCTGCGGCAGCCCCACGTCGGCGAAGCGCTCGAAGTCGCTGAGCGTGACGCCGAAGGTCACGCCGGCGAGGATCGGCCCCGTGTAGATGACGAGCGCGAGGCCCACGTCGAGGCGGCGGCCCACGCGCGCGTCGTTGCCCGCGCGCATGTCGTAGATGCGGCCGAGCCCGAAGGTCTGCAGGCTCGAGTGCCAGTTGTCGAACCAGACGGCGAACACGAGGCCGATGACGAACGCGAGCTCCGAGAGCACGAAGAGCGCGAACAGCGAGAGCGGCACAACGACGAAGCGCAGCGGGTGCAGCGCGAAGATGGCGGGGTTGCCGTGGCTGCGAAACAGCACGGCGAACAGATGCGCCATCGTGAACGTGAGCGCGAAGGTGGGGAAGAGATAGAGCTCGCCGTCGCCGAGGCGCAGCGACGCTTCGGCGATGCCGAGCGCGTGGATGAGCGCCCCGACGACCAGGAATAGCAGCGGCGGCCAGATGAAGAAGACGTGATCGTAGCGGGGGCCGACGATGTAGCCCCCGTTCGTCACAGGCCGCGCCGCCGGCTCAGTCACCCGGGTAGATGAAGTACGTGATGTTCGTCGTCCACGAGCGGCGCGCGCGCGTGCCGATGTCGCTGTAGCTGAAGTTGTCGTAGTCGAAGCCCGGCACGTACATGCTCATGTGCTGCCAGGCGTAGCCGCCGAGGCGCGGCTCCTTCGGCACGTTCTCGATGTCGAGCGTGCCGACGTTGGCGGGGATGCGCGGGATGGGCACCTTGGTGCGCGAGCCGTCGAGGTAGAACGTCCACAGCGTCGTGAACTCGAAGGGCTCGTAGACGTAGGCGAGGTGGTTGGTCGGCTGCTGTCCGAGCGCGGGCTTCCAGCGCAGCGTGCGGTTCTCGAGCACGCCGTCCTCGAGCGGCGAGATGGGCTCGGGCAGGCCGAGCACCGGGTGGATGAGCACGCCGCCGATGAGGTCACCGACGCCGTCCTGCATGACGACCGACGACGGGAAGGTCGGATCCCCGATGTGGTAGAGCATGCCCGTGCCGCTGAAGGGCGCGCGCCGCGTGAGCAGGAGCGTGCTGGCGTCGAGCGCGGTGACGACCTCGGTGGCCCACTTCTGCCCGTCCGGCCCTTCGACCACGAGGACGCCGCCCTGCACGAGCGGCAAGCCCGTGAGCGGATCGGGCTCGGCCCAGGGCGTGCCGGTGCCGAACGCGAACGGCTCTCCCTGCGTGAGCGCGACGCTGCCCACGTCGGTGATGAGCCCCTGCCCGTCGGTGGTGTAGGCGCCGGCCACGAACGTCAGCATCTCGCCGGGCACGTCGGGCATCTCGTGCAGGTCGTGGTTGCGCGAGGTGTTCACCGCCGTGGTGTACGCGAGCGAGCCCTCGCCGCCGAAGCGCAGGAAGGGGATGACGCGCGTGATGGTCGGGCCGCCCTCTTCGCCGACGGGCGCGTCCGGCAGCGACAGCTCGATCTCCTCGTCGAGCGGCACGGTCAGCTCGATGTCGTGCTCGATGAGATCGACGCCCGACTGCGGGAACACCGGCCGGCGCACGCCCATCTGGCGGGGACGGAACTCGTCCGTCTCGGTGTTGTAGATGCCCGCGAGCGCGACGAGCGCCGCCCGCCCCTCGCGGCTCTGCTCGATGAAGTACTCGCCGCCCTCGTTGAACACGACGCCCTGGGTGCTGCCGGCGCCGGAGAACTCGTCGCGCGAGGTGACCATGACGAAGGCGAGCGCGAGCTCGTCCGGCCCGAGGGCCGCGGGGTCGAAGAACTCCTTGGCGAAGCCGAACACGCGGCCGCGGATGGTGGCGGGCGGCGGAGGCGGAGGCGGCTGACCGTTCCCGTCGGGAGGTACGGAGGCGAGCGGCTGCAGGTAGAGCGTGATCTCGGACGCGTTCACGTCGACGAGGCTCGCGTACTCCCAGCCATCCGCGACCACGCTGACCGTCTGCGGCCCGACGACGTCCGGCCCCGAGATGGTGGCCTGGCCGATGAGGTTCGTGGTCGCCATCTTGTCGGTGGCCGCGCCGTCGGTGCCGAGGAACACGACCATGTCCGGCACGGG
>CAYLZW010000139.1:0-14128 GCA_964388085.1 uncultured Myxococcales bacterium | reverse complement strand
GTGCCGCCGTCGATGTGCGCGGCCGCCAAGCGCAGCCAGAAGTGCGCCTTCTCCATGGGCTCGCTGGCGTCGCTGGCGAGGCTCTCGAGGTGCTGCACGCGCTGCTGGTCGATCTTGAGGATGTCGGTCTCCGGCGCGCCCGACTCGCGCAGCAGCATGGCGAGGAAGTCGAGCGCCTGGACCGTGTGAAACGACGGCCGCGCCCCCTGCGGCAGGAGCTTGCGCAGCTCGAAGATCGCCTGCTGGCGCTTGTTCTTGTTCAGCAGGCAGAGCGCGTAGGAGACGCGCGCTTCGGGGCCGAGCGGCGAGTCCTTGTCCTGCGCCGCCTCTTTGAACAGGGCGAGAGCGCCGTCGACGTCCTGCTTGCGGAACAGCCGGGACAGGCCGAGCTTGTAGCGCACCTCCGTCGCGTCGGCGCACGCGGGCGCGACCTCGAGGTAGGCCTCGCGCGAGAGGTCGACGGCGTCGGGATCACCCGCCTCCTCGGCCGCGCGGATCGCCGAGAGCAGCTCTTCGGGCGTGGGCATGCCTGTCCTAATTGCCCCGGAGGAGAGCATTTGCAAGGACGGCGCGTGCCTCCGGAGCCGCATCCCAGCTTTCCCTACGTCGTGCTGCCGCGCGAGCTCGGCCAGATGCCGCCCGCGCCCTCCGTGGTGGGCGAGAAGGCCGCGCGGCTGTGTGAGCTGCTGGTGTTGAAGGCCCGGGTGCCGCGCTTTGGCGTCGTCACCGCGCATGCCTTCGACGCGCTCTGCGCCAATCCCGAGCTCGTCCGACTGCGGGCGGCGGCGCCCGCCGATGTGCTCGGCGACGAGGCCGCGCGCCTGGTGCACGGCGAGGGGCTGATGCGGGCGCTGCTGACGGCGCCGCTCGCGCCCGCGCTCGAGGCGGCCATCCACGAGGTGCTGCAGGCCTTTCCGGACGACGATCTGCTCGCGGTGCGGGCGAGCCCCCTCGGCGACGCGCCGGAGCGGGCGGCCGTCGCCGGGGCGCTCGACACCCTCTTGTGCGTGCGCCGCGGAGACGACGCCGCCTTTGCCGTCCGACAGTGCTTCGCCAGCGCGTTCGCGCCCGCGGTGCTGGCGGCGCGCTACGCCGCCGGCCTCGATCCGACCGGTACACGCCTCGCCGTCATCGTGCAGCGCATGGTCCAGAGCGAGGTGAGCGGCTCCGTCAGCAGCGTGGACGCGGCGGCGGAGGGCGACGCCGGCGCGCACCTCGTCATCGAGGCGACCTATGGGCTGTCGGGGGGCTCGTCGCGCGGCGCGGGCGAGCGCCGCATCTCCATGGATCGCTACCGCGTCACGCGGCCGCTGGACGCGAGCGAGCTGAGCGCCGCCACCACCTTCGAGCAGCAGGCGCTCATCGACGAGGACATCGCGGAGAAGCAGGAGGCCGTGCGCTTCGACGACGACGTCGGTCACGGCACCGTGGTGCGGCCGGTGCCGAGCGAGGAGCGCGGCCTCGCGACCTTGAGCGCGGCCCAGGTGCGCGCGCTCTGCCTCGAGGCGCTGCGGCTCGAGCGCGACGTCGGGCGCCCGCTCCGCCTCGTGTTCGCCTTCTCGGGCCGCTTGCTGCACCTGCTCGAGGCCCGCGTTCTCGTCGCCACCCAGCCTCGCCTCGCGAGCCAGCGCGTGCGCCTATGGGACCAGCGCCTCCTGCCCGGCGGCCTCGCCGGCCCGACGACGCCGCTGACCTATAGCTTGGTCCGGCGCACGGCCTCTCGCGTCGCGCAGGCCGCCTTGCGGGACCTCGGCGCCGGCGCGCACAGGCCCTCGCTCTTCGGCGGCGGGAGCCCGCTCGAGCTGCGCCGCTCGG
This sequence comes from uncultured Myxococcales bacterium, assembly GCA_964388085.1. Classification (GTDB taxonomy): domain Bacteria; phylum Myxococcota; class UBA727; order UBA727; family CAYLZW01; genus CAYLZW01. Next base: position 12,313 of record CAYLZW010000139.1, on the reverse strand, counting down.
CCGCCGACCGCCTGTTCGGCTACCTCTCGGGGCGCGTGTACGCGAACGTCATGGCCTTCCGCGAGCTGCTCGAGCTCTTGCCCTGGCGTGAGCAAGCCCTGTCCGCTGTGTCGCGTGGCTTCGGCGTGCCCGACCTGCACGAGCGCGAACCGGCGGGCGCGCGCCCCCGAGAGCCCGACGGCGACGACGCCGAGCAGGAGCTGGCGTCGCTCGGCCGCATCGGCCGCCTGCTGCGCAAGGTGGACGACGACGCTGCCGGCTTTCTGCCCGGCGCGGGTGAGCGCCTCGCCGCCCTGCGCGCGATGACGGTGCCGCCGGCCGCGCCGGCGCTCGATCCCGACCGGCTGCTCGATCTGCTCGACGACGTCGAAGAGCTGCTCGCGCGCTCCGGCACGTCGCTGGCGCTGCTCTCGGCCGGCTGCGCCGCGCAGTACGACCTCGTGCAGCGCCTGCTCCACAGCGGCGGCCTCGACGAGGGACAGCGGCTGCTCAACGACATGCTCGGCGGCGAGCCCGACGAGCACGCGCTCGGCCTCACGCGGGCCGTCCTCGACCTCGTGCAGCTCGCGCGCGCGGAGCCCGCCCTCGACGAGGCCCTGCGCACGGGCGACACCTCGCGCGCCGTGCTCCAGCGCCTGCCGACCCTGCGCGCGGCGGGCGTGTTCGTCGCCAGGCTCGACGAGGCCGTGCACCTGTACGGGCAGCAGACGCTGTCGGGCCTCAAGCTCGAGTCGAGCGCGCTGCGCACGCGCCCCGAGCTGCTCATCGACATGGTGCGCGCGGCGCGGGCGGCCAAGATGCCCGACCTCGACGGGCTCGTCGCCAGCGCCGGCGGCACGCGTAAGAAGGCGGAGTACCTGCTCGAGGGACAGCTCCGCCCCCGCGCGCTCTTTGGCGTCTCGAGCCGGCATCGCGTGGCCCTGCGCGCGACCGCCCGCCTGCGTGTCGCCGTCGCGCGCCGGGAGCAGGTGCGCCGGGTGCTGAGCGAGAGCGTCGGCGTGGCGCGTGACGTCGTGCTCTCCCTCGGGGAGCGCTTGTTCGAGCACGACCTCATCGATCAGCCGGCGGACGTGCTCTTTCTCACCGTCGAGGAGATCCGCGGCCTCATCCGCGGCGCCAGCGTCGACGACCAGCCGCGCGCGCTCATCACCGCCCGCAAGCGCGAGGCCGCGCGCGCGCCCGTCACTATGCCCGACCGGCTCTGTACGACCGGCGTGGTGGCCACCGCGGTTCCCGTCGCCTTGGAGCTGCCCGGCGACGACGGCGCGGCGCACACGCTGTACGGCATCCCCATCAGCTCCGGCGAAGCGAGCGGCCGCGCCGTCGTGCTGCGCGCGCCGGACGAGCGCAGCTACGCGACCCCCTTCGTGCCGGACTCCGTCATCGTCACCGAGCGCCTCGACGCCGGCCACCTGCCGCGCCTCGTGGCCGCGCGCGCCGTCGTCGTGGAGGGCGCCAGCGTGCTCGACCACGTCGCGGTCGCCCTGCGCGCGCTCGGCATCCCCGTCGTCGGAGGCATCGCGCGCGCCAGCGAGCACATCGAGGCCGGCGAGCTCCTGCACGTCGACGGCGGCGCGGGCAAGGTGCACCTCGTGCGGCGCATGCCCGCCGAGGAGGCGCCCGCCAGCGACGCGGCCGATCCGGAGGACTTCGCGCGGCTGGCGGCGCCCTCGGATCCCGAGATCGTCGCCTACCGGCGAGAGCGAACGGGGCGGCGCGTGCTCGAGCCTACGGAGCCCCTCCTGCGAGCGCCGCCGATGCCGCCGCCGCCGACGGACCCGGAGACGTAGCGAACACACGGCCGCGCAAGTGCCGCTGTGTGAATGTGCGTGCAAATCCCACCGCGGCACACATCCAAATCGATGCAAACCGTCTCGCTTCAAGACAAGCGGCCGGGTGGGAGGGTGTGTGCTCGATCACCACCCGGGCCCGACGTAGGTTGCGCGCACTAATTCGTGGCTGCGGGCGAGGCCCGCCAGGAGGCGATTCATGCGCGTTTTCTCGGGGGGCCGCACGCGGCCTGGCGTAAGTAACCCGCTCCGAATGACCTGGACGCTCGGCGTCACTTCGCTGCTCGCCGGCCTCGGCGGCATCGGATGTGAGCCGGGCGACGCGATCGAAGACCTCGCGACCGCGGGTAGCCGCAGCGCGGCGCTCGTCACCGCGTTCAGCCCCGCGCCCGCCAACATTGTCGGCGAGGAGGGCGCCGCGGTCAGCTTCGACATCGACCTGCTCTGCATCTCCTCCGCCGTGGATCCGACGGTGGACATCACCGTCAACTGGGGCGACGGCAGCACGGACACCGCGCTCACCCTGACGGTGACGTCCGCCACAACCACGCCCAACTGCGGTGCCGGTAACACCGTCGTCTGCGACAAAGACGACCCCGCCGCGTCGGCCAGCGGCTGCTTCAGCATCGCGCACGAGTACGCGGACGGCGTGGCTGGCGGCACGGCGTATCCCATCCAGGTGACGGCCGATCACGACGGCGTCGGCACGCAGACGGCGAGCATCTCGGCGACCATCGCCAACGTCGCGCCGACGATCTCGAGCTTCATGCGCAGCGGTGCCGCCCTCGAGGGCAGCACGCAGACCTTCTCCACCGAGGCCAGCGATCAGGGCACGCTGGCCGCCGAGATCGCGGGCGTCGTTTGGACCTTCTCGCCGGCTGCTCAAGTCGCGGATCCGACGACCGTGACCTGTGACTGCGCGCAGGCGCCCGACTGTGACGACGGCAGCGACGAGCCGCTGTGCAGCGGGACCGACTCGGTACGCGATCGCGTCTACCTCGAGGACGGCAGCTACACCGCGACCTTGACCATCACGGACAAAGACGGCGCGTCCGACACGGCCAGCGTCGGGCCGACCAACATCAACAACGGCGTCCCCTCGGATCTGAAGATCGCCGCCTCCGGCCGCGGCGTGGACGCGGGCACCGTCCTCTCCGACGACGTGGACGCGGGCACCTGGGTGTTCGAGGGCAGCACCTACGCGCTGGTCGGGACCTTTTCGGATCCTGGCATCGACCAGTTCAGGAGCGCAGACCCGGCACATCCCGGCATCCTCTGGGATCTCACCGATGACGGCGTGATTGATCACGACGGTGTCGCCGCCATCACCAAGGCGAGCTGGCCGGCCCTCGACCCAGCGAGCCTCGCCGTCGGTAACACCACGAGCTACGGCGGCGGCGTACTGACGCCGAGCTACGCCTGGGACGACGACAACGACAACGACCCCGCGGCCGTAACGCGCACGATCGGGCTCACGGTGCAGGACGACGACGGAGCCTCCGGCACCATCACGCGCTTCCTCTTCGTGCGAGACGTCGACCCGGTGATCGTCGGCCTGACCGCCACCATCGCTGGCTCGCCCACCACCCAGGTCAACGAAGGCACCTCGGTGCTCTTCACCCTGGACGCCAGGTCCGGCGCCGACGATGAGACCTTCGATCCCATCTCGTCCCGCATCTGGCGCGTGGACAATAACGGCGATTCGGCGCACCCCGCGGACGCGGACTTCGCGGCGCGCCTGTCGGTGGTCGCGGGCTGCGGTCCGTCCGACTCGACCTGCGAGCTGACCTTCCTCGACGGTGACGCAGGGGCTGACAACGCCTACCTCGTCAACGTGCTCGTGAACGACGAGGACAGCAGCGAAGATACGGCGATCGTGTTGCAGACCCGCACCATCACGGTGGACAACGTGCTGCCCCTCCTGACGACGAGCACGCCCACGCCGTCGACGCTGTCCGAGAGCGCCTCGACGACGTTGACGCTCGACTTCGTCGATCCCGCGGGCGCGCTGGACGGCCCCTTCGGCATCGGCATCGATTGGGGCGACGGAGCGACCGAGACGCTCTCGCGCACCGCACCCGGCGTGTTCACCGTGTCGCACACCTTCGCCGAGAACACGCTCTGCAACAGCGGCGCCCATCCCAGCACCGCCAACACCTGCACGATCGCGATCTCCCTCTGCGAGACCGGCGCTGTCTGCAACACGCCGACGACCACGAGCGTGCTCGTGCAGAACGTCGCGCCGACCGCGTCGCTGAGCGCGCCTGCCGCTGGCGCCACGCTCGAGGAGGGCGTGCCCTTCACGGGGACCGGATCGTTCACGGATCCGGCCTTGGCCCTCGACAACGATTACATGGCGACCTTCAGCGGCTTCGACGTCCAAGCGCTCACCAGCACCGCGAGCTACGGCGCTGGCGTCAGCCTTCCGGGGGCGCGCTTCACGAACGTCCCCGCCACCGGCAGGACCGCGACGCTCACCTTCGTGGTCGCTGACGCCGACGGGGAGAACGGCACGGTGACGCGCAGCGTGACCATCACGGACAACACGCCGAGCGTGGCCGTCGACAGCCAGAGCTTCGTCGGCGGCGACGACAATGAGGGCAGCGCGCTGCCTCAGATGGCGGTGAGCTTCGCCGCCCAGACGGACGATGACCTCATCTCCAAGATCGAGGTCAACTGGGGCGACGGCAGCCCGACGCAGACGGTGACCACGAACGTCGCGGGGGTGGACTCCAGCGGCGGCAACGTCACCATCACCAAGCCCGCGGCCTATGACGATAGCTTCGACTCCTACACCGTCACCGTGACCGTGTTCGACGAGGACAGCTCCTCCTCGACACAGACCAGCTTCGAGGTCCTGAACGTCGCGCCGACGTTGGTCGACATCCAGCCGGCGCCGCCTGGACCCGTCGTCGTCTCCGAAGGTACGGCCGCGAGCTTCGTGGCGAAATACACCGACGTGTCGGCGGCGGACAGGAACGCCCCGCTGCTGTTCCACTTCGCCTGGGGCGACGGCCAGGTCGACGCCGACGTGCCAGGCGCGGTCGCCGGCGCGACGGTGACGGGCCGGTCGTCTCACCTGTACGCGTCTCCTGGGGCCTACACGGTGACCATCACGGTGTCGGACAAGGACGGCGGCGTCAGCTCGCCCACCACAATCTCGGTCGAGGTGGTCAACGTCGCTCCCGTCGTCACGGACGTGTTCAACACCGGTCCGGTGCTCGAAGGCAACGCCGCCACGGTGGTCGGCCTCGTCGACAACCGCGGCGCCGACGCGCTCACCTACACCTTCGAGTTCGGCAGCGTGTGTAGCCCGAACGCGGGGGTCGTGGACGAGACGGACTTCGCCCTCGCGGCCCCGGGCAACGGCAGCAGCGCGGTGGCGCTGAGCCCCGTCTACGCCAACCCAGGCGACAACGTCGTCTGCTTCCGCGTCTGTGACGACGACAGCCTGCCGAACAGCTGCGCCTACGGTCTCACCACCGTGCAGGTTCAGAACATCGCGCCGATCATCACCAGCGTGAGCAGCAACGGACCCGTCGTCGAGGGATCGCCCGTGGGCGTGCAGGTAGCGGCCGGTATCCCCGCCGGCGACACGCTCACCTTCGCGTACAACTTCGACGCCAGCTGTGCGCCGGCGGACGGCGTCAGCGAGGCTGACTTCCCCGGCAACGCGGCGCCCGGCGGCAGCGCCAGCACCGTCGCCAGCCACACCTTCGCGGACGACGGCAGCTACAGCGCCTGCGTGCGTGTCTGTGACGACGACGGGCAAGCCAACAGCTGCGTGTACGGCTCGACCTCGCTGAACGTGAGCAACGCCGCGCCCGTCATCGCTTCGTTCCCGGCCCCCGCGCCGGTGGACGAGCTGGCAGGTGGCGTGAGCGTGCAGCTGCAGGCGACCGCCACGGACCTGGGCGTGGGCGACACGCTCGGCTACGCCTATGACTGCGACGATGACGGCGTCACTGACGTCACGAGCAGCGACGGCAGCGCCACCTGCGTATACGCGGAGAGCGGCACGCACCGGGCCCGCGTCACCGTCAGCGACGGCGACGGCGGCTCGGCGACGTCCACGGCGCTGGTGCGCGTGCAGAACGTGGCGCCGAGCATCGACTCGGTGTCGATCCCGAACGTGAATGAGGGCCAGGCGAGCGTGATCACGGTCGACGCCCGCGACGTTGGCGGCGATTCGCTCACCTACCTCTTCGACTACAACAACGACGGTGTGCACGACGCCAGCACGACCGGCGGCACGGCCTCCTATGCCTTCGGCAGCGACGGCGCCAAGACGATCGCCGTGCGCGTGTGTGACGCCGAGGGCGCTTGCGGCCACGGCAGCGGCACGACGACGGTGGCCAACGTGGCGCCCGTCATCGCTTCGCTGAGCGCTCCCTCGAGCGTGACGGTGGGCTCCGCCGTGACGGTCTCGGCAGCCGCCAGCGACGTGGGCAACGACACCCTCAGCTACCTGTTCACGTTCAAGGACGGCGCCGACACGATCGTGGCCGCCGTGGGCCCGCAGTCCTCGAACGTGGCGACCACGAGCTTCGCGTCCTCGGGCGCGTACAGCGTCGAGGTGACGGTGAGCGACCAGGCGAACGCGCCGAACACCCCGGCGTCGGCGACGACGAGCGCGGGCTTCTCGGTCACGGACATCAACGTGGCGGTGAGCGTATCGGCGAGCCCCTCGGTGTTGAACGAGGGCGGCACGACCACGCTGACGGTGACGCCGAACGGCACCGGTCCCTACCTCGTGTCGTACGACATCAACGGTGACGGCGACTTCGCGGACGACGTGGACGTGGCCCCGGCAGATCCGTCGGACACCTGCACGACCGGCTGCTCGACTACGGTGACCTACGCGCAGAACAACCCGGGCGACATGCCCTATCGCGTGCTCGTGTCCGTGGTGGACACGGGCGCTGGTGACAGCCTCGCGACCGCCATCGTCTCCGTGACGGTGCGGAACGTGACGCCGACCCTCAGCGAGGTGAGCGACCAGTCGGTCAACGAGGGCGATGAGCTCAGCCTGACGCTCTCCGGCGCCGACGTCGGTAGCGTCGACACGCTCTCATACGGCCTCGTCTCGGCCCCCGCGGGCGTGAGCGCCGACGCGCTCAGTGGCGCGCTCACGTGGACGCCCGGCTACGCGGACGAGGGCGACAACGTCATCGTGGCCAGCGTGACCGACAGCGACGGCGCCACCGCCGAGCGCTCGTTCACGGTCACGGTCTCTATCATCGACAGCAACGGCAACGGCGTGTCCGACACGCAGGAGCGAGAGCTGAACGGCGGCGAGCTCCTCGCGGAGAACGCGGCGACCACCGACACCGATGGGGACGGCGTGTTCGACCTCGACGAGATCCTCGCGGGCACCGACCCGAACGCCTCGGAGGCGCCCACGGCTCCGGTCGTGATCTCGCCGAACGACGACCGCGTGGCCACGCTGTCGCCCACCCTCGTGGTGGCGAACGCGACCAGCCCGCGCGGCTCGCTGCTGACCTACACCTTCGTCGTCACGGCGGCGGACGGCGGCGTCGAGGTCGGTCGCGTGGAGGACGTCGTCGCAGGCGCCTCCACCACGCAGGCCGTGTTCGACGCCGCGACGCTGGACGAGGACACCGCTTACGAGTGGTACGCCTTCGCCAGCGACGGCCTCGCGGACGGACCCTCGAGCGACGTAGCCTCGTTCATCGTGAACGCCGAGAACGCCGCCCCCGCGGCGCCCGACGCGCTCACGCCGCTCGAGGGCGCGACCTTCGCGTTCTCCTCGAGCCCCGTGCTCGAGGCGCGCGCGGTGAGCGACCCGGACGGCGACGACGTCTGGTACGTCTTCGAGCTGGCCACGGCGGACACCTTCGCGGAAGACGACCTCGTCGTCGTGTCCGCCCTGCGCGCGGTGCCGTTCTTCTCGGTGCCCGAGGCGCTGGCGGAGGGCACGTACTTCTGGCGCGCCTTCGCCAGCGATGGCGAGCTCGACAGCGACTACGGCACGGGCGCGTCCTTCGACGTCCTCGCTGAGGTCGTGATTGAGCAGAACGCAGCGCCCTCGACGCCCAGCATCGTGGGGCCGGCGGACGAGACGCTGTCGTCGAGCTCCGCCACCCTCGAGGTGGGAGAGGCTACGGATCCGGACGGTGACGTCGTGTCCTACCAGTTCGAGATCGCGGACAACCCGGCCTTCGCCGGCGCCACGAGCTCGGGCTCGCAGGCTGATCGCACGTTCGCGGTGACCAGCCTCGAGGAGGACGGCGTGTACTACTGGCGTGCGCGCGCGCATGACGGTGAGCTCGCCTCGGATTGGGTGAACGCGGTGTTTGCCGTCAATGCGGAGAACAGCGCGCCCTACGGCCTGGCGATTTTGAGCCCGGCGCTTGGCGTCGTGCTCGACGGGCCGCCCGAGGGCTTCAGCGTGTCGAACGCAATCGACGCGGATGGTGACGCGCTCACGTACACATTTGTCTTGAGCGAGCAGGAGGACCTGTCGGCGCCGCTGGCGGAGGAGACCATCGCTCAGGGGCTTGGTGTGACGACGTGGACGCCGGAGGACATCACGCTCACGGCAGGCACGACGTACTACTGGAGCGTCGAGGTGAGCGATGGGGAGCTGAAGTTGGCGCTCCCCGGGCGGTTTGCGTTGGTGAGCGATGAGGTCGCGGTGCCAGCGGAGCCGGGGTGTGGGTGTAGCGCCGCTGAGAGCGACAGCGAGGGGTTGCCCTGGTTCGCGCTGGTGATCGTGGGCGGACTGCTGGGGTCGTTTGGACGACGTCGGCGTCGCTGACGGCCTGAGCTAAGGGGAAGAGCGCCGGCAGCCTCTGGGCTTTCGGCGCTCTTTCCTTTGGTGGAGCGAACACCGCGGACGACGGCGAGTGATAGACCGGCGGAGCCCCTCGTGCGGGCGCTCGCCGCCGACGGGCCCGAAGACGTAGCCCAGTGTGCTAGGCCGGCTCCATGCTTGAGAACCTCCCCCTTTCGTCCCGCCTGCCGCTCCTCCTTCCGCTCGCGTGCGCGCTCACGCTGCTCATCGGCTGCCCCCCCGCCCCTGACGGCACCGACGCCGGACAGCAAGACGCCGGACAGCAAGACGCCGGACGGCAAGACGCCGGACAGCAAGACGCCGGACCGCAAGACGCCGGACCGCAAGACGCCGGACGGCAAGACGCCGGACGGCAAGACGCCGGACAGCACGACGCCGGACAGCAAGACGCCGGACAGCAAGACGCCGGACGGCAAGACGCCGGACAGCAAGACGACGCCGGACTGCAAGACGCCGGACACGACGCGGGCCCCGTCGCGGTCGAGTGCTCCTTCAACAGCGACTGCCAGGCGGACGAGCGCTGCGAGTGTGACGCGGTCGAGGGCTGCTTCTGCCGCGAGGGCGCGCGCGGGACGGGCATGAACGGCATCGACACGTGCGAGAGCGGCGACGACTGCGCCTCCGCGCTCTGCCTCGAGGGCCCAGACGGCCCAGACGGCGACTTCTACTGCTCGGCCGAGTGCGCGAGCGAAGCCGACTGCACCGGCGCGCTGCCGGTGTGCTCCAACATCGCCTTCGTCGGGCAGGTGTGCATCCGCGAGCCCCCCACGGATCCCTGAGCGGCCTCAGGGCGCGTCGATGGACCAGCACCGAGACCGCGCGGAAGGAGATGGCTATCGCCCTGTCCTACGCGCAACTTGTGACGCCTACGAGCACAACGTACAGCTCAATCAAGACCCATGTGTACGTCTATGGGACGTGCCCTGCTACGACGAGCACGCGGGCTGAGCAGAGGGGGCGAATCGCGTCAATCAACCCGGGTAGCAGGTGCCGTCGACGTCGCAGACGTACCCCTCGTCGCCGCGGCACTCGTCGTCCCCAGCGCACTCCTGCAGGCAGATGCTGTAGGCGCAGCCGCCCGTGCCGTCGTCGCCGAGGCAGAAGCACACCGAGCCGCTCGGGCACAGGTCGGGGCCGCCGGAGCAGTCGCGCGTGCAGTAGCCGCCGTCGAAGGCGGGCTCGCAGTAGAGGCCGCCTTCGCAGTCGAGCGAGTCCGTGCAGCCGGCGCCTACGCCGCCTTCGCCGGTGCCTTCGTCGTCCTCGAAGAGGAAGGCGGGCGCCACCAGGAAGTCCTTGCCCTCGATGTGCTCGCCGGCCGCGACCGTGAGGATCTCGGCCTCCTGCAGGCTCGGGTACACGCCGATGCCCTCGTGGTCCTCGAACTCGCCGTCTCACTCCCCGCTACCCGCGCCCCCCTTCTTCTTCGGCCGGAGCTCCCTGCAGTCGCGCGGACAGGCCGTCGCCGAGGTCGTGCTCATGCCGGTAGCCCGTCCCGCAAACGGCGCGGGTAGGGCATGGACGGACGTGTGACAGGTCCGCAGAGTTCCCGCGGCGCCGACGCTGACGACGATCGCTGGACGGTTGGGCCCGCACAGTAGCCGGCCTTCCCGAGCTTCCTTTGCCAAACCGGTTCGGCTATGCTGGTGTGATAGGCGGGGTTCGTAATGAGTTCGCTGTTCGCTGTTCGCTGTTGGCGTGCGCTGTCGCTATGACCGCGACCAGCGCAGCGGCTAGTCCGGCGCGTTTGCTCGATGAGCCACTCACGGTCGTGGCGGCAGATGGCGAGCGCGACGTCTGGGTGTCCCCCGAGCCGCTCGCAATCCTGGGAGGGTACGAGGCGCTGATCTCGCGCCCCGACGAGCTGGCCTCGGCGCTGTGTGATGCCTTCCTTTGTTCGCCCCACTCCAGCCTTAGTATCCGCCACATCACGCGCCTCCGTGATGAAGACGTAATAGAGGTCGACCAGGTGATCGACGGCTTTGTCGTTGATCGTGGCGAACTCATCTTCCTGCTGGAGCCGGCGACGGGCGGCGTTCACGGGGACAACGGGCGAACTCGATTCGATCGACCTCCGCCTGACCCTACGCCGACCGATAGCGCCGCCGTCGAATTCAGTATTCGGCTGCATACGACCTGTCTCGACGCGACTCTGGCCTCCCACGAGGGAGACGCGGCCTCGCATAACGGGGCCGTTGAGCTTGGGTGTCCAGGTGTCGTTGGCTCATGGAGATGGGACCGAGCGGTCTCCGATCTCGTGCTGGTTCTGGAGGATAAGAATGCGGCAAGGAAACTGACTCTCTCCACGGACGGACGGGTGCTGAACAATGTATCCTTGCTACGGCAGGCGTCGGGCCACTCGAGTGCCACTGTGCGGAGGACTCTACCCTCAACTTCACAGCCCGAAGTCTATTCCGGTACCACGGCCAACATAACACGGTCGCTCCGCTGGTACGATACGGACTACTACTGTGCGCCGAATAGGCTTTACCAGTTGCGTAATGAGGGCGGCCCGCACAAGGCGGGGTGGATTCGGGCAACTTCGCCATATCAACGGTGCGTTCCGCCATTGTCGACGCCGCAATTTACATCATCCACTGCACACTTCCGCTACCAGGCGAACACGTACTACGCACACAAGAAGTCGCGGGATTTTGCGGTAAGTTCTATCTATCCTGCCGTCTCGGCAACGTCATCAACCGGTATACGCTACGTTTGGCTAGGGAGCGGCAACTGCGGTTTCGGTACCAAGTGCTATAATCCCGTCACCAACGACATCATCATCACGTCGGCTGCAGGCCAGGTTGGTCCGGGAACAATATGGCATGAGTATGGTCACTACATCGCTGACTCATATGGCGGGTTCAACAACGTCTGCTGGATGGGGGTCGATGAGAGTGACGCCATCGCGGAGACGCTCGCCGACTGCTGGGCGTTCGTGATGGCACGCGATCCAACATGGCTAACGCCTCATACCGCACCGAATTGGGACCGGATCGGCCGATCCCAGGTAAGCGATGATCGCCATCGGGCAGCGCCGATGCTGTACGGGTTGATCGGCTGCGGGGCCCCCGGCTTCAACCATAATGTAGGTGCTTTTTTTGAGCAGGCGTTCTGGGAGGCAATCAACGACGTCGATTGCAACCAATCGACCTGCGCGGTCGCGCGCGAAGGGGCGTTCAACGGCAGCGGCGATATTGGATGGACCAGCACCGAGACCGCGCGGAAGGAGATGGCTATCGCCCTGGCCTACGCGCAACTTGTGACGCCTGCGAGCACAACGTACAGCGCAATCAAGACCCATGTGTACGTCAAGCTTCTTGGGCGCGTCGGGACGGGAATCGCAAACAACGTCAACGCGGTTTTCGCGCATCACGGGATCTAGCTATGGACGCACAAGGCTCGACCGCCGCCGTACTCGTGCTCCCCTTCCTGCTCGTCGCGTCGCTCGCCGCGTGCGTCGACGCCGACGGGATGCAGGTCCGCGTCCAAATGACGGTGCCCGCGCCCGACGCCGGTTGCGGCGAGCACGGCATCCGTCACGACCCGCCCTACAGCGAGGACGCCGGCGCTTCCGGGGAGGGTGCGTTCGACAACGTTTCCTGCGAGCTCGCTCGAGACTGCCCCGCCATCTGCTGCATCTGCGAGCGCACGGGGGTATGCGTCCGGCAGAGGGCGTCATTCCGCCGGCTTGACCGCCGCGGTAGCG
>CAYLZW010000138.1:0-14393 GCA_964388085.1 uncultured Myxococcales bacterium | reverse complement strand
ATCGACGAGGTGCGCCGCGCGCTCTCCATGATGCGCGACGAGTTCGAGCTGGTGCCGCAGCTCGAGAACGCCTGCACGGTGTTCACGACGCGCTTCCGCATCCCGGTGGATCTCGACATCGGCGGCGATCCGCCGCCGCTCTCGGATGAGCAGAAGCTGACGCTCTTCCGCATCATGCAGGAGTGCCTGACCAACACCGCCAAGCACGCCGAGGCCAAGCAGGTGACGGTGCGGGTGCGGTTCTCGCCGCACGAGATGACGCTCGAGATCCACGACGACGGCAAGGGCTTCGATCCCGAGAAGCGCCCCAAGGGTCACTACGGGCTCATCAACATGAAGGAACGCGCGCGGAAGGTGGGCGGCACCGTGGACATCCGCTCGCAGCTCGGCGAGGGCACGCACACGACCCTGTCGATCCCGGCCCGCCCGTCCCTGATGTCGGGGGGCTGAGCGCATGGCGACGACCCCCGCCGTCCGCACGCTCACCTTGCGCAAGGGACGCGACCGCGCGCTGCGCCAACGGCACCCCTGGATCTTCTCCGGCGCCGTCGCGCAGCTCGACGACGCCGCTGCCTCCGACGACGACATCGTCGACGTCCGCTCCGCGGAGGGCGCCTGGCTCGGCCGCGCCTACGTGAACGAGCGCTCGCAGATCGTCGCGCGCGTGCTCACCTTCGAGGACGAGCCGGTGGACCGCGCGTTCTTCGCCGGCCGCGTCGACGAGGCCCTCGCCTGGCGCGCGCGCGTACCGGGCGCCGGCGAGACCAGCGCGCTGCGGCTCGTGAACGCGGAGGGGGACGGCCTGCCCGGCCTCGTCGTCGACCGCTACGGCGACGTGCTCGTCGTGCAGGTGCTGAGCGCGGGCATGGAGCGGCGCAAGGCGTGGCTCGCGGAGCTGCTCGCGGAGCGCTGCGCCGCCCATGGCCTCTCGGCACGCTGCGTGTACGAGCGCAGCGACGTCGACGTGCGCAAGAAGGAGGGCCTCTCTGAACACACGGGTGTGCTGCTCGGGCCGCCACCTCCCGCGCAGGTCGAGATCGAGGAGCACGGGCGCCGCTTCCTCGTCGACGTCCTGCGCGGACACAAGACCGGCTTCTACGTCGATCAGCGGGAGAACCGGGCGCTCGTCGGCAGGCTCGCCCAGGGCGCGGACGTGTTGAACGCGTTCTCCTACACCGGCGGCTTCGGCATCTACGCGGCGACGGCGGGCGCGCGCTCCGTCGTGCAGCTCGACGCGTCGGAGCCCGCGCTCGAGCTGGCCGAGGAGCACGCGCGCAGAAACGGCGTGCCGGGTGACCGCCTCGAGCACGCCTGCGGTGACGCGTTCTACGTGCTGCGGCGCTTTCGCGACGAGGGCCGCTCGTTCGATCTCGTCGTGCTCGATCCACCGAAGCTGGCCAAGGGCAAGAAGAACGTCGACGCCGCCTGCCGCGGCTACAAGGACCTGAACCTGCTCGCGCTGAAGCTCTTGCGCCCGGGCGGGCTGCTGCTGACGTTCTCCTGCTCCGGCAGCGTCTCGAAGGACCTCTTCCAGAAGGTCGTGTTCGGCGCGTCCGTCGACGCCGCGCGTGACGTGGAGGTGCTCGCGCACCTGGAGGCAGGTCTCGATCACCCCGCGCGCCTGGCCTTCGCCGAGGGGTCGTACCTGAAGGGGCTCCTCGGGCGGGTGTCGTAGCCCCGTTGTTGGCCCCCCTCCCCGCTCGGCGTCCGCTTGCGCTAACGTGTTCGCGTCCGAGCACATCTGGGAGCGCACATGGAGCGAATCCGCCTATTCGTCGTCGAGGATCAGCCGAAGATCCTCAAGAACCAGCTGAAGCTGCTCGAGGCCTTCGAGGAGATCGAGATCGTCGGCACCGCGCTCTCGGGCGAGGAGGCGCTCGAGGAGCTCGCGAACCTGAGCGCGCCGCCGGACGTCATCCTGTGCGACCTCGGGCTGCCGAACATGAGCGGCATCGACGTCACCCGCGAGGTGAAGGCCAAGTGGTCCAGCGTCGAGATCTTGATCTTCACGATCTTCGACGAGGAGGACAAGGTCCTCGAGGCGGTGAAGGCCGGCGCCTCGGGCTACCTCTTGAAGGGCGCCGAGGCCGAGAAGATCGTCGAGAGCATCAAGGAGGTGCGCCAGGGCGGCAGCGTCATCCAGCCGAGCCTCGCCCGCTCGCTGCTGCGCCACTTCCGCATGCCCGAGGTCGGTCCCGCCCCGCCGGGATCGCTCAACTCCGAGGAGGAGGACAAGGCCGAGCGCCAAGGCGCCACCGTGCCGCCGACCGGACGCCGCGCGCTCACCGAGCGCGAGCTCGAGTGCCTGCAGATCATCGCCAAGGGTCTCAGCAACAACGAGGCCGCTCGCGTGCTCGGGCTGTCGAAGGCCACCATCCGCACGCACCTCGAGCACATCTACCAGAAGCTCGACGTGACCAACCGTGTGGAGGCGGTCACCGAGGGCATCCGACAGGGCATCATCGACTTGTGATCCTGCGGGGCTGCGCCTCTCGGCTCGAGTCGTAGACTCTGGGGACCTTGACGCTCTCTTCTGCTCTCCTGTCCTTCGCGCTGCTCGCGGCTCCCGCGGCCTCGGCCGTCGAGGGCCCGTGCAGCGTCGTCGAGAAGGGCGCTCGCCAGGGTGCCTGCGTGGCGGTGCGGGAGGCTCGCGCTCTCTCCGAGCAGGCGCGTTACGACGACGCGCTCAAGAAGCTCGACGGTGTCGAGAAGGCGCTGCCGGAGGTGTCACCGCACCTCGAGGCGCTGCGGGCGCGAACGCTGCTGAAGGCCGGCCGCGCAAGAGACGCGCACGCGCTCGCCACGCGGCTCGCGAACGACAAGGTGCCGAAGGATCCCGGCCTCGACGAGCGGGTGCTGCAGGTGCTGGCCCACTCGCAGGCGGCGCTCGGACAGCGGGCCGACGCCGCGGCCACGCTCACCAAGCTGATCGCGCTGAAGCCCAAAGACCGCGCGCGCGTGCGGGCGCAGCTCGTGCGCACCCTGCTCGACGACGGGCGGCCGGCGAGCGCCCTGCCTCACTTGAAGAAGCTCCTGATCGAGGCCCCCGAGCACAAGGACGTGAAGCCGTTCGAGCGCATGCTCGACGACGGGCAGGTGAAGCTCTCGGACGCGGAGCTGAACCGGCGCCTCGATCGCATGCTCAGCTCGGCTCGCTACGAGCGCGCTATCCTGGAGGCTCGACGACGAGGGCGCGCCAGCAGCGATCGCAGTGAGGCCTCGGTGGAGCGCGAGGTGCTGCTCGTCACCGCGCTCGCGCGCGCGCACAAGAACGAAGAGGCGGTCGCGCACGCGACGTCGCTGGTGAACGAGAAGGACCCGCCCGACGCCTGGCGCGAGGTGCACGCGTGGGCGCTCGGCAAGGTGGGCGAGCTCGAGCGCTCCGGTCTCGCGTGGCTCGCGCTCTACCGGACGGCGACAGACGTCGCGCAGAAGCAGGAGGCGTGCTTCTTCGCGGGCTTCCTCGCGTACGAGGCCGCCTCGCACGTCGTCGCGCGCGATCGGCTGAAGACGTGCGCTCCCGTGCTCGAGGGCTCGGGCTGGGCGCCGGCCGCGCGCTGGTATCGAGCGCTCACCTGGCTGCTCGACGGGCAGCCCGGCAAAGCCCTGCCGATCCTCGACGAGCTCGTGCGTACGGCGCCGAACGATAACGAAGCCGACAAGCACCTCTACTGGCTGGCGCGCGCGAAGATCGCCTCGGGTGACGACGCGGGCGGCAAGAAGGACCTGCGGCGCCTGGCCACGTCGTCGGCGACGTCCTGGTACGGGCTGCTCGCCCGCGAGCGCCTCGGCTGGAAGCCGGTCAAGGGCGTCAAGCTGCCGGCCGACGCGCTCTCGCGCCACGCGGCCAACGACGACGAAGCGAAGCGCGCGACCTTGCTGCACGCGCTCGGCTTCACGGAGGCCGCGCAGGCGCTGGCGGCCGGACGCGGGAACACGCTCGCGGACCTCGCGCTCTCGCAGCAGCTCGGTGACGCACACCGACCCTGGCGGCACGGCGCGCTCTTTCGTCCCTCCCCTCACGTTCGCAAGGGACATGTGGTGCGCGCGGACGGGTGGCGCGTCTCCTACCCGCTGCCCTACGACGAGCACGTGCTCGCCATGTGCAAGCGCTACGACATCGAGCCCGCGCTGGCGTGGTCCATCATGCGCACCGAGAGCGGCTTTCGCCCGACGGCGGAGAGCGTCGTCGGTGCCCTCGGTCTCATGCAGCTCATGCCGTACACGGCGCGGGGCATCGCGAACGAGGTCGGCCTCAAACCTCCGCTGCCGAGCCACCTCGTGCGCCCGCGCGTCAGCGTCGAGCTCGGCGTCGCGGTGCTGTCATTGTCGAAGCGCGAGCTCGGCCACCGCATGCTGTCGGTGGCGAGCTACAACGGCAGCCCCAAGAACGTCGCGGCCTGGATGCGCGACTTCGGCCACCTCGAGCCCGAGCTGTTCGTCGAGCGCATCCCGTTCAAGGAGACGCGCGACTACGTGAAGCGCGTGCTGCCGACGATGGCGCTGTACCGAGCGCTCGACGGTCACGACCTCGTGCTCGACATCCCGAAGGCTCCCGTCGGGAAGCCGCCAGCGAAGGTGACGTGGTTTCCGCCTGTGCCGGTGGACTGAGCGGGTCTGCGTAGAGCGCGGTGTTCAAGGAGCGGCGCTGCCTCTCTCCTCTCGGTCGCGGGTGGGGTCTACGCACGCGCCGCCGTCGAACTCCCGGCGGCGCTCCACGGCTGCCGTGCAGGCCTCGAGGCTCGCGTACAGCGAGACGCCTCCGAACGAGAGGCTGTCCTCGTCGGCGCGCTCGAGAGGGATGAGCTCGCCGTCGCTCAGCGCGCAGTCGAGCTGCAGCAGCGCCGGCTCCGCGCTCACCTCCGCTTGGCCATGCGCGACGTCGAAACCAGGCACGTCGTGAAGACGCACCTGCAGCTCGAAGTCGCAGGGTGCACCCGGGCGCTCCTCGTCGAGCGTCCACACGGCTGCGCCTCGCTCGCGACGCTCGAGCCTCCATGCCTCCTCACAGCCGGCCGGCGAGAGCACCCACGCGGTCCGCACCGCCCGCAGGAATTGGCTGGCGTGCTCTGCGCGCCGATCGGGCTCCCCCGCCTCCCGCGCGAGCACGACCTCGGCGACGGACGGCACGAAGGCGCAGATCTCTGCCCCACCCTCGTCGACACAGACGCGATAGCGCGCGCTGCCAAGGCGCTCGTCCCCGCGACACAGAGGGGCGTCTCCCTCGTCGTCCTCGCACCAGCGCGTGAGCGTCGCCCGTCGTCCACCCGAGGAGGACGCGCTCTCCTCGTCGCACAGCGCCGCCGCGCGGTCGGTGGCGGCGCCCTCCTGCATCACGTCGGCTCCGTCGCGAAAGGTCATGGAGAACCACAGACTGCCCCGGCGTGCGTCCGCTGTGACCTCCCACGGCCCCACGCACAGGACGTCGTGTGTGAAGCGGAGAGCGGGCGGCTGGCCGCGTAGGCTCGGCTCCCCAGAGGTGGGATCGACGACGTCGCCGCTCGCACACCGTCCCGCCAGCGCCGGCGCCGGGCCTCCGCGCAAAGACGAGGACGAGGTCGAGGAGGACGCGGGCGAGGAGGACGCGGGCGAGGAGGACGCGGGCGACGAGGAGGGGGCGGGCGAGGTTGCGCAAGCGCCGCCCAGGAGGGCGCAGGCAAAGAGGCCGGCTGTCATCGAGCGAAGCGTGCGCATGAGTGTCCGTGCGCCGACGCTATCACCTTCGCCCAGCATGGGAGCGCGCCCATCCGAGCCGCGCCGCCGCAGAGCCGCTCGGCCTCACCCCGTGGGCGCAAAGGCCGCGATCGTGTCGACCCAGTTGCCCCTACCAGGGCCCTTACAGGATCCCCGACGAGGACAGCCGCTGGTTGAGCCGCTTGATGCGGTCCTCTTTCTCTTCGAGCCGTTCCTTCAGCTCCGCGTTCTCCGCGCGCAATCGCTCCGCCTCGTCGCCGGAGACCGCCGTCGAGCCGTTCTCCGGCGAAGCGGCGAGCTCTTCGAGGCGCCGCTCGCGCTCGCGGAGCTGACGTCCGAGGTCGGCCGCCTCCTCGCGGGCGGCGGCGAGCTCGGCGTCATAGCGCTGCTTCGCCTCTTCCACGCGCGTGCGGGAGGCGGCCAGCTCGCCCTCGAGGCGCATCCTGTCCTCGCGTGCGTCGGCGCGCGCGGCCTTGAGCTCATCGCCGAGGCGTTGCACGTCGTCGCCCACGCCATCGAGGGCGCCGGTCAAGCGGTCGCGCTCGGCCTGCGCCGACTCCAGCGCCTCGCGCGCGGAGGAGAGCTCTTCCTCGAGGCGCGCGGCCTCTTCCGAAGAGCTTCGCTCGAGCGCCTGAAGCTGCTCCTCGAGGGCCGAGAGGCGCTCTCGCAGCGCGGCGCTCTCTTGTGCGCGCGTGTCGGCCGCGTCGCCGGCCTGCTGCCAAGCCGCGTCGCGCTCCGCCCTCGCCTCGGCGAGCGACTCGCTGAGGCGCGTGAGCTCGCCCTCGAGCTCGCCGAGCTTGGCGCGCGCGCTCTCACTGCCGCGCTCGAGCGCCTCGCGAGCCTCGTCGAGCTGCGCTTGAAACAGGTCGCCGCGCGCGCGCTCTTGCTCGAGGCTCCTGCGCGCCTCCTGCAGCACCGCCGACGACAGCGCCGCCTTCGTGACCTCGGCGCCGGCGTGCGCCTGGGCTTCTTCGAGGTGAGCGCCGAGCAGCGACAGGCGCGCCGCACGACGAGAGAGGTCGCGCTGCGCCTCGAGCAGCTGCGCGTGGAACAGATCGCCCCGCGCGCGCTCGGCGGCCAGACGCCGCTGTGCCTCGTCGAGCGTGGCGCGCGCGAGCGCTGCGTCCGCCGCCTCTTCGCCGGCCGCGCCCTGCGCCTCGTCGAGGTTCGCCGACAAGAGCTGCGCGCGGGCCGCGAGCCCGTCCAGCGAGCGCTGCGCCTCGTCGAGCTGCGCGCGAAAGAGATCCCCGCGGGCCTTCTCCTCCTCGAGCTCCGCCTGCGCCTCACGCAGGGCGCCGGTCATCTCGTCGATCTCCGGCAGGCGCGCCTCCGCGGCGGCGAGCGCTCGGCGTAGCGCAGCGACGTCGTGCGTGAGGCGATCGTTCTCGTCGGCGCTCGCCTCGAGCTGGCGTAGGCCTCGCTCGTTCTCGTCGATGGCGGCCTCGAGCTCCTGCGTCGCGCGCTCGAGCTCGTCGCGGGTGGCCGCGTGTTCGTGCCGCTCGCGGTTTTGGTGATCGAGCACCTCGGAGTGGCGCGCCTCGCTCTCCTCGAGCGCCCGCGTGAGGTCCTCGATGTGCGCCTTCAGGCGATCGATGACCGACGCGGCCTCGCGCTCCTTCGCCTCGAGCGCGAGGTCCTTGCCCGCTGCCTCGGCCTCGAGGCGCGCGAGCTGCTGGGACGCCGCATGGGCGCCCTCTTGCGCCGCGCGGGCGTGCTCCTCGGCGCTCGCCGCCCGCTCCTCGAGGATCCGCGCCTCCTGCTCGAGCTGCGCGCGCGAGCGCCTGCTCTCCGCGAGCGACTGACCGAGCTCCTCCTCGCGCCGGCCCGCGTCCGCGAGCTTCGCCTCGAGCGAGGTCGTGCGCGCCTGCACGTCGGCGCGCGTCTTGTCGGCCTCTTGCGCCTGTTGCCCGAGGCGCTCGAGCTCCGCCATGGCGTCGGACAGCTCCTCTTTCACCGCCGCGAGCTCTCGATCGCGCGTCAGCACGACCTTCTGCAAGGTGTCGCGCTGCGCGGCGACGTCGGAGAACAGCTCCGTGGCCTTGCCGAGCTCTCGCCCGCGGGACTCGAGCGAGGCCTGCTGCGCCTTCAGCCGATCCTGCAGCGTGGCGTGGTCCTTGTGCGCCAGCGCGAGCTCCGCGCTCAGCTCCTCGAGACGACGCCGCGCGTCCGTCAGCTCCGCCTCGAGCGCGGACGCACGATCGTGCGCCGCCGCCAACGCCGCCTGGTGCTCGCGCGCCGCCTCCTGAAGCTCCGCCTCGACGACGGCCACCCGCTCCCGAAGCGACCGCGCGGCCGCGCCTGCGTCCTTCGCGCGCACCTTGAGCCCGTCGCGCTCGGTCATCAGCTTGTTCACGCCCGACGCGAGCTTCTCGAGCTCTCTGCCTCGGGCGTCGTGACGCGCCTCGAGCTGGCTGAGCTCCTCTTGCGCTCGGGCGCGCTCACCGTCGTGCTCTTGCAGGACGTCGTCGAGGCGCGCGTGCAAGCGCTCGAGCTCAGCGTCGCGCGCTTGCACCTGCGCGAGCGCCTCCTCGAGCTCGCCGCGCAGCTCCGCGCGCACCTCGTCGAGCCGCGCGAGGAGGGACGCCTCCGCCTGCTCGCGCTCCGCCAGGGTGACGGTGACGCCGGACAGCTCCTGCAGCGAGCCCTCGAGCTCGACGACGCGCAGGCGCAGCTCGTCGCGCTCCTCGCGCACCTCTCCGAAGCGCGCGCGCGCCTCGCGCAGGGCCTCGTCCGCGTTGGCCACGCGCTCGCGCATGCGCGTCTTCTCGCTCTGCGCCCGCTCGGCCTGCAAGGCGAGGTTGCGAGCGGTCGCGCCGGCCTCGTCGAGGGCCTGGCGGGCGCCGACCAGCTCCGCTTCGAGCCGCTCCACCTCGACGCGCGTGGCCTCGAGCCAGGTCTCGCGCTCGCGCAGCACGTCGACCCCACCGGAGAGCTGCTCCTCGAGCCCCTGGACGCGAGCCGCCGCGCGCTCGAGCTCTCCGTGCAGGGAGACGATCAACGCGTCCCGCTCGAGCACGATCCGCTGCAGGTGACCAACGCCGGCCGTCAGATCCTCGCGCTCGCGCGTGCGCGCCTCGAGCGCGAGCAGCAGCGTGTCGACCTCGGTCTTCAGCTCGGGGACCCGCGCCGCGAGCTGCAGCAGCGCGTGCTCCTTGCGGGAGCTCTCGCGCTTCCAGTGCGCCAGCTCCTCGACAAGGCGCGGGTCGAGCGCCGGCTCCACCGCGGCCGGCGGCTGTGGCGGGGCAGCCGCTCGCTCCCTCCGCGCGCGCTCCTGCTCCTCGCGCAGCCGCTCGGTCACGTACGTCGTCAGCGGCGCGAACGGGAGCTGCACGAGCGTGACGTCCTGCAAGAGCGGCACGGCGTTCCCGAAGGCGAAGATCCACGTCGTCGCGGGCTCGGGCTCCTCCCCCATGAGGCCCGTGTGTGGCGCGATGCCGTCCTCGCCGGGATCGATCTCGAACGAGCCGAAGAAGTACCCGAGCAGCAGGCTCTGAAAGTACACCTCGACCACCTCGAAGCGGTCCACGAGGTCCTCGGCCAGCTCGCGATACTCGACCACGGGCTGCTCGAGCTCGCTGCCGAGCAGGCCGTGCAGCCCCGGGCTCTCGCCGGAGGCCAGGGCCGTCAGCGCGAAGCCGTCGCGCGAGAGCAGGCGCTCGATCTCGTCGAGGCGGCCGGCGCGCGCCTCCTCGCTCTCGTACGCGAGGCGAAAGTCCACCACGAGGTCGAACGCGCCGTCATCACCCGGCAGCACGCCTGGCCGCACGAGGCGCACGTCCACCGCCGGCGGCACCTCTTTCCGGCGCAGCTCGTCGACGAGCTCTCTGTCCTCGATGGCGCACACGACCTTCTTCGCGCCGAGCTCGAGCAGGTAGCCCGCGAGCTCGAAGCCGGTGCGGCCGACGAGCAGCACGCGGCGCCCCTCGAGCACCTCCTCGAGGAACAGGAAGCGCGAGAGCTGGTCGGGGATGTCTGCACCGTTGCGGTACCAGTCGACCATGCGCTCTCCGTGCGGCCCTGAAGCAGAGACTTCGCGACCGCTCGCCGTCACCGAACGGGAGGCACTCTTACGGCGCCCGCCCGACGGAGAAAAGCCCCCGAGCCTCAGGCCGCTACCGGAAGCCTACGAAGGCGCACAGGGGCTTGCCGAAGCCCCTCCCTCAGCGTCTGCGGCTGACCGGGTCCACGGCGCCCTCGGGCCGGGCCGGACGACGGACGACGGGGACCGGCAGGCTGGCCTCGGCGCGCAGCAGGAGCGAGAGCGCGTCGTCGTCGGCGTCCACGGACGCGCCGACGTTCAGGGTGGCCGTCGAGGCCGACACCGCCAGGGGGATCTGTACGTCGCCGGCGCTGAAGGGCTCCTCCGTCACGGCTCGCATCAGGCGCTCGCAGCCGCGCGCGGCGTCCTCGGCGTCGACCGCCGAGAGCACCAGGAAGACATCGGCGCCAAAGCGCACCGTCAGGTCGGCGCGGCGCACCCGCTTCGGCAGCCGGCGTCCCACCTCGGCCATGAGCTCGCGCGTGACGACGATGCCGTAGCGGTCCGCGATGGCGCGCAGGCCGTCGAGGTGGAGCATGAGGACGCTCAGCGGCGTGCCGTAGCGTCGGGCGCGCTCCACCTCGCGCGGGAGCGCCTCGACGAGCGCCATGCGGCTCATGAGGCCCGTCTCCGGGTCCGTCAGCGCCTCGCGCAAGAGGCGGGCCTGCTCGAGATCCTGCGCCAAGGCCGCCGCCACCAGCTGCACGCGCCGCTCGTCAGCGTCGTAGAAGCCACGCACTTCCTTGCGGGAGGCCACGAGCAGCCCGAGCACCTCTTGTCGGTAGCTGAGCGGCGCGAGCAGCAGCGATCCCACGTGGCTGCGTTGGCCGTGCGCGCGCGCGCAGCGCAGATCACGCGCGGGATCGTCGACGCGCAGGGGCCGGCCGCTGTTCATCACCTCGGCGACGAGCGCGTCGCCCGGCTCGAAGCGCAAGAGCGGGTCGTCCGACGAGAGCCGCGTGCTCGCCGCCACGCGCTCGAGCCTTTGGCGCTCGTCCCCCTCCGCGCCCTCCTCGCCCGGCGGCGGCCCGTCGCGGAGGCGATGCACGCTCAGCGTGTCCACCGAGAGCAGCTTGGCGAGCTCGTCGACGACGGGGGCGAGCGCGGCTCGATCGCCACCGAGCGCGATGGGCCGCGTGACGAGGAGCGCGGAGACGCGAAACAGCGCCGCCGCGAGCGTCGGATCGCGCCCGTCGTCGAACGCCTCCCGCCTCAGCGACTCGGCCCACCACGGCACGAGCACGTCGCCCGCGCCGCCTTGCGAGAGCACCGCGGCCTCCGCGCTCCGCGCCGCGCGCAGCTCGGTCTCCTGCTGCACGCGCGCCGTCCGCCGCTGCTCGCGCTTGTCCGAGTTCCGGCCCATCAGCTCTCCAGGACGCCGACGTAGGGGACGTTGCGGTACTTCCCGGCGCTGTCGAGGCCGTAGCCGACGACGAACTGGTCCGGGATCGTGAAGCCGAGGTAGTCCACCGTGATGCCCGACTGGTTCTTGCTCGGCTTCTCGAGCAGCGACGAGAGCTTGATGGTCGCCGGCCCGCGCGTGCGCAGGTTCTCGAGCAGGTAGCGCATGGTGAGGCCGGTATCGACGATGTCCTCGACGATGAGCAGGTGCTTGCCCTCGACGGGCGTCGAGAGGTCGCTGGTCAGCCGCACCACCCCGGACGACTCCGTGGCGTCGCCGTAGGACGAGAGCCCGATGAAGTCGATGGTGACCGGGAGGTCGATCGCGCGCGCGAGGTCCGCGAGGAACACGAAGGATCCCTTCAGGATGCCCACGAGGACGAGCTCACCGCCGAGCGGACGGTACTCATCGCTGATCTGCTGGCCGAGCTCCTTCACGCGCGCGCGGATGTCGCTCTCGCTCAAGATGACGGTGAGGTTCTTCTGCCGAAAGAAAGACATGCTGTTCTCCTGCAACGACGACGCTGGGCAACCATGCTCGACCGTGTGCGGCCCTGGCCGCGCGAGCGAGCGACGGTACTCAGCAGTACGCGTTGTTCATGATCTCGCCGAAGCCGCCGCCGCCCGGCACGATGTATTGCACGTCGGTGAGACCGCTCTCCTCGGCCCAGCGCACGCCGGGCTTCTCGGCCAACACCTCTACCGGCGAGGCGCCGCGATCGAGACGTACGGCGTAGATGACGACGTCAGGGTGCTCGTCGTGCATGCGGCGCAGGTACTCGGGCGTGACGATGAGGTTCACGCACACGAAGCGCTTGGCCGGCCCCGCCACCGAGCGCTTGTAATAGTGGATGGCCTCGGCGAGCGAGCTGCCGGTCGCGCCCATGGGGTCCGGAAAGAGCACGATGGCGTCCTTGACGTCGCCGCCGATCTTGCTGTCGCCAAAGCGCGAGCCGGTGACGCGTCCGCGCTCGTCGGTGGTGCGCGCCATGACGACGTGGTCCTGGCGTACCCCGCTCGGGTCGAGCGTCTTGTTCAGGAAGTCGTAGCACTCCTGGCTCGGCAGCGTGCCCGCGCGCATGATGTTGACGGTCACCGCGCGCTGCGTCGGCTCGATGACCTCTCCGGTCCAGACGCCGAGCGGCGACGAGTCGATCATGCGCGTCTCGAAGCGCGCCACCGCGCGCGGGAACTCCCCGTTCAACACGGCCTTGATGAGCGCCCGGTAGGTGTCGCGCACGACGTTGTTGATGGCCGGCTGCGTGGTGCCCTTCGAGCACAAGAACGCCAGATGCGTGAGCAGGAACGCGTCCGCGAGCACGTGCACGTTCTCACCGTAGGCGTGCTCGAGCTCCACCGAGCCCGTGGGGAGCTTCTGGTAGGCGACGTCGACGGGCGGCTGCTTCTCGGCCATTTCGCTGGGCTCCTGAAATACGAGACTACGAATGCGGCGCGCTCGGCACGTCGATGCCGCGCACGAAGCAGCGACGACAACGGGCCTCGTAGGAGTCCGTGGCACCGACGAGCACCTGCGCGTCCGTGACGCCGCCGAGCGCGCGGCTGACGCGCTGGCTCCTCGCCGCCGGCGCGCCGCACACCATGCAGACGGCGAGCTGCTTGGTGATGAATTCGGCGACGGAGAGCAGCGCCGGGATGGGGCCGAAGGGCCGCCCGAGGTAGTCGAGATCGAGGCCGGCGACGAGCACGCGCGTGCCGCTGTCGGCGATGCGCTCGCACACCTCGACGAGCTCGTCGCTGAAGAACTGCGCCTCGTCGACCCCGATGACGTGCGGCTCCCCGCGCCGCACGTGCGGCTCGATCTCGCCGGCGCGCTCGATGGGGATGGACTCGAGGCGCTGGGAGGAGTGGCTCACGATGTCGTTCACGTCGTAGCGGTCGTCGATCTTGGGCTTGAACACGACGACCCGTTGGCGCGCGATCTGAGCCCGGCGCAAGCGGCGGATCAGCTCCTCCGTCTTGCCCGAGAACATCGGACCGCAGATGACCTCGATATGACCGGCGGCCACGATCGCTCTCCCTTCCCCGTCGTCGGGGGCGCAGCATGGGCGAGCGCCTGCCGCGGGGCAAGCACCAACGGGTCGCGCGGGCAAACACGCGCTCGTCTCGCTTGAAAGGCCGCCCTCTCCCCGCTACCTCCCGGGTCCGGAACCGTCCTCGGAGCAGCGCCGTGAGCCAGACCCAGACAGAGACCCTCCCCGTCGCCCGCATCAGCGAGCTGTCCGCCGTCGTCGGCCAGCGCGTCAGGCTGCAGGGCTGGCTCTACAACAAGCGCGGCTCCGGCAAGGTGCAGTTCCTCCACGTGCGCGACGGCAGCGGCTTTGTGCAGTGCGTCCTCGGCAAGCAGGACGTCAGCGAGGAGATCTTCGAGGCCGCCAAGAAGCTGACGCAGGAGTCCTCGCTCGTCGTCACCGGCACCGTGCACGAAGAGTCGCGCGCGCCCTACTGCGGCTACGAGCTCCACGCGGACGGCGTAGAGCTCGTGGGCGAGTCCACGGACTTCCCCATCACCAAGAAGGAGCACGGCGACGCCTTCTTGATGGACCACCGCCACCTCTGGCTGCGCTCCCGCCGCCAGCACGTGATCCTGCGCGTGCGCGCCACGGTCATCCGCGCCATCCGCGACTGGCTCGACGAGCACGGCTTCCTGCTGGTCGACAGCCCCATCTTCACGGGCAACGCCGCCGAGGGCACGACGACGCTGTTCGGCACCGAGTGGTTCGACGGCAGCACGGCCTACCTGTCGCAGTCCGGGCAGCTCTACCAGGAGGCCACCGCCATGGCCTTCGGCAAGACGTACTGCTTCGGACCGACCTTCCGCGCCGAGAAGTCGAAGACCCGCCGCCACCTGAACGAGTTCTGGATGGTCGAGCCCGAGGTCGCCTACCTCGAGCTGCCCGGCCTCATGGACCTGTGCGAGAGCTTCCTGCGGGACGTCGTCACCCGCGTGGTCGACACGCACGAGAAGGAGCTGGTCGAGGTGCTCGAGCGTGACCTCACGTT
Source organism: uncultured Myxococcales bacterium (assembly GCA_964388085.1). GTDB lineage: Bacteria > Myxococcota > UBA727 > UBA727 > CAYLZW01 > CAYLZW01. Next base: position 238 of record CAYLZW010000138.1, on the reverse strand, counting down.
CCTGAAGAACGTCGCGAAGCCCTTCGCGCGCCTGCACTACGACGAGGCCGTGCAGAAGATCAAAGCGCTGCAGGCGGCGAGCGATGATCCGGAGCAGAAGAAGCTGCTCGAGATCGAGTGGGGCATGGACTTCGGCTCGCCGCACGAGACCGAGCTGACCAAGCAGTACGACACGCCCATCCTGGTGTGGGGCTTCCCGTCGAAGGTGAAGGCCTTCTACATGAAGAAGGACCCGGCC
>CAYLZW010000137.1:10273-14684 GCA_964388085.1 uncultured Myxococcales bacterium | reverse complement strand
GTACGACTCGCGCGAGCCGATGCCGTAGATGCACGAGACGCTGGCGACGATGATCACGTCGCGGCGCGACAAGAGCGCGCGGGTCGCCGCGTGGCGCATCCGGTCGATCTTGTCATTGATGATCGCGTCCTTCTCGATGTAGGTGTCCGAGCTCGGGACGTAGGCCTCGGGCTGGTAGTAGTCGTAGTAGCTGACGAAGTACTCGACGGCGTTGTCCGGGAAGTAGGCCTTCAGCTCCTGGTAGAGCTGCGCCGCGAGCGTCTTGTTGTGCGCCAGGATCAGCGTCGGACGGTTCACGCGCGCGACGACGTTCGCCATGGTGAAGGTCTTGCCGGAGCCTGTGACGCCGAGCAGCACCTGGCTCTTCAGCCCTCGCTCGAGGCCCTCGACGAGCTGCTCGATGGCTTCGGGCTGATCGCCCTGGGGCATGTACTCGCTGGTGAGGTGGAACGGGCGCGTCTCGCGCTGGCGATCCTTCAGCTCCTCCAGCTCGCTGGTCGTCATCTCTTGCACGGGCGCTCCTCGGGGAGGAGTGATGTACGAAAGCCGGCGCGCGACGACCAGGGCTACTTGCAGATGTAGCGGTGTGGCGTTTCGCAGAGCGCGTCGCCCCAGCCAAACAGGCCGAGCGTCATGCAGTCCTCGCCGTTGCCCGGGCCCGGCGGCACGCCGCCGTAGTTGGGATCGGCGACGCCGGCGTCGTTCACCCACAGCACCTGACCGCTGCCGTCCATGGCGCCGATCCACCACGGCTCCGGGTTGGCGCTGCTGTCGAGGTGAATGGCGACCCGCTGTGCCCACTCTTCCTCGGCGAGGTCCGCCGCGATGAAGAGATCCTGGCCCAGGGAGACACAGGCCTCCCGGGCGCCCTCGAACGTCGCAGGCACCTCGCAGAAGCTGTAGCGCTGGCCCGCGCGGCGGAGCACATGGCAGTCGCACGTCGTCTCCGTGCTCACCACCGTGTCGTCGCAGTCCTCCAGCGCGGTCGGCGGGGACAAGTAGCGCGGCGGCAGCTCGTCGCCGCTGCAGACCCACTCGTCCGGACCGGCGGCGAGCCCGTCGCCGTCCTCGTTCAAGGCGCCGGCGAGCCAACGCCAGGCGGCGGCGTCCCCGTCGTCGCAGTCGGGCCCTCGCGCGCAGCCGGGGCCGTATCCGTCACCGTCGTTATCGACGCACGCCGCCGCGGGATCGAGCAGCGACGGGTGCGCCTCACACACGAAGTTCCGCACCGTGTTGCAGGTGATGTCCTGCCAGCCTGCCTCGATGCGCCAGACGCAGTTCTCGTTCCCGGTGAGCGAGGGGTCGCCCGGCGTCCAGCTCGCGTGCGCGCCGTTCACGAGCGGGCTGCCGTCGTCCCACACGAAGGTGCCCTCGAGCGCGAGATCGCTGAGGCCGAGCCACTGCGGCCCGTAGAGAGGCGGCGCGGTGCCGAGCTCGTTGAGCAGCCACGCCTCTTCGGCCGCGTCCTCGAGGACGACCATGCGGTACGCCTCGAGCGAGGAGCAGAGCTGCCGCGCGTCCGGCCAACGTCGCCGGTACGAGCAGAACAGGTAGGGCTCGAGATCGCTACGCCAGCGCACGTCACAGGGACAGACGTCAGCGCCGTTGTCGGCGATCCCGTCGCAGTCGTTGTCGAGGCCGTCACACGCCTCGGGGACGCACGCGCGCGTGCCGCCGTCGCCAGCGTCGTGCGGGCCCGCGTCTTTTGAGCCAGCGTCGGGCAGGGCCGCGTCGACCCGCACGGCGCCGTCTGCAGCGTCGCGGCCGGCGTCGAGGACGTCCGCGCCGGCGTCGTGCTCTACCCGCGCGACGCACTCCCCACGCGCGCTCGAGCACTCGTAGCCAGACACGCAGTCGAGCGAGCTCCGGCAGCGCAGCGCGCCGCTGACCTCGGGAGGAGCGCAGGCGGCGAGCGCGGCGACCAGCGTGAGCGCGAACGGCAGGATTCGAAGCAAGGACACCCCCGGCGACCCAAGCATACCGGGGACCGCCGAAGGAGCGCTTGTTCCGGAGCGGCGTCAGGCCGTGGGGGCCTCGAACGGGTGCTTGCGCGGACGGTCACACGCGCTGTCGGTGCACACCTGGATCTCGACCTCGCCGCTGATGGCGCCGTCGCCGCCCGTGACCCTCGCCTTCAAGGGGAAGCTGCCCTCGAGCACCTGGCTCTTGCCGAGCTCTCCGAGGTCCTTGGTCTTGCCCGCGGGCACCACGGGAGCGCCGTCGAGCTTCCAGCCGTTCGCGTCCTTGACGACGAGGTTCACCGGCTTGCCGATCTCCTCACCCGGCGCGTACGCGTGGAAGCCCGGCTTGAGCTGCACGGTGACGACGAGCTCACCGTCCTGGTAGGCGGGCTTCATCGTCATGGCGCCCTGGAAGTCAGGCGGCGCCGCCGGCTGCTTCGCGTCCTCCTTCACGTGCACGCCGGGATCCTTGACGTCGGCCTTGCCAAAGCCGCCCTGGCTCTCTTGACACCCGGCGACCACGAGGCTGAGCGCGGACACGGCGAAGACGGCGGCGGGGAACCTCATGGCGTACGCTCCTGTCAAAGCAGCTTGGACCGGAGGAGTCTTACGAATCCCCCCCGTGGAAAGAAAGCCTCCAGTCGGTATGAAGGCGACGTGAGCCAGAGCCCCTCCCCTCCCGCCCCGTCTTCGATCGCGCCGCGGCCTCGTCCCGGCTTCAAGAGCCGTCCGGCGGTGGCGGTCAGCGACAAGGCGTCGCTGGTGGCGACGACGATGCGCGCGCTGCTCGGCGTCGTCTGCCTCGGCGTCGCGGTGCTCTACCTGCCCTCGCACGTCGTCACGCCGATCCTCTCGGGCGTGTCGGTGCTGATGATCGTGAGCGGCGCAGCGGGCTCGTGGCAGGTCGGTCGTCGAGAAGATCGCCTGATGCCCTACGCGCGCGTCGTGTACTGGGGCTGCCCGGCCCTCGGCGTCGTCGTGTTCCTCGTCATGCTGCTGTTCGGTCCCGGCTTCCTCGGGCCGAGCTGGCAAGAGCTCGCGAGCCCGCGCCAGCAGCCGGCGACGTACGTGGCGCCCGAAGATCTACCCTGACGCTCAGCGGCCGACGATGGACGCGCGCAGCCAGCGCCACAACGACGCGGGCGACTTCGAGAGCAAGAACAGCTCGCGCCTCACCAGCAAGAGCTCCTTGCGGGACGCCGTCGCGAGCGATCGCTCGAGCAGCGCGCGCGCCTCGTCACGCTCGCCCTCGAGGCGCAGCAGCCGCGCCAGCGACGTCTTGAGGCGCACGCTGCCCGGCTCGATCTCGGACGCCTTGCGCAGCAGGCGAATGGCCCCCGGCCGCTCGGCCGCTCGCTTGAAGTACTGCCGCGCCGCGTCGCTCAGCGTCTTGGCCGCCTCCGCGCGCCGCTCCCGCTGCAGGCAGAGCTCGGAGATGCGCTCCCAGATCTCCACCTCGCGCGGCAGGAACTGGCTCGCCTGCCGGTACACGCTCGCCGCCTTGTCGGCGAAGCCCTTCTTCGAGAAGCCCTCCCCCGCGAGCTGAAAGCTCCGCCAGGCGTCGCCGAGCTGCTTCGTCTCCGCGAGTAGCGGCGCCAGCTTCAGGTGCACGTCGAGGTCGTCCGCCTTGATGGCGAGCACCTCGCGGTAGGCCGCGATGGCCTTCTTGAGGTTCCCCTTCGCCTTCGCCTTGCTGGCGACCTCGAGCGTCTTGTTGCGGTTGAACGGCTTGTCGGCGCGGCTGAAGAGGGACATCGCGCCGAGGATAGCGAGCGCCGAACGGCGGAGGGCAGCGTGAGACGGTTCGGCGAGTGCACCGCGGCCGGTTCGCGCTGGTATCGACGTGCCTCCTGCCTGCGGGAGCTGTGGAGCTTCGGACTCTCGAGCGCTTGGGCTTGGGCAGGTCCCGGACTCCAATGTGCAGGCGTCCAGTTGTCCTGAATCGCGCAGGTCGAGGGCGCCTCCTGACCCCTGTGTTCGGTTGCGTCCGATCGAAAGGCGGGGGACAAGCCCCCGCCCTACGAGCGTCACGTAGGGCGGGGGCTTGTCCCCCGCCTAGCTCAGGCTACAGGTACCGACGCAACTGTAGATTATGCGCTCAGGGGCAGGTCTCCGGACAGGTCCCGACGTTGTTTCCTTCATTGAAGGTCAGCGGCCGTGGACTCCAACCACAGTACGCCTCGAAGACTTCCGCACAGGGAAGGAGGCCATTGTCGCGAACCTCGAGCTCGCCGGTGCCAGTGCTCACCGAAGCCAGGCTTCCGAAGGGCGCATAGCCATCGCTTCCAACCGACGTAAAATCTTCCAACCTCGTGTGCCGCAGAATCATCGCGCCAGTCGTTGAGCCCACTGTGGTGAGGTTCCGGAAGTCAACCTCGTCGAGGTCGCCGACGCCTACCGCTGGCTTGTTGTCCTCGATGGTCAGGCCCCCGCCGACCGACGACAGCGCG
>CAYLZW010000137.1:0-10173 GCA_964388085.1 uncultured Myxococcales bacterium | reverse complement strand
CTCATGCTGATGCTGTTCAGGGCCTGGTTCGAGGAGATGGTCAGGCCCCCGCCGACCGACGACAGCGCGCTCATGCTGATGCTGTTCAGGGCCTGGTTCGAGGAGATGGTCAGGCCCCCGCCGATCTCCTCCAACGCCGGCAAAGCTACGGTGTCTAGAAGTGTGTTCTGAAGCGTTGCTGGTCCCCCGATCAGAACATCCCCCCCTACGAAAGCGAGACCGGACAATCCTGTGCCGGTCGCCAGGTTGCCGGTGTCTTCAAGCACCGTGTTCGACAGGACAGAGAAGCTACCAAGAACCCGTTGCAGCGCCTCAAGCCCTTCAGGACGGTCGAACAAGACCCCATCAAGCGCAAGCAGGTCGCCTACCTCTGTGAGCAATGCCAACGACGACACGTCGCTCGCTCCGTTTAGGCTCACATCGGCAGTCACCAGCGTGGCTGACGAGTCCCGAAAGGCGGTCAAGCTCGCGGCGCCAATAGCGCCCCACCAGGCAACAACCTCTGCCGCGCTAGCCGCCGACACGTCGGCATCCGACTCACAAGCCACCGTGTACGTCACCACGCCATCGGCAGCCGGGCCGTTGCCTCCACGAGCGACGGTCAGCTCAAACACCTTATGGTCGGATTCCGTCGACGAGAGCGCCATCGCCGCCGGCTCCGCGAAGTGACTCGCCGACACAAAACAAGCAGAGGTGTTCAGCGTCGGAGTCGCCGCCAGAACGACGTCCGCTTCAGGGTCCGCGGCGGCCGCTTTCGTCAGCGTGCCCGTCAGGCCGTCGCCCACGAAGCCGGGGCGCACCGAGACCGTTGCTTTCGCGGTCGCCGACAGATCGCCCTTCGTGCAGGTCAGCTCGTGCTCGCCGCTGGCCGTCACCGCCAGATCGTGTGGGGAGGTCACCACGGTGCCGGCGAGCGTGCAGGTCACGTCCTCGGCCGCAGCGAACGTGAACGTCGCGTCGGCGCCGTAATCGACCGGATCGGTCGGGCCGGTAAAGGACGCAATCAACTGTTCCACGGTCACTTCGGTAGACAGCGTCTCGGCCGCGTAGCCGTCGCACTCCACCTTCAGCGTCGTCGTCGCGCTTACCGTCACCTGATGGCCAGCTTCGGCCGCTTGCTCGTCGGGCGCGGCCACGTCGTTCGCCAGCACGGTGCAGCCGTCGGCGTCCGGCCCCACGTACGTGTAGGTCAGCGTGACCTCGACCGGCGTCGGACCGAGCGCCGTTGGCGACACCTCGTCGATGCTCACGTGCGCGACCTCGATCGTCACGCTGTCGAGCTCGTTGCCCTCGCACACGAGCAGATATTCGCCGGTGGCGGGAGCGTTCAGCGTCGTGCTGCCGGACGCAATGTCAGCGGTCGGAATGTCGTACGAGTAGGACGCAGGTCCCGTCAGCTCGCAGTCCGCGACGCCGCTTGTCTCCCAGCTCAACTCGCTCGAGGCGTCGCCGTTCAGCTGCGCGGGCTCGGCGTTGAGCTCGCCCGCGGCCGTGACGTCGACGCTCACCGAGGCTTCGTCCGTGATGTCCTCGTGCGTGCATTTGATGGTGAACTCGCTGTCCTGCTCCGGTGCCGCTACGAACGAGGACGTGCCTGCCGTCGGGGCGCCGAACACGGCGCTGCGGGAGGTGTCGAAGGGCGTCTGGACGTAGAGGGTGCAGGTCTCGGCGACCGGGTCCGTGGTCCACGTGAGCGTGACGTCGCTGCCGGCCGCGACCGTCGTGCTGTCTGCCGTGAGCGTCACCTCGAATTCATCGTCCGGCGTGCCCGCGTCCTCGTCCGGGCCGGCGTCCTTGTCTGGGATGATCTCGTCGCCGCAGTGGCCGTCCGCGGCGCAGGTCTGTTCACCGGGGCAGTCGGTGTCTGCGGTGCATTTCAGCACACAGATGTTCTCGCTGCACACCTCGTCCGCGGCGCAGTCACCATCGACGGCACAGTTCTGTCCGAGGGGCGAGCAGGCCGAGCAGCCGGCGAGCGCGACGACGAGGAGCGCGAGGCAGGGAATGCGCAACACGGCATTACTCCAGGAAAGAATATGTGGTGAGCGCCGCACCAGCGACGACGGCAATGACGGCGGCTCCGCCGGCGATGATGCCGCTGGTGACGAGCGCGCCATTTCGCGCCTTCGCGTCCGCTTCCTCGCCGGGGCGCACGGTCAAGAACTCCGGCGTCAGCGCGAGGCCGACGCCGGCAGCGCCGATGACGACACCGGCGCCGAGGGTGCCGATTCCGCCGAGCAGGAAGGGGCTGAGGCCTGCGCTCTCCGCCGGCATGGCTTCGAGCCCGAGCTCATGACGCGTCAGCCCGCCCGCCGTGACGACGACGTCATTGCGGTAACTGGCGTACCCGTCACGCGAGGCTTCGATCGCGTGCGTGCCGACCGCGAGGCCGTCGATGCGCGTCCCTGGCACCACGCGCTCGCCGTCAACGAAGACGTGCGCATCATCGGGATCGACGAGGATGACGAGAGAGCCGGTGGCCTCGGGGGTGAGCAGGCCGTGAACGACGCGCGCGGCCGTGCCCTGCTCGAAGCCGGCCGGCGCCGAGGTGCTCATGCTGCCGAGCTGCGTGCGCGCGGCGACGTCGATGAGCGAGGCCTCCACGGCGGCGGCGGTGGCGCTTACGAACAGGACGCGTTTGGCATCCGCCGCTCCACCAACGTCCGCCAGACAACCAAGGGACGAGCATTCGCCTCCCTCGCCGCGCATGGCCTGGAGGTGAATGCGCGTTTCGTCGCGGAGCACGAGGTTGGTGCCGGGTATCTGGGTCGCAGCGTCAAGGAGCTTCGTCTCGATGGCGAAGGCAGCGTCCGGCCCGAGCGATGGCGCCGATACGACGATGGCCAGCTTGTCGGACGCCGCCTGCGCCGGTGTCGCGAGCAGCGCGGAGACAGCGGCGGTAAGAATCCATCCAGTCACTTCTGTTCCTTGTCGCAGCGGTCGAGGCAAATATTCAGCGACGTGCGCCCGCTGTAGGGCACTTCGGTGCTGCCCGCCAGCTTCTTGCGCCAGACCGGCGCGCATCCTTCGGAGCAGCGGCTGAGCCGGGCGCGAATCACGTCAATCTCCGTCCGGGTCGTGTTCTCAGTGGCCGTGCCGGCCGCGGTCGCGTCCGGAGCCTTGGCGACCTTCGGCTGCGGGTCAACGCGTTTCGGCTCGACGCGCTTTGGCTCCGTGCGTTTCGGCTCGACGTGCTTCGGCTCGACGTGCTTCGGCTCGACGTGCTTCGGCTCGACTTGCTCCGACGCGAGCGGTTCGACGTCGATCTGCTTGGGCTCCGTCTGTGCCGGTTCAACGCCCTCTGGCTCGGCCTGCTTCGGCTCGACCTGCTTCGGCTCCGTGTCGACGACAGCCTCGGGAGCGCCGTCGACGCCTGCGCTATTCGCCGTATGAATGGCTGCTGGATCGGTCGCGGGACCGGTGTCCGTCGTGTTCAGGAGGCGGACGCCGACGAGCAGAAGGATCACCAGCGCAATGACGCCGGCGGCCACGGCCAGCGGCCAGCGTCTTGGCTGCATGCGCGAGACCAGGGCGGCGGTGTCGTCCCCTGCAGGCGACGGCGATGGTGACGGCGAGGGCGAAGGCGAAGACGACGGTTTGGGGGCATCCGAAGAGGGGAGCGCGAGCGGAGACATCTGGCGCACCGACGAATAGTCGGGCAGGCCTTGCAGGAAAGCTCGCTCCTCCTCCTCGCCATTCGGGAACAGCTCGCTCATCACCTGCTTGAAGCGCCGGCCGCCCCCGGCTCGCTGCGCGGGCGGCACCGCCTCTACCGACGCCGTCATCGCCTCCAGAAACGCCTCGCAGGTCGCGAAGCGCTCGGCAGGATCGGACGCGAGCGCGACGGAGAGGACGATCTCGAGATCGGGCGAGATGACGTCCCAGCGTCGCGGGCGGAAGCCTCCGGTGGCGGCCGCGCCCCAGATCTCGTGCTCGCGCAGCCCCTCGTAAAAGCGCTCCCCCGAGATGAGCTCGTAGAGCATGACGGCCGCCGCGAATTGATCCGCGCGCGCGTCCACAGCCTCGGAGCGCACCTGCTCCGGCGCCATGTAGGTGAGCTTGCCGGCGACCATTCCGCTCTGTGTCTGCTCCACCTTGGCGTCGCTGCGCGCCAGCCCGAAGTCGATGAGCTTCACGGCGCCGTCGTGACGCACCATGACGTTCTGCGGCGAGACGTCGCGGTGCACGACGTGGAGCGGCTTGCCGGTCATGGGATCGCGCGCGCCGTGCGCGTGGTCGAGGCCCTCGAGCACGCGGCTGACGACCCAGATGGCGGCGTCCTCGGGCAGGCCGACGCCGAGCTCGCGCGCGCGGTTCTGCACGTCGCGCAAGGTGCGCCGGCCGGCGTATTCCATGGCGATATAGCTGGCGTCCGCCACCTGCCCCACGTCATAGACCGTGCAGATGTTCGCGTGGCTGAGCGACACCGAGATGCGCGCCTCGTCGAGGAAGCGGCGGTGCGCCACCTCCGGCTCGCTGACATCGGGACGCATGGTCTTGATGACGCAGAGCTTGGCGATGCCGGCGACGCTGCCCGACCACGCGAGGTAGACCTCGCCCATGCCGCCGCGGCCGAGCTCGCCCACGAGGACATAGGGGCCGAACGCGCGCGGATAGGCGCCGGCTGCCGCGCCGAGCGAGCTCATCGCTGCCACCACGGATGGGAGAAGGGCGAGCTCTGGCCCCAATGCTGAAAGAAGGACGCATAGGCGGCCTTGTGCTCGGTGTCCCAGACGTCTTGCGCCGCGCTCATCATGGTCGGCGAGCGGCCGAAATAGGAACTGATGACGAAGGTGGCCGCCAGAAAGGAGGCGCGATCGCGCGCGCGCCCAACGCCGGGACGCCAATGCTCGAGCTCGTCGACGGACACGCCCTTCGCCCAGGCGTCGAGCTCGAAGGGGTTCCAAGGGCGCACGCCGGGAGCCGCCGCCAGACAGGGAAAGCGCTCGACCAGATCCGCGTAATCGCCTCGGAAGGGATGCTCGCGGCCGAGGCGCTCGATGAGCGCCGCGTACTTCGGCCCGCTCGCGGTGCGTTGGATGGCGCTCGCGCTGTCGAACACCGATAGATCGGCGTCGTCACCGTCCGCCAGACCGTCGCGCGCTGCCGGCGCTGGCGCGCGCTTCACGAGCAGCGACGTCTCGGCGTTCGGGCTCGAGCGCTCACCCGGCCCGACGTCGACGACGTGGACGGGGCCGCTCTTCGGGCCGACGAGCTCGCCGAGGAGCGTGGAGAGCTGCTCCTGCATCGGATCGGCGCCGATGGAGAAGCGCGCGCGCAGCAGCGCTTGCTGAAAGACCCGCATGTCGGCGAAGCGATCCTCGCGGTCTTTCGAGAGCGCCTTCAGTAGAATGTCATCTACCTCTTGCGGCACGTCCGGGCGGAGCGAGCTCGGCGGCGGCACCTCGCAAGCGACGACGGCGAGCAGCGCCTTGGTGTTGGCCGCCTCGCCGAACAGCGCCCTGCCCGTGAGCATCTCCCACAGCATGATGGCAGTGGCGAACTGATCGGTGCGGTGGTCGACGTCCTCGCAGGCGGCCTGCTCGGGCGACATGTAGTTCGCCTTGCCCTTCAGCACCCCCGTCGCCGTGCGCGAGGAGCGCTCGGCTGCCTTGGCGATGCCGAAGTCGGTCACCTTCACCTCGCCCGAGCGGCTCAACAGGATGTTCTGCGGGCTGATGTCCCTGTGCACGATGCCGAGCAGCGCGCCCGTCGACGACTTCGCGCCGTGCGCGTGCGAGAGGGCGCGCGCCACGAGGGCGCCGAGGTCGAGCGTCTGGCCGATGGTGAAGCTGCGCCCCGTCACGCGCACGTGCTTCATCAAGCGGTGCAGATCGACGCCATCGACGAGCTCCATGGCCAGGTAGAACTGACCCTCCACCTCACCGAAGTCGAACACCTGCGCAATGTTTGCGTGCCCGAGCCGAGCGGCCAACGCGGCCTCGTCGCGGAACATGGCGAGCATCTCGGGAGATTCGACGATGTGCGGCAGCATGCGCTTGATGCAGACCGGCTTCTTGAAACCGTCGGTGTTGAGGTGCCCGCCAAAGACCTCGGCCATGCCGCCCATGCCGATGCGTCGCTCGAGGATATAGCGCCCAAAGGGCGTGGGCAGAGAGTCGCGAGCGGTCACGGGCCCACCCTCGCGCGGACTGCGCCGACTCCGGTGTCGACGACGAGGTTCAGCTCCGCGCTGGCCGGAGTGTACCCCGCGCCGCCGCGCGGATGCCAGCAAGCGGCTGCCGCCGCCAAGCCCTCACCCTTCGACGGCGAAGCGGAACACCACGTCGTCGCTGCGATCGGCGTCCTCGGCCGAGAGCGTCATCTCCCACTCGCCGGGCATGAACAGATCGAAGGGCCCGAGCGAGTACTCGCCGGCGTCGCCGGTCGGCGTGCCGGTGTAGTCGGCGGGCGAGGTGCCGTGGTCGTGCTCGGGCATGAACGGCGCCACCTTCACCGTCAGGTCGTCGAGCGGCGCGTCGCTCATGTCGGTGACGCGCACGGTCCAGGTGTTGTTGCCCGTGTCCGGCGGCGCGGGATCTGCGGCGACGAGGACGAAGTGGAGCTCGCTGCCCATCTTCATCATGCCGGCGCTGTACTCGTCGACGGCAGGCGCCTCGCCGCCGCCGTCGGGGCCCGCGTCGAGCCCGTCGACGGGGACGCAGCCGACGGCGAGGAGGGCGAGCAACGAGAGCGTGTAGGGCAAGCGCATGAGAGACCTCTTCAAGCGGGCGCGGTCACGAAGGCGTCATCATAGCCGGCGTCGGATTCACGCAGGCGCACCGTGAGATCCACCTCGACGCGACCGTCGCCGGTCAGGGTGACGGGGTGGCGATCGAGCGCGCGCGTGGCCGGTGGCTCGAGCACGAGGCCCGCGGTGCTGAAGCGCGCGCCGTGACAAGGGCAGTCGAACACGCCGTCGTCGTCGTCGAAGCGGACCACGCACTGCTCGTGCGTGCAGAGCGCGCTGTGTGCATAGACGCGCTCGTCGATGCGAACGAGCGCGACGCGCGCGTCACTGTCGAGCACCGGGGCGGCGTCGGGCGCGGGGACGTCGAAGGTGCGCGTGGTCTCGTCGCCGGGGACGCCGGCGTCCGCGCTCGGGCCGGGAGCACAGCCCATGGCGTGCGCGCACAGCACGGCGCCGGCGCAGCCCACCACGCGCAGGGCTCCTCTTCGGGTCACTCGGACGGGCGACACTCGCGTTGACGGCGCCATGAGGCTCTCGCTCCGAATCAGTGTGGATAGGGCAGGCCGCCGCCGGGCCCGGCGACGATGATGCCCGTGGGGTGGCCGCCGACCTTGACCGTACCGCGCACCTCGCCGGACTCGACGTCGAAGATGCTCACGGTGCCGTCCTTGGCGTTCGGCACGTAGGCGTGCCTGCCGTCGCGCGAGATCTTGACGGCGCGGTGGAACTCACCGCCGCCGACCTCGATGGTGCGCACCACCTCATAGCTCTCGGCGTCGATGACGCTGACGCTCGGATCGTTCACGTTGCCGACGATGACGAGGCCGAGCTCGTCGAGGAATTCGATCTTGTCCGGCTTCTTGCCGACCGGGACGGTGGCGACGACGTCATTGGTGTCCGTGTCGATGACGTACACGACGCCCGCCTCGGTCTCCGGATCGGCGCCGCCGGCCGTGCCCCACAGGGTGCGGCCGTCCGCGGACACCGTCAGGTAGCCGCAGCGCTCGCTGGTCTCGATCTTCTCGACGACGCTGAGCGCGGCGTCGCCCGCGGTGGCGATGACGTCGATGCCGTTCGGCTCGCCGGAGCAGTTGTAGACCTGCTTGCTGTGGCGCGAGTAGTACAGGCCGTGCGGTCCAGGGCCGACCGGTACCGTGGCGACCAGCGCCATGCTCGCGCTGTCGACGACGGACACGGAGGCCGCCGCGATGTCCGAGGTGTACAGGCGGTAGGGCTCGGCCTCGTCGAAGATGAGCTTTCGGTGTCCGTTGCCGACGCTGACCGTGCCGAGCGCCTCCTTGGCGACGAGGTCGATGGCGGTGACGCTGGCGCTGTCGTCGTTACCGACCCAGAGCGTCTCGCCGTCGGGCGCGACGCCGGTGTGCGTCGGACGCAGGCCCACCTCGGCCGTGCCCGCGAGCTTGTTCGTGCTGGTGTCGATGAACGCGATGTGGCTGTTCTGGTCGTCGTCCGCGTTGCGCACCACCACCGTGACGAGGCTGCCGTCGGCCAGGGTGTTGAGCTCGCCCGGCTGCCCGTCCACGTCGATGGTGGCGACCGTCTGGCATTCGCGCGGATCCACGACGGAGACGGTGCCGTCTTCTTCGTTCGAGACGTACAGCAGCTCGTCCGGCGGGCCGGCTGCGTCGCTCAGGCAGCCCTCGCTGGGCTCTACCGGCGGCGTACAGGCGGCCGGCAGCAGCGTCGCCGCGACCAGGCCCGACAGGCAGAAAAGGCTGGCTCTCGCTCTCGCTCTCATCAGGGGCCTCCACGACCACGCGCGCCACGGCTGGCGTGCCTTCGACTACGGGGCGACCGGGCGGACCGTTTCAGGGCCGCGCCCGGCAGCTTAGCGCCCGCCGCTTCGATGTCGAATGGAACTGAACGACGACGACGCGCGCTCAGAGGTCGCGGCGCAGCCAACCCGTGATCGTGTAGCGCGGCCCGCGGCTGACCCGCAGCACCTCGTGCAGCACGTCGTCGGCGCGAAAGAGCACGAGGCGGTCGAGCGCCGGCGCGACGTCTTGCGCGGCGGCGCCGTAGATGCGCAAGCAACCGCCGTCCGCAGCGCTCCAGCCGGGGTTCAAGAAGTACGCGAAGCTGACCACGCGGCTCGGGTCCCCGACGAAGGTGTCGACGTGGGCGCGATAGAAGGCGCCCTCCTCGTAGCGCGCGGCGTGGCACTCGAAGCGCCGCAGGCCGAGGAAGCACGAGGCGTTCAGCGCCTCCTTCAGCTGCTCCATGCGCGCGAAGAAGGGCGCGAGCTCGAGCGGGGGACGCACCCCTTCGGCGCCGCAGGTGGCCTGGAAGTCCGCGCTCGGGTCGAGCCAACAGATCTCGTCGCGCCGCACCTGGCGCAGCAGGCGCCGTCGCTCGCCGCTGCCGACGCGCGCGGGCCGAAACGAGCCCGCCCGGTGCAAGAGCTCGAGCGCGCGCCGGGCGCGCAGCGCGTCGCGCTCACCGAGGAAGCCGTCCGTGACGACGACGCCGGGGCCGGCGAGCGCGTCCGCGCCGGCGTCATCGAAGAGGGGCCGAGGGAGCACCGGTGCCGTCGTCATGCTCCCGCGATCGGATGCACGTCGCGCTGCCGCTGTCATCGGCCTCGAGCGCTCGGCGCGAGCCCCGCGCTGGAGCATCGGGAGACGGGCTTTCATGCGCCTCCTCCCTTCGACTAGGATCGGTCCCGTCATGAAAGCGACATGGTTCGGCCGCTATCTCCTCCTCGACAAGGTCGCCTCGGGCGGCATGGCGGAGGTCTGGCGCGCGAAGATCACGGGCGAGAGCGGCTTCCAACGCATCATCGCCGTCAAGAAGATCCTCCCGCACGTCAGCGAAGACCCCGACTTCATCGCCATGTTCACGGACGAGGCGAAGATCACCGTGCAGCTGCAGCACCCGAACATCGGGCAGGTGCACGAGTTCTCGAAGCTCGACGACATCTACTACATCGCCCTCGAGTACATCTCGGGCAAGGACGTGAAGACGGTGTGGGCGCACATGCGCCAGCGCAAGACCGTCATGCCGCCGGCGCTCGCCTGCTACATCGTGCAGAAGATGGCCGAGGGCCTCGCCTACGCGCACAACAAGCGCGACAACTTCGGCAACCCGCTCGGCATCGTGCACCGCGACGTGAGCCCGCAGAACTGCCTCATCTCCTGGGACGGCGAGGTCAAGATCATCGACTTCGGCATCGCCAAGGCCGACGACAAGCAGAGCCGCACGCGCGCGGGCACGCTCAAGGGCAAGTTTGCCTACATGTCGCCCGAGCAGATCCGCGGCCTCAAGCTCGACGGGCGCGCGGACACGTTCGCGCTCGGCGTCGTGCTCTACGAGCTGCTCACCGGGGAGCGCGGCTTCCAGGCGGAGAGCGAGTTCTCCCTGCTCGAGAAGGTGCGCAACGTCGAGATCAAGCCGCCCACCATGGTGAACCGCGAGATCCCGCCGGACCTCGAGCGCATCGTGTTCAAGGCGCTCGCGAAGGA
>CAYLZW010000136.1:0-14746 GCA_964388085.1 uncultured Myxococcales bacterium | reverse complement strand
CGCCGGTGCTGCCCGCCGACATTGTTCGCTCGACGCACCCGCCGCGCTTCTTGTTCCTCTATGGCTCCCTGCGCGAGCGCTCCTACAGCCGCCTGCTCGCCGAGGAGGCCGCGCGTGTGCTCGAGGGGCTCGGCGCCGAAGTGCGATTCTATGACCCGCGCGAGCTGCCGGTGAAAGGCACTGTCTCCGACGAGCATCCAGCGGTGCAGCGGCTGCGAGACCTCTCGCTGTGGTCCGAAGGACACGTGTGGTCCTGCCCCGAGATGCACGGCACCATCACCGGTGTGTTCAAGAACCAGATCGACTGGATTCCGCTCTCCATCGGCGCGGTCCGGCCGACGCAGGGACGCACGCTGGCGGTCATGCAGGTCTCCGGCGGCTCGCAGTCGTTCAACACCGTGAACACGCTGCGCGTGCTGGGCCGCTGGATGCGCATGCTGACGATTCCGAATCAGAGCTCGGTCCCCAAAGCGTGGCTCGAGTTCCATGACGACGGGCGCATGAAGGACTCAGCGCTCCGAGACCGAGTGGTCGACGTCATGGAGGAGCTGTACAAATTCACGTTGCTGACGCGCGACATTCGAGACCTCCTGGTCGATCGCTACAGTGAGCGACGGGAGGCGAGCGCCAAGGCGCACCCCGAAGAGCAGCGGCCGCAGGATCGCATCGGCGCCGATGGGCTCTAATCTTTGAGCGCCCGCCGCACGGGTAGGCAGCATCGGAACGCGCCCGAGAAGTCGCTGGAAGAAGGCGTGAACCGACCGGAAGAGCGCGTGAAGCGGCCGGAAGAGGGCGTGAACGCGCTGACCATGAGGCGTGAAGGCGCCGGCAGAGCCCGTGAAGCCGCCGGAGGAGGGCGTGAAGAAGCCGGTAGGCCCCGTGATCGCCGACCACGGGGCCCTGACCCGGCTGCCGTTCACTCACTAACCATCAATCGTCGTCGCTCAGCAGCAGAGGGTTCGCCGTCGTCCTGGCGTCGCGGGCGGCCTTTTGCCGTCCCAGCTCGGCGGCGATGATGTCGAGCCCGAACGCGGTCCCCTCCGCGGGCCGCTCGAGAGCGATGGCCTCATCCGCCGCGACCAGGCGCGCGAGCAAACGGGAGACAATGAGCTCTCCTTCGCGCACCGCCTTCGTGAGCCGCTCGCGCTCCTTCTTCGCCTCGGCGCTCTCGGCCTGCTCCACATGCAGACGCGCGAGAATGTCGTGTCCGCGCGCCACGAAGGCAGCGTCGATGCCGACGGCGGAGAGGCGATCGCTCATCAGCTCGACCTCCGGCAGGACCGCGCGCAGCTCATAGACGACGCCGCGCGCACGTGCCACGCGCAGGTGGCCAAAGCGAAAGCGGCCGCGCAGATCGTCGTCATCTTCGTGAGACGCAATGTAGACGCGCGTGCGGGCCTCGAGCGCGAGCTTGTAGCGATAGCCCTCTTCGGCGATGGCGCGGTCCTCGGCGGTCTCGCGCGAATAGGTGTTCTTGGCACGCTCTTGATCGGCTTCGAGCTTCTCCAGCTTGGTCGTCTCTGCCGCCAGCAGATCCTTGAGCGCGTTCGCATCGATGCCGACGGTGGCGAGCGCGTCACGGCGCGGCTTCGTCGCCGACGCGCCGAGCGCGTTCTCTGTAGCGCGCGCCTGCGCAATGAGCACCTTGGTCGGGACTTCGTAGCTGCGAGCCTTCATTTCTGTTCCCCACTTGTTTGGCCGCTACGTGCGACCTGGCTCGGTTCCCATGCATCCCAATTTCGATCAAGAGGGTTGAGAGTCGCGGCCGGGGCTCGCCTCATCGACAGTGTCACATTCACAATAGAATAGCGGGCTTGCGCCGCAGGCCGCCGCCTCATGCGGCGCCGCCAGCTCCGGTAGGCGTCGTCACAAAGGCCTCACGAGGGCATCGCCTGTTCTGTCAGTCGTACCGCTACCGTAGGTCGGCGCCGTCGTCGCGCGGGTGGCCCGGAGCGCTTCCCCCGGGGGCGTGGCGCAGATCCTGACGAGCATCACGGACAATCGACCACGATGAGTGAAGAAACAGGCCGGCAATGATGCCCGCGACAACGAGGTCTGGCCACGGGCTCTTGGTCCAGAAAACGAGCCCCGCGGCAACGACAACGGCGATGTTTCCGAGCGCATCGTTGCGAGAGAAGAGCCATACAGCTCTCACGTTTGCGTCGCCTGCTCGATGCGGGAGCAGGACGACCGCCGCCAGCAGATTCACCCCGAGCGCGATGCCGCCCAAAAGGCCCATCACCTCCGCTTCGGGTTGCGTCTCGGAGACGACGCGGTACGCAGTCGCGACCAGGACGCCCACGCCGAGCGCGCCAAGAAAGAGGCCTTGCAGCAAGGCGGCGCGCGCGCGCCAGGTGATCGTCCAGCCGATGGCGAGGACGCCGAGGTACGTGATGAGCCCGTCGCCCAAAAAGTCGAGGGCGTCGGCCTTCAACGCCTGTGAGCGCGATATGAACCCGCCGACCATCTCGACGACGCCATAACCCACGTTGAGCAGCACGACGATGAGGAGCGCGCGTCGATAGCGCGGAGTCGTGTGCGTTGCAGTCTCGGAGAGCTGCGCCGTCGCCGCACCAGGTTCGGCGTCCGCGGGGATGCGATCGAGCTTGTAACCGATGGCCGTTACGGCGCGCTCGACCTCGGGCAGTTGGGCCGACGGATCCGAAGCGGCGACCGTCATGATCTGCGAGGCAGTCGAGACCTTCACCTGATCGATTCCGTCTACGGAGCGCGCGGCCTTCTCGATCTTTCCCGCGCAAGATGCGCAGTCCATGCCCGTGACGCGGTAGCGAGCCGGCTCCCGGTTGCGATCTGGAACCTCGATACCCATGGTCAGGCCTCCGTCATGACCTCCTAAACGTATCATCGGATGCTGATATGTCCAGACGATCGACGCCTGCTCAACATCCGGTTCCGGCTGGCCTCGTCGAGCGACGAGCGAAGCTATTCCGGGGGCTCGCAGACCCTTCTCGCTTCGGGATTCTGGAGGCGCTGCGGGAGGGACCGTTGTCCGTTGGGCAGATCGTGGATGCGACGGGTTTGACGCAGCCGAACGCGTCGAACCATCTGCGTTGCCTCAGCGATTGCGGCCTCGTCGCGGGTGAGCAGCGCGGCCGCTTCGTGCACTACTCCCTCACCGACCGCCGTGTTGCGGAGCTGTGCGCTCTTGCGGACGAGCTCCTCGCCGGACCGCTACAGCGGGTCGCCGATTGTGAGAATTACACCGGCGCTACAGCCGCGGAATCGGAAGCCATAGAGCCTCGGCGCCGTAGGAGGGGCCGGGCCGAAGGCGCGTGACAGCAGGATGCCGCCCGATGGTGTCGGCTCCAACGCGATCACCTCCGCTCGATCGATGGGAGAGGCGCTGCGGCTCTGCGCTCAGTCCTCCACGCGCCCGGTAGAGGATCTCTCCTGTTGCGCCGGATGAGCTCGAGCGCGTCGACGAGCGGCTTTGTCTATTTCACGAGCGTGGCCTCGTAGCCCGCGTCCTTGAGCGCGGCCAGCGCAGCGATGTCGTCCACTTCGCCCTTCTCGAACACCGCGATGGCCACTTTCTGTTCGTACGAGGCCGCCGCCGATCGGACGCCAGACACCTTCATGAGCGCGAGCTTCAGGCTTGCTTCGCAGCCCGCGCACGTCATCCCATCGACGTCGTAAATGCGGGCAACGAAGTCCGATAATATAGGACCGCCTCGATAGCCCGCCGTCGCGACGGTCGCGAGGAGCACCCCTGCGTCGGGGACGGCCGATTCCTGAGCCGCAGCACCCGCGAGCTTCTCCGTGCCGCTATCAGCGCTGATGAGCGTCCCTGCGTAGCTTGGGAAGAGCGCGAACGCGACGGCCGCGAAAGTCGCGAACCAAAGCATTCCCTTGTTGAATCGCTCGAGCCTCGGCCGCCTCACTTCGCATGCGCCTCCGGGCTCGCACTCCTGCTGTCGCCGGTAGACGAGGAAGAAGCCCGTGCCGAGCAGCACCGCCGTTCCGGCAAGGAACCATGGCCGATACGCCTCGAAGAAGCCGGCCAGCGTCGAGGTGCCCGCGCCTACGGCGATCAGGAGGAGCGGCAACCAGCAGCACGCCGACGAGAGCGCCGCGACGACGACCGCGCCGCCGGCCAGGAAGCCACTACCGTTGGAGCTCGCCTCGCCCCGATCGACGCGGCCGGTTGATGCAGCGGCTTCATGGGGTTCGCTGCGCGTCGTGCAGCACGCCGGGGCGCTGCTCGCCAGGTCACCACCGGCAGGCTCCGCGGCCGGCACGTCGGCGATGCGCAGGCGCTGCTTGGCGTCTTTCACGGCGAGGCGCACGTTGCCGAGACAGCAGGCGCCTTGCGGGTTCGTCGCCGGGCAGCGGTCCTCTCCCGCGCGGCAGCGGGCGGTGATCGTTTCCACGACGTCGCTGGAGCCGGTCTCGCGGACGTCAGCCTCGATCGACTCCCAGGAGTGGTCGAAGCAGTAGCAGAGCGGGCGGGGCGCGTTGGTCTCCTTGGTCCCTACGCGCACGAGCAGCTCCGACTTGTCGATCGTGACGTCGCTGTCGGGATGGAAGTAGGCGACGTGGCACCCGCGAGCGGCGCAGTGCCGGTAGCCTTCGCCATCGCCCGCGCCAGCGAGTCCGTCAGGCGTCAGCAAGGCGCGGAGGGTGACCGCGCCGACGCCTTTCCCTGGATTTCCACAGCTTGGACACGGGCCTGCGAGCGGCATGGTGACCTCCTACCGCCCAATGTAGCGGCCGTACACAGGTACGGAGTCAAGTCTGATCCTGAGGACGGAGCTCGGGATCGTTCGTCGCCGCTGGAGGGACCATAGCGTTCTCCTACGCAGGCACTCCTTCTTGGCAGATGCAGACATGATGGGAGAGAGGAGGCCCACCGGGGTGCTTCCATCCGTGTCGACGGATTCAGAGTGGCTCGTCGCGAGCGCTCAGCCGTCCCAGGCCAGGCACGAAGCGCCCCGCCCTCCGCGCGTAGCGTCGATAGTCCTCACCATGGCAGCGCAGCAGGTACGGCTCCTCGACCGCGCGCACCTGAATCTCTACCGCAATGAAGAGCGCGGCGAACGCCGCCAAGCTCAACGCGGTAGGGAGGAGCAGGAACAACCCTGCACCGGCGAGGAGCATCGACGTGAAGATCGGGTTTCTCACGAAGCGAAACGCACCGGCCGTCACCAGAGAGGTGCGCTCGCTCTCGTCCACGCCGATGCGCCACGACGAGCCCATCACCGTCTGTGACCGGTAGGTAGCGACGAAGCCGCTTGCGTAGAGCACAACGCCGATGACGCTCAGCGGCGCCGCAACATTCCCTTCAACGAGGAGCGCGCTCACACCGTCCGTTGACAGCAGCCGCGCCAGAGGGGCGGCTACGGCGAAGGCGATGCCGAGAATGAACGCAGCGCCGCCCCACCACTCGAACGACCCGGGACGGCCGGAGAGTCCGCGGAAGCCCGTGGAGCCCGTACGGCGCCAATGGACCCAGGTACGGAAGAACATCACCACGCCGAGGTAGACCAGCGTCAGCAGCAACACGATCACGGGGCTCATCGGCTTCTCTCCGTCTCTTCGATGTGAGCGACCGCGTCCTCGACGATGTGCGCCACATGCCGATCAGCGAGCGTGTAGACGACCTCGCGGCCGCGCCGCTCGCGTTTGACCAGCCTGTGCTCCCGCAGCACGCGCAACTGATGCGAGAGCGCCGATTGCTCGCCGCCCACCTCGGCCAAGAGGGTGTTGACGGTCTCGGGGCCGCTACGTGAGAGGCAAAGCAGCACCGACAGCCGCTGTGGGTGGCCGATGGCGCGGAACAACGCTGCGGCGCGCTCGTGGGTGCCCTTCGATGGCTTGAGGTCCGTCATGCGCAAAATATGACTGCTTCTTCATATGAAGTCAAGATCATGTTGGCGGAAGCGTGGCCAGTGCGCCGTCCCTACGCTTCCATCACGCAGTGGCCACAGGACTCTCGCCATGACCAGCATCTGGACCGTTCTGCTTCTGTCGCTTCTGCCAGGCGCGGGGAACTTCGCCGGAGGGCTCATCGCAGAATTCGGCCAGAGCTCGAAGCGCTGGCTCAACTGGGCGCTGCACGCCGCCGCGGGGATCGTCATCGCCATCGTCGCCGTTGAGCTCATTCCGGAGGCGCTCCGAGCGCTCGCTGGCTGGTGGATCTCCGCGGCCTTCGCCGCCGGTGGGCTCACCTACGTGCTCATCGAATGGCTGCTGCAGCGCAAGCGGACCAGCGAAAAGGGAGAAGCCCGTACCGGCATGTGGATGATCTACGTCGCCGTCGCCGTCGACCTCACGAGCGACGGCTTGATGCTCGGCAGCGGATCCGCCGTGTCGTCGACGCTGGGCATCGTGCTCGCGACCGGCCAGGTGTTGGCCGATGTGCCGGAGGGTTATGCCGCCGCAGCGAACTTCCGCGACAAGGGGGTGCCGCGCAGGCGTCGCATGCTGCTGTCCGCGTCGTTCTTCCTGTACGTGATCGGTTCTGCGCTGATCTCCTACTTCCTGCTTCGAGACGCCGCGGAGGGCGTGCAGATGGTGGCCCTCGTCTTCGTCGCCGGCCTTCTGACCGTGGCTGCCGTCGAGGACATGCTGCAGGAGGCGCACGAGGCACGGAGAGACAACCGGCGCTCCATCGTCGCCTTCGTGCTCGGCTTCGCGCTGTTCACGCTCGTCTCCGCCGGTTTAGAGACGCTGCTGAGCGGGTCTGCCCCTCGATAAGCGGATCGCCTTGCCTCGGTGGCGTGCTGCACCTGCTGCAACTCGACGAGAGCGCTCGCATCTCCGATGATGCTTTCGTCGCACGGTCGCTCACTTGGCCGCCGCCGCGAGCTCGATGAGAACGAAGCAGGAGAGGGCGATGAGGGTCAGGCACACAACGACGAGCGCGTCACACGTCATGCGGCTCGTCAGCGCATGCGTGGGCGCTGTCGGTGCAACGCTACTGGGCTGTGCACCGACAGCCGGCTGCCCCGAGGATCCGCCGCTCATCTCCCTGATCGATCACGAGGAGTGGAAGCAGGTGCCGATGGAGGAGGATCCGTTCGCGCCGGGCGCCGAGGACGAGATCTACCCCTGCGAAGAGCGCGACATCACCGTCGAGCAGTTCAATGAGGTCACGAGCTGGTCCGTGATCACGGGGAGCTGCAACTGGGCGACGGTGTCGCAGCCCCTGCCGCGCGATCTCGCCCCTGGCGATGAGCTCTTCGTCAAGCTCTTCTGGTTCTCGCAACGGGACTTCCCGGGTGCCGTCGCCAACGTGGCCCTCGCGGTCGGCGACGACGTGGTGGTCAGCCGCCAAGTCGAGGTGCCGACCGAGGCAGCGCTGCTCGAGACCACCGCCCTCGTCCCGAGCGACGCGCCAGCGGGCACGCCTCTTATCTTCCACGTCGGCAACCACGGGACGAACTCCTGGAACCTCATCGATGTCAGCCTGGTGAACGACGTCGAGCGCCCTGCGTGGTGCCCGGCGGCCGAGGACACCTGAGCGACGCGCGTGTCACCCGTGGGCGCGACACCTCACGGCCCTCAAAACCCCGCAGCCTCGGGCTTGCAGGTGAGGTCGTACCCGTAGGGATCCTCGCAGTGCACTCGATGACAGTTGATGCACGTCGCTGGTGCGCCCTCTTCGAGCACCCGACCCTCGGGCGAGACACGCTGCCACCACCAGTCGTGACCCGGTGGGTTCTCTCCAGCTTCGAGCTTCTTCATCGCCGTGTATTGCGTAATGGCCTCGCAGCCGTCGGGGCTGTCGTACTCCACCTTCACGATGGTGGCGCCGACCGGGTAAGGGTCCTCGAACTCCGTGTAGGTCGGATACGCCAGCGCATCCGCGAACACCTGCACGTAACGCAGCTCGTGCTCGTGCGTGAGAAAGCACGGCCGGGCGGCGCTGAAGCTCTCGAGGAAGTCCGCCGGATAGACCGGCGGACCCAGGTCGGGGCCCGCATCCACTGCATCACCTGGCACGCACGCGAGCAGAGCGCCGCCCAGCGCAGCCCCCAAGGCAGTCGCAGCGACGAGGCAGAGCGCTCGCCAGCCGCGCGTCGATTCGTTCTCGTGCAGACCCGTCATTCCTCCGCCCTTTCCTTTGGCGGTTCCGCCGCCTCTGAAGGTGCCCGTGGCGCAAACCACGAATACACGGTCGGCAGCACCAGCAGCGTCAGCAGCGTCGACGTGAGGAGTCCTCCAATGACAACGGTAGCAAGCGGCCGCTGCACCTCTGCTCCCGCGCTGGTCGCGAGCGCCATCGGGACGAAGCCGAGGGACGCCACGAGCGCCGTCATCAGCACAGGCCGCAAACGCAAGAGCGCTGCCTCGTACGCTGCCTCCCGCGGAGCGAGCCCGGCCTGTTGACGCTGCACCGTGTAGGTCACGAGCACGACGCCGTTCAGCACCGCCACGCCGAAGAGCGCGATGAAGCCGACCCCCGCCGAGATGGAGAACGGATAGCCGCGCAGCCAGAGCGCGACCAGACCACCGGTCGTGGCGAGCGGCACGTTCATGAACACCAGGGCGGCCAGGCGAGCGGACGATCCGAATGTGCTGTAGAGCAACACGAAGATGAGCAGCAGCGCGAGCGGCACGAGCACCGCGAGGCGCGCCGAGGCCGCCTCCAGGTTCTCGAACTGGCCGCCCCACTCGATGGTCCACCCGGGCGGCAGCTCGACCTCGTTCGCGACCGCCGCACGCGCCTCGGCGACGAACGAAGCCAGATCACGGCCTCGTACATTTGCCTCGACGTTGATGCGCCGGCTGATGCGATCGCGGCTGATCTGCGCCGGCCCTGAGTCGACGGAGATGTCCGCGAGCTGTGAGATCGGAATGAGCTGCGTGCCGTCACCCATCGATGGTGCGGCCACGCGCAGATCACCGATGGTGTCCGGGTCCAGTTTCGTGGCGTCGTCAAAGCGGAGCTGCAGCGCGAAGCGACGTTGCCCCTCCATGACGGTGCCCACGCGCAGACCGCCGATGGCCTCGACGACGCCGAGCACCTGCTCCGCGTCGATGCCGTAACGCGCGAGCGCTCGACGGTCGATGTCCACGCGCAACAGAGGTAAGCCGGCTGTCTGCTCCGCTTTCACGTCGGCGGCGCCTTCGATGCCCTGCAGCACGGCGCCCACCTCGTCGGCCTTCTCCTTCAGCCCATCGAGATCGTCGCCGTAGATGTGCACCGCGATGTCCGAGCGCACGCCGGAGATGAGCTCCGCCACGCGCAGCTCGATGGGCTGCGAGAAGCTGAAGACAGCGCCGGGGACGTTCTTCTCCATCGCCTCCGCAATGGCTCTGACCAGCTCCTCTTTGGTGTCGAAGCGCCAGGTGTCGGGCGGGTTCAGCATGACGTAGGTGTCGCTGATCTCGACGCCCATCGGATCGGTGGCGATCTCGGCGCGCCCCGTGCGAGAGACGACGGTCTCGACCTCAGGGAACTCCTCCACCAGCACCTTCTCCGCCATGGTGCTGATGGCGTTCGACTGTTCGAGCGAGATGCTCGGCAGTCGCCAGATCTGCATGGCGATCGCGCCCTCTTCGAGGCGCGGGATGAACTCCGCGCCGAGGAACGGGACCACGACCAGGCTCGACGCGAAGGCGACACCCGCGATGCCGGCGGTCCGGCCGGGATGTCGCATCACACGACCGAGCAGCGGGGCGTAGAGCCGCTGCGCCTGGCGGAACAGCCAAGGCTCCTTCTCCGAGACGCGCTTCAGGAGCAGCGAGGCCAACACGGGCATGAGCGTCAGCGCGCACACGAGCGATCCAGCGAGCGCGAACACGACGGTGAGCGCCATGGGCACGAACATCTTGCCTTCGACGCCACGTAGCGCGAGGAGGGGCAGATACACGACCATGATGATGCCGACGGCGAAGACCACGGGCCGCGCGACCTCCCTGGCAGACGAGCGCACGATGTCCTCGTGATGCTCTTTGGCGCCAAGGCCCGCTTGCCGGTGATGGAGATTTCGCACCACATTCTCGATCATCACAACGGAGCCATCAACGATGAGCCCGAAGTCAATGGCGCCGAGGCTCATGAGGTTGCCCGAGAGTCCCGCCAGTCGCATGCCGGTGAAGGCCACCAGCATCGAGAGAGGAATGGCGGCCGCGACGATGAGCCCGGCCCGCAGATTGCCGAGCAAAAGCAGCAAGACGAGGATAACCAGCAGGCCGCCTTCAATGAGGTTCTTCGCGACGGTGCGGATGGTGCGGTCGATGAGGTCCGTTCGGTCGTAGAAGGGATCGATGCTGACGCCTTTGGGCAGCGTGCGCTCGATCTGGTTGATGCGATCTTTGACGGCCTGCACGACGGTACGGGTGTTCTCTCCGATGAGCATCATCACAATGCCAACGACCGCCTCTCCCTGTCCGTCGCGGGTCACGGCGCCCTGCCGAATCATGGGCGCCAGCTCGACGCGGGCGATCTGATCGACGGTGATCGGCGTTCCGCGCTCATCGACCTTCAAGACGATGCGGCGAATGTCATCGAGGCTCGTGATCAGCGCTTCGCCGCGCACCAGCATCTGATCGCCCTGGCGTTCGATGTAGCCGCCGCCGACGTTGCGGTTGTTCGCCTCGATGGCCTCCGCGACGTCGGCGACAGTCAGGTTGTTTGCCGCCAGACGCTTGGGCAGCAGCGTGACCTGATACGTCTTGAGCAGGCCGCCAAAGGAGTTGACCTCGACGATGCCGGGCACGGAGCGGAGCTGGTAGGCGACCGTCCAGTCGAGGACGGTCCTGAGCTCCATGGGCGTGTAGCACGCGTTCGTGTCAGGGCCTTCTGGCGTGCACATGGGCTCGCCCTTCACCTCGAATTGGAAGATCTCACCGAGACCCGAGGAGATGGGACCCATGGCAGGCTCGCCGTAGCCCTCGGGGATCTGCTCTCGTGCCTCAATGAGCCGCTCGCCGACGAGCTGGCGCGCGAAGTAGATGTCCGTCCCTTCCTCGAACACCACGGTGACGACGGAGAGGCCGAACTTCGAGACCGAACGGATCTCCTCCACGGCGGGCAGCCCGCTCATCGCGGCCTCGACCGGGAAGGTCACGAACTGCTCCACTTCGGCGGGCGCGAGCCCCGGGCTCTGCGTCAACACCTGCACTTGCACGTTGGTGACATCGGGGACGGCGTCGATGGGGAGCTTGCGCAGCGAGTCCACGCCGAGCGCCGCGAGCAGCCCCCAGATGGCGATGACGAGCA
The DNA here is from genome assembly GCA_964388085.1 of uncultured Myxococcales bacterium. Lineage (GTDB taxonomy): Bacteria > Myxococcota > UBA727 > UBA727 > CAYLZW01 > CAYLZW01. The sequence continues at coordinate 3,555 of CAYLZW010000136.1, read as the reverse complement.
GCTTGTTATCGAGAGAGAAGTCGACGATGCGCTTGATCATGTTCGTCGCCTTCAGTGCGAGTGTCCGCCCTCGGCGAGCTGCTCACGCTTCACCTCGGACTTCAAAAAGAAGGCGCCTTCGACGACCACGGAGTCTTCCGGCTTGAGACCGGAGACGATCTCCATCTCGCTGCCCGCCTTGCGGCCCACCGCGACTTCTCGTTGCTCGAACGCGCCGTCCGCGCCTCGTACGAACACGTACGTCTCCTTGCCGTCTCTGACGAGCGCGCCGGCGGGGACGACGAGCGCGTTCTCCTGCGTCGCGCCGGCGTCCGCGTGTGGATCGCTGATGCGCACACGAACGAACATGCCGGGCTTGAGCAACCTGGCCTCGTTGCTGACGTCGATGCGCGCCCGCACCGTGCGGGCCTCGCGGTCCACTTCGTCCTCGATGTAGCCGATCTTTCCCGTGAACGTCTTTCCCGGTAGCGCTTCGGTCTCGATGACGACGTCATCGCCCAGATGCACCTTGGAGAGGTCACGCTCGAAGATGTTCGTCCAGATCCACAACGTCGAGAGATCGGCGACGCTGAACAGGTTCTTCTCGGGCGTCACCAGCTCGCCCTGGGTGACGTCTTTCTCGACGATGCGGCCGGCGATGGGTGCCCTCAGGGGCACGACCGATGCCTGGGGATCGCCAAAGCGGCTCCCGTCGATCTCCTTGTTGCCGAGGCCGTACAGGCGCAAGGTCTCCCGCGTGGCGTTGAGCTCACTCCTCGCCGCCTGCCAGTCGGCTCTCGCTTCCAGCATCTCCCGCTCGGGGGAGATCTTCTCCTCGAAGAGCTTCTTCTCCCGCTCGAAGGCGCGAGCCGCGACGTCCGCGCGCGCTTTCGCTTTCATGTACTCGGCCTTCGCCTTGCCGAGCTCGATGGAGTCGATCGCAGCCAGCCGGTCCCCCTTTTTGACCTCGTCGCCGAGGTTCGCTCTGACGTCGAGCACGCGTCCGTCGAGGCGAGGGCTGACGTGCGCGAGGCGGGTTCGGTCGAAGTCGACCTCTCCCGTCGCCGAGAGCTCGGCGCTGAAGGCCCGCTGCTGCACGGGGGCGGTCTTGAGGCCGATGCGCTTCTGCACCTCGGGCGTCAGGCGCACGACACCTTCTTCGTGCTTCTCGTCGCCGTGCTCTTCACCCTCCTCGTCCGTGTGCCCTCCACCCGGCTCGTCGGCGTGCTCGTCGGCGTGCTCGTCGCCGTCGGCGGCCTTGGCACCCGGCGGAACGCGTGCGCTCGCTTCGACGTCGCGCGTGCCGGCTGGCCTTTCGGCCTCGCACGCGATCGTGACCATCGCGAGGAACGCGACGCCTGTCGCGCTAACAAAGTTCTTCATGGGCTGACTTCCATTTCATCAATGAGGTCCGTTGAGAGCCGTCCAGCCGCCAGCTCGAGATCGATCTCGGCGAGGCGCGCGTCGGCGATGGCGTCCATGTAATCGGCGCGCGCGTCGAGGAGCGTGCGCTGACGCAGCAGCAGGTCGGTGATGCCGATCTTGCCCTCTTCGAACGAACGCTCGAGGAGGCTCAGTGTTTCTTCGGTGGTGGCGACGACGCTCGACTCGAGGCCGCGCGCGGCGGCCAGCGCCGCTTCGAGCCGCGCGGACTGCGTCTCCACCTCGGCGGCCGCCGCCAGCAGACGCGCGGCACGCACAGCCTTGGCGCGGTTCAGTTGCGCTTCCGCTCTGGCGATGTCCCCTTGGTTTCGTTCGAAGAGCGGCAATGGGACCGTGAGCTGCGCACCTGCAAGGTACTCGCCCGTCACTCCCTCTGGGCCGGGCGCCAGCTTCTCCGTCTCCAGGTAGGCGCCGACGCCGAGGTCGGGCCACGCCCGCGCTCTTGCGAGCTCCACCGCCCTCTCCGCCGCGCGGACCTGCGCCGCGAGCGCTCTCAGATCACTCCGTTGCTCAAGATCGAGGGCGGCCGCGGGAGGGTCCTTTGGCGGCTGAAGAGCTCCTTGCGGCAAGGGTGGGTCCTTTGGGTCGAGGCCGATCCCCGCCGCGAGCTCCGCGCGTGCCGCCACCGCCCTGCCTTCGAACCGCAGCAAGCTCGAGCGCGCGCTGCCGAGCTCTGCTTGCCATAGGTTCACGTCGAGCTGCGTCGCGTCCCCGGCCTCGACGCGCCGCTCGGTCAGCGCCACGAGATCCTGCAGGAGCTTGGTGCGCTCGCGTTGCACTCCGACCAGTGCCTCCGCGCGCTGTGCCTCCAGGAAGGCGCGGCTCACGGCGGCGAGCAACCGTTGGGTGTCGAAGCGCACCGCTGACCGCTCGGCGTCGAGCCGCGCCTCCGCAACATCCACCGCAGCCCCCCAGCGGCCGAACAGCGGGATCGCTTGCGACAGCCCGACGCTGGCGTCGAGGCCGAGGTCACTGCCGGCGAGGTCACCGACACCAAACCTCGGCCCGGCCGACAGGTCGAGGACTGGATTCTCCGGGAACACCTTCGCGCCACGGAGATCGGCCTCCGCTTCGGCGATGTCGGCCCGAAAGACCGAGAGCCGAGGGCTGTTCTCGAGCGCGAGGGACAACGCTTGCTCGAGCGTGATGGAAGCGACGGCCGGCTCGTCGGTGGGCTGGGCGATCGAGGACGAGGCAACAGCGATAATGAGCACGACGACGGAACACGTCTCGAACGAGCGTAGATGCAGCACGGCTGACACCTCCATGATCGCGCAAGCGACCAAACGGTTGAGACCGAAATCGAGGAGGGAACACACCAACGGTGCGCGAGCGACGCAGGGGATGCGCGACGCGACGAAACCTTTGGCGTGCTCGATCAGCCGATAGGCGGACGAAGCAGAGAGCGCGTGTTGTCCCGTCCGAGGTCGGTGGACGTAGACCAACAGACGCTCGAAACGTCGCTGAACGCTGGCTTCACGACCTCGCTGAGCACGGCCGAAGGTGACGTCATCGGCGAGGTCATCGCGTGACATCCGCAGGTGTGGAACGTCGGCGAGCAGCCGTGCTCGTCACCTTCCGGTGCGTGCTCTTCGTCCGCCAGCGCGTGCGCGGCGTGCCCTTCGCTCACGAGGTGCGCGGCGTTCTCGATCGCCTCGGCGCTTCCTGGAAACAGTAGGAAGGCAAGCACGATCGCGAGAGCTCTGGGCAGGAAGGACACGGCTGAACGGTAGGGTGCGCCGACTCCACATGCAAGCGCTCGAACGAGCGCGGGTCGGCGCCCCTCTGCACACTTGCGCCGTCGTTACACTGATCCGAGGCTCAACTGTAAGAACGCGTGCGCTCATCCGTCTGCCTGTTGGAGAGCCGCCGCGGTCGCTGGCGTGCCGGAGGAAGACATGGTCGAGCCCCACCACTCCCACAGCGCCTGCTGCCACGGGCACGCCGCGCGCTCGAGCAACAGCGGCGAGCACGCGCATCTCGCGCACCACGGCGCCGTTCCGCGCGCGCACAGCGCGGCGGCAGCCGCGTACACCTGCCCCATGCACCCCGAGGTGCAGAGCGATGGGCCCGGCCCTCGACGCCGCCTCTCTCGCGCCACGCCAGCCCGCGCTGTCCTTCGTGCCGCCGCCA
>CAYLZW010000135.1:0-14769 GCA_964388085.1 uncultured Myxococcales bacterium | reverse complement strand
CACGCGCCCCAGAACGCGATCTGGTTCGTCGCCGCGTCGTAGCTGAAGCCGTTCTCGCGGCTGCGCGGGAGGTTGGTCACGCTCGGGCAGGTGCCGGTGGCGGTCGGATCCTGCTCACCGATGGCGACCTTGATGGTGGCCGAGATGGGGTCGTCCGTCAGCGCGTAGGGCGCGACCTGCCCGACGACGACGTTGAGGATGGCCTCGATGGTGTCCGCGATCTCGTTCGCGGGGGCCGAGCCCGAGCCGTCCGGCACCGAGAGCGCGCCGATGACGCCGCCCTGGCTGTTGATGACGTCGTAGTAGAGGTCGAGCGAGTAGTCGCCCGCCGGGTTCGGGATGCGCGTGCTGCCCTCCTCGCCGTTGCAGCCGGCGACGTTGGCCGCGCTCAGCGGGCAGAGGATGCCGCTCAGGGTCAGAGGCTCCTCGTTGTTGCGCGTCGGATCCCAGGTGACGGCGCCGCTGCCGCCGGCTGCCCACGCCGACCAACCCGCGATGTCGCGCGCGACCCGATTGCCGCTGCCGTCCGCCTTGACGCTCTGATCGCCCGAGTCCGCCACCACGACCACAGCGACGCGCGCGTCCGCGCGCACGCGGCTCGCGACCGGGGTCGCACCAGGCGCGGTCGGGCCGGGATTGAGCCAGCGATCGGCGAAGATCTGCTGCAGCGACTCCCAGCCACGCTCGTCACCGCGGTTGTTCGCCACGAGGTCGTCGATGCAGTCCTCGAAGGTCGCGCCCGTCGTCATGAAGTCGCAGTAGGTCCGCCCGCTGCCGGTACCGTCGACGAGGTTCCAGTACTGCGTGGTGACGACGCCGATGCGCCAGTCGAGCGTGCTGTTCTCGAGCTGATCCGCCATGGCGGAGGCCGCGTCCGCGACCGCCTGCTGCTGCGCGCCCATGGAGCCTGAGTCGTCGACGATCCAGATGAAGTCCACCTTCTGGTTCACCTGGCCGGTGAAGCGATCGCACTCGGTGCCGATGGTGTCGCCCACCTGCGCGAGCGCGCTGCCGCCGAAGATGTCCTCGAGGCGGAAGTCCCGGCCGAGGAGCGGGTTCTCGTACGCCGCCAGCGACGTCACGGCGCCGACGACGACGGCCGTGCTCGCGGAGCGCTGCACCACCTCGACGCCGACCTTCACGTCACCGTTGAAAGCGGGCGCGTTGGTGAAGGGCACCTCGACGTTCGCGTCGGTGGCGCCCCGGTTCAGCAGGCGGCGCACGATGCGCTGGGTGCGCTCCACGAGGTTGCCGCTCTGGCAGCCGGCGCCGCAGTTGTAGGTGCCGCGCGCGGCGTCGAAGCCGTCCCAGGTCATGAACGCCTGCTCGATGGGGACGGTGACGCCGCCGACGCGGCCGACCGCGGTGCTGAGCTGCGCGAGCGCGGAGGCGCCCTCGGGCGTCGTGCGCACCACGAAGCCGACGATGCCGTTGCTGGCGTCGACGGTGGTGAGGCCGACCACGGTGCCGTTGTCCTTGATGATGCCCGCGTTCGCGAGCGGGAAGTCGGGGTGCGTGGCGAGCACGGCGTCGGCCGGCTGCTGCTGGTGCAGGTTCGGCAGGATGGGGTTCGCGCAGGCGTTCGACACGGGCGTGCCGGGCGCGGCGTCGGTGGCATCGTTCGGGTCCAGCTCGCCGGCGTCCACGGCGCCGTTCTGGTTGCTGTCCTCGGCGCCGTCGAGCACGCCGTCGCCGTCGCTGTCGTTGTCGTTCGGATCCGTGTTGGTGCCGACGCTCGGGTCCGCGTCCGCGACGAAGATACCGGCGCAGGCGGGGCCGCCGATGTTGGTCGTCTTGCCGAGCTCGACGCCGTCGGAGATGCCGTCGCCGTCGCTGTCGTAGGCGCGCGGGTTCGTGTTGTGCGTGTTCACCTCGTCACCGTCGCTGACGCCGTCGCAGTCGCTGTCGGCCGTGAGCGGATCGGTGCCCTGCACGAAGAGCTCGTCGCCGTCGTCGAGGCCGTCTCCGTCCGTGTCGGGATCGTTCGGGTCGAGGCAGATGGCGCCGTCGCAGTACACGGCCTCGACGCTGTCGTTGATGCCGTCGCCGTCGGTGTCCACATCGGCCGTGTTCGGATCCGTCTCGCCGCCGTCGACGCGGCCGTTGCGGTTTCGGTCCTCGCCCGACACGCAAGGCGCGCCGCCGAGGTCGCCCGGTCCGTCACAGATGCCGTCGTCGTCGCTGTCGGGGTTGTTCGGATCGGTCTCCTGCGCGGTCAGCGTCGCGTCGGCAGGCGGCGCGTCGAGCGCCCCGTCGCGGTCTCGGTCCTCGATGCCGTCGTTCAGGCCGTCCCCGTCGCTGTCGACCGAGAGCGGATCGGTCGTCGTCGTCGGGTCGGTGTCGAAGGCCGGCGTCGGGCAGGCGCTGCCCGCCACCGCGCTGGCGCGGCCGAGCTCCACGCCGTCGGGGATGAGGTCACCGTCGCTGTCGGCCGCGCGCGGGTTCGTCCCCGCCGCCGCCTCGTCGCCGTCGCTGACGCCGTCACAGTCGCTGTCGGGCTCCTTCGGATCGGTCTCGCCGGGATCGAGCAGGCCGTTGCCGTTCCTGTCCTCACCAAAGACGCACTGCCCGGTGACGGTGTTCGGACCGTCGCACAGCCCGTCGCCGTCGCTGTCGGGGTCGTTCGGATCGCTGCCGTTCGCGCTCTCCACGGCGTCCGGGACGCCGTCGCCGTCGGCGTCGGGCGTGGCCGTCAGCGGATCGGGATCGACGCCGTCGGGGATGCCGTCGCCGTCGCTGTCGGGGTTCGTCGGATCGCTGCCGCCGGCGATCTCGACGCCGTCGTTCAGCCCGTCGCCGTCGCTGTCGGCGAGGCCGGCGCTGGTCTCGCCGCTGTCGATGGCGCCGTTACAGTTGGCGTCCTCCTCGCCGTCCGGGATGCCGTCGTTGTCGCTGTCGCCGCGCGCGGGATCGCTCTCACCCGGGTCCTTGCGGCCGTTCTTGTTGGCGTCCTCGTCGCCGTCCGCGATGCAGTCGCCGTCGCTGTCCGTCACGGTCGGGTTCGTGGTGGTGCTCGGATCCGCGTCCAGCCAGGTGAGCGGGCACTCGGCGTCGATGGCGCTGCTGCGGCCGGCCTCCACGCCGTCCGCGATACCGTCGTCGTCGCTGTCGTAGTCGGCCGGATCGGTCTTGAGGCCGCCGGCGTAGGTCCGTGTGAACTCCTCGAGGTCCGTCAGGCCGTCGCAGTCGCTGTCGAGCGTGGCGTTGTTCGGATCGTTCGGGTTCGGATCGCGGATGGGCTCGGTCGGAGCCTGGGGACCTGCGTCGAAGCCGGCGTCGCTCGAGCCGGCGTCGTCGAGGCGCCCGCCGTCCTCGTCGACGTCATTCGCGTCCTGCCCGACGCCGCCGTCGGTCCCGGGTAGGGTCGGTTCGCATCCGGTGCAGCCCGCCAGCGTGAGAATCGCCAGCAGCGACGTCGTGACGAGCACGTGGGCGAGAGGGGAGCGGGTCGAGCTGAACATCTGACTCCTCCGAGACCATCCGCCGGCGCGCCGGCTCTTCACCGTTATCGGCCGGCGCCCTCGACGTGTGACGGACGTCTCAGATTGCCGGATCGCGCGGGACCTTGCCGCCCTGTCCCGGCTTTGCAAAGGGCAAAGGTCTCGTCGTCACGCGCTCGCGAACCGGGCGTCTAAAGGTAGGATTCTGTCGCACATGCAGTCCCACGACGAAGCTACGCAGCTCGACGATCCGGACGACGACGGCAGCGGCCCTGCCTTCGGGGATCCAGCCGCCGTCGTGCTGCGCTGGCGGGTACCGGACGACGCCGACGGGGCGCGCGCGGACGTCTACCTGACGCGAAAGGTGCGTCGTCTGAGCCGCTCCAAGGCGCAGCGCATCATTCGACAGGGCGACTTTCGGCTGAGCGACGGCCCGCTGAAGCCGTCGACGCGCGTGACGCGAGGCGCGCTGGTCGAGCTGTGGCGCATGCCGCCCGACGAGCCCTGGTCCGACGCGGCCGAGCCCGGTGTGCTGTTCGAGGACGGCGCGCTGCTCGTCGTCGACAAGCCGAGCGATCTCGTCGTGCACCCGTCGGCCCGCTACCTGAACCGCACGCTGACCGCCTGGCTCCGCGCGCGCGCGGCGGAGGGCGAGCGCGTCGCGAACCCGTGTCACCGCCTCGACCGGGAGACGAGCGGGGTGTTGTTGTGCGCCAAGACGCGGGCGGCCGAGTCCGAGATCAAGACCGCCTTCGCCGAGGGGCGCGCGGCGAAGGTGTATCTCACCGTCGTGCGCGGCGAGCTCGCGGGAGAGCGCGTCCTCGACTTCCCCCTGGCGCTGCAGGGCGAGCGCGGGCTCGTGAAGATCCGCATGGTGCACGACGAGGCCGGGCTGCCGAGCCGCACCGTGGTCGAGCCGCTGGCCTACGACGAGGAGACACGGCGGACGCTCGTGCGCTGTCGGCCGAAGACCGGCCGGCAACATCAGATCCGCGCACACCTCGCCCTCGCCGGTCACCCCATCGTCGGAGACAAGCTGTACGCCATGGGGGATGCGTGGTTCGACGCCTTCACCCGCGGCGAGGTGAGCTCGAGCGATGAGCGCCTCGAGCACACGCGGCAGGCGCTGCACGCGTCCTCGCTCAGCGTCGTCGTGGCGGGTGAATCGCGCAGCTTTCGAGCGCCGCTCCCGGCGGACATCGCGGCGCTCCTGCCCTCGCTCGACCTCTCGCTCGCGCTCTCGCTCGACGTCGCTGCCTGGCCGCGTTGAGCTTGCGTGTGGGTTTAGACTCCGCGCAGGCCTTCAGACACCCACGCGCGGACACTTGCGGCGGACGGGGCAGACCTCGCACTCGGGTCGACGAGCGTGACAGATCCGGCGCCCGTGCCAGATGAACGCGTGGTGCGCCTCGAGCAGCCGCTTGCGCGGGAGGAGCGCCGTGAGCTCGAGCTCGACCTTGTCCGGGTTCAAGCTCGTCGTCAGCCCCATGCGCCGGCTGACGCGCCCGACGTGGGTGTCGACGGCGATGGCGGGCTCACCGAACACGTTCGCGACAATGACCGCGGCGGACTTCTTGCCGACGCCCGGCAGCGTCTCGAGCAGCGCGCGCTCGCTCGGCACCTTGCCACGGTAGTCGCGGACGAGGCGCCGCGCGGAGGCGACGAGGTTCTTGGCCTTGCCGCGAAACAGGCCGAGCGTCTTGATGAACGGCTCCACGTCTTCCGCCGAGGCGCGCGCGAACGCGTACACGTCGGGATAGGCCTCAAACAGCGCCGGCGTCGCCTCGTTCACCTTCTTGTCGGTGCACTGGGCCGAGAGCACGACGGCGACGAGGAGCTGCCACGCATCCGCCTCGCGGTAGTCGAGCTCGATCTTCGCGTCGGGGTAGTGCCCGGTGATCCGGTTCAGGTAGTAGAGCGCTTCCTTGCGCTGCGCGGGCGTCGGCATGACGACGATGTAGCAGCACGCGACGTCCGATGGGACCTGCGCGCGCGGGCGCGCTACTCGTCGTCGCCGCCGCCCTCGTCGCCCCCGTCGTCGCCGCCGCCTTCGCTGTCCGACTCGCTCAGGCCCTCGAGGCCCGCGGTGATGTCGGAGGCGTCCATGCGCTGCGCCGACAGGATGCTCGCCATGAGCTTCATCTCGGCGGTGATCACGGGGAGATCGATGCCGCTGTGATCGTCACGCTTGGCGAAGGGCAGCCCCTGCTGGGCCGCGTTCGCGCGCGCTTCGTCGTCGAGCAGCACGCCGTCGATCTCTTCGGCGTCCTCGCGCACGCGCTGCGTCAGGTCGGCGAAGGTCTCCGCCTCGGCGGCCACACGGCGGGAGGCGTGCGCGACCTCGGTGTCCGCCGAGAGGGCGTCCGCGATGTCGCTCTCGCGCTGCGCGACCGACGCCGCGGCGAGATCGGCGTCGAGCTCCGGGGCCAGGCCCTTGCCGAGGTCGGCGACGTCGGCCCGCGGCAGGTCCTGCCAGGCGGCCGCGAGCTGGGCGTCGGTGGTGAGCGGCTTCGGTGCGTTGGCGGAGCGCTGCAGCGCTCCGGTGGAGGTCCCTGCCAGCTTCGCGCTCGCGGTGGCAGCGACCAGCGCCGACGCCGTGTGCTGCGTCGACTTCGGCGCTGTGCTGGTCGTCGTCGACCGGGGGGTGACGCTCGCCCCGGCCGCGCCGCCCTCCGGCTTCGCGCCCCGGGGTCGATCGCTGACGAGCGCGCCCTCGACCTCGCGCTTGCCCTTCGCACCCTCGAGCTTCGCGCCACCTCCGCCGGCCGCGGCGGGCGCGCCCCCCTTCGCGGCGCCGGCGCCTCCGCCCGCCGACGACGAGGTCGATGCCGAGCTCGAGCCCTCCGCCTTCGCCGACGCGCTCGTGCCCTTCCCCTCGCCGGCCGTCGGGGCCGCGGACGCCTGCTTCTGCGGCAAGGCCGCGGCGGGAGCCTTCGCTGCCGCCGCTTGCATCCCCGCCAACGCCGGGGACGCCTCCGCGGTCGCGTCGGCGGGGGCCTTGTCCGTCGCGGCGCCCTTCTCCGGAGCCGCGTCGCTCGCCTTCGCGTCCTTCGGAGCCGTGGCGCCGTCGCTCGCCGCCTTCGGGCCGTCGCTCTTCGCCGCCGCGTCCGCCGTGCCCGCCGGCTTGGCGTCCACCGTCGTGCCTGGCCGCGCGTCCGCCTTCGTCTCCGCCTTCGTGTCGATCTTCGCCGCGGCTTTCGGCTCGGTGTCCGCCGCCGGCTTCGCGTCGGTCTTCGCCGCCGCCTTCGTCTGCGCCTTCGCGCCTGGAGCGGCGTTGCCTTCCGCCTTCGCGTTCGGCTTGGCGTCCGAGCGGGCCGGCTTTGCGCCGGGCGCTCCGTCCGGCTTCACGCTCGGCTTGGCGCCGGGCGTCCGCTCCGACGTCGTGCTCGGCTTCGCTTCGGCCGGCGCCGCGGGCTTCGCGCCGGACTTCACGCTCGGCTCCGCGGCGACCTTCGCCTCGGACGGGCTCGAGGCTCGCTTCGCTGTCGAAGTCGCCTGGCTCGCCTGCTGGGGCGTGCGCGCCGCGCCGCTGTCGCCCTCCGGCGCGCGACCCACCTTGCCGTCGTCGTGCGCCGCGCGGCGAAGCTCTCCGGAAGGTGCACGCGCCTTCGCGGCCGCGGCGTCCAGGCTCTGCGGCTTGTCCGAGACCGCCTGGAAGGTGCCCGTCGTCGTGCGCTGGCGGTCGCGGTCGGAGCGCTCCACGGCGTCCTTGGTGAACGCGCGGCGTCGCTGCAAGCGAAGGCGATCGGCGAGCCCGTCTCCCTTGCCCGTGCCGGCCGCGGGCCCCCCACGCGGCGCGTCGGCGCTGCGCTTCGCCGACTTCGTAGCGGGGCCCTGCACGGCCGTCCCAGCGGGACGCGTTCCAGGGAGCGGGGGGCCGTTCGAGCGAATCGCCATCAGATCTCCGACGCCTCCGAAGGGTGCTTGGACTCTATCGCTCAACCGCCGCGTTCGGCGCCCCGTTCGCCGCCCCGCGCGGGGCAGCGCTGGACGCCAGCCCATCGCGCAGGCTGCGGGCGCGAACGCGGAGGTCGTCACCGAGCGCTGGCTCGGGCAGCGCGAGCGCCTCGTCGAGGTCCCGCAGCGCCTGATCCAGGGCTCCGTGGCTCGCGAGGTGCCGCGCCCGGCGCACGAGCGCGTCCGCGAGCAGATCGGCGCCTCCCTCGACGAGGCGCGCGGCGCCGACGGCGGCGTGCAAGCACGCGCCCGCCCGGTCCGGCTGGTTCAGAGCGCCCCAGGCGGCGGCCAGCGCAAGGTGGAACACGGGCACGTCCGCGTCGAGCGCCACGAGCCCTTCGAAGATGCGGCGGGCGCGCACGGGCTGGCCAGCCTCGAGCAGCGCGGCGCCGTTCTGAAAGACGTGCATCAGCTCATCGTCGCCATAGCCGATGGCGGACGCGAGCGAGCGCTGCCCCGAGAGCACCTCCTCGAGGCGGCCCTGGAGCTGTCGTCGCACGTGCGCTCGCCCGTCGGCAGCGTCGTCGCGAGCGGCGCTCGCGCGGGACTGGGACGCACGCTGGATGCCCTTACGGAGGCTGTCGGCCCAGGGAGCGGTGGGGCAGAAGGCGAGCGACGCCTCCGCCGACTCCACCGCCTCTCGTCGTCGTCCGGAGCGGTAGAGGAAGGCCGCGCGCAAGGCGAGCAGCTGCGCCCGGTCGCTCTCGCGCTCCTCCTTGCCGCCGAGCAGCAGCAGCGCCTGATCGAGCGCGAACGTGGCGGCGAGGAGGTCGTGGTCCTTGGCGGCGGCCAGCGAGTAGCCGCGGTAGAGATCGATGTTCTCGGGATCGATGTGCATCAGGCCGCGAAAGACGGCGGCGGCCTCGCGGTACTGCCGGTCGTCGTACAGGCGCCACGCGATCTGCGCCATGCGGTCCACGCGCTCGAGATCGACGCCGAGCAGCTCCGCGAGGCTCTGCCATTCAGAAGGCGCTACCGGCTCGTGTGGGACGTCATCGGCGAGGCGAACATCACTCATCTTGCTTCCCAAGCACGCGGACCGAGCAGACAGCGAGCGAGCGCGCGCCGTGACCGGGCGCACGCAGACTGTATCGGGCAAGCGACCGATCCGGTGCGCCGAGCTGCGCCGGGCCCGCTCGTGGCCGCGCTACTGCATCACAACCAACTGAAAACCAACGGATTTTCCGCCTTCAGCGGCGGCGGCGCTTGCCGAAGCCCTCGAACTCGAATTTCACCTGATAGGCGGCGACGTTGCCGCACGAGATGCAGATGAAGTGGTGGATATCGACGCCGCCGAGCTTCAGGAACGGATCGACGTCGCCCCAGTGTCGAGCGCCGGCAGCCTCTCGGATCGCCGTCTTGCGCTGCATGAAGCCCTCACACCGAGGGCAGACGGTGGTCGGTCGGAGACGGCGGCGAGACATGCAGCGCACCTCATACACCATCGGCGGACGACGCGTGCGGCGAGAGGGGTATGCTCGCGTTCGTCCTCTGGCGTGGGAGCATCATGGCGAAGCGCGTCCGACGCGGCGGCCGAAGCGGGTCGCGGCTCAAGAAGCTGAAGCTCGACAACCTCAAGGACGGCCTCGCGAGCGCCCTCGAGCAATTCTCGCCCATCGGCGGCGCTCTGGACGGCGACGCGCCTGGCGAGGTCAGCGGTCGCACCCAGCTGAAGAGGAGCGGGCGCCGCGGCGGAGTGGACGGGGCCGATGGCGGCGGTGACCTCGCCGCGCAGCGCGAGGCGGACGGCGACGTCGAGGTCGCGCTGGACATCGCCGTCACGCGCAAGGGCGGCGGCGGCTTCGACGGACACCCGTCGGACGGCTTCGATCGCGCGCGCGAGGCCTACGATGCGTACCTGAAAGGCAACGTAAAGCAGGACGCCGAGCGCTTCCGCGAGCTCGCCGCCGTCGGTGTCGTCGACAGCTTCGATCCCGAGCTCGCGCCGGAGGCGGTCGAGTCGCGCGGGCACATCCAGAGCGCCAAGCACATGGTGCGCCTCTATGACCACTGGACGCTGAACGACCTCGGCCGCGAGCAGGCCATCGATCAAGCGGCCCAGTGGCTCGGAGGCTTCACGCGCGCGGACAACGTCAAGAAGGTGCTGCTCGAGCTCGAGAACACGCCCATCCGCGACATCTACCCGCTCGAGGTCATGCTGCGCATGCTCGACGTGTGCCCCGCGCGCCTCGAGGGCATCGAGGAGGGCTCCGTGCTCGGCGGCTTCCCGGCGCTACAGGACGGGCGCGTGTTCGCCGGCCACGCCGTGCAGATCCCCGTTCCGCCGCAAACGCGCGTCAAGGCGTTCGCGCTGCTCGGCGGCGAGCGGCCGGGGTACGAGTTCTTCCCGTCGCCGAAGGACGGGTACTACACGCTGCAGATCGACACGCCGGGAGACTGGCAGTTCGCGCTGTTCGCCGTGCGCACTGAGAGCCTCGGAAAGATCGATAGAGAGCTGCCCGGCGGCACCCTCGAGCGCTTCCAGGTGAAGGTCGCCGAGATGGGGCGCAAAGACGTCCACTGACGCCTGCGTCACCAGCGGTAGCCCACGCCGACGGAGAGCTCGCTCACGGCCCCCCTGAGGGTCCAGTCACCCGTCGGATCGTCGGCGCGCTGCTTTACGGCGCCTCGCGGCTCGAACACCTGGGTCTGCCACGAGAGATCGAAGAGCAGCGGCTCGTCGATGATGAACGCCAAGGGCAGCGCGACGCCCGCGCCGGCGGCGATGACGTGCGCGTTCGCGTCGGCGATGTTCGACCCCGACGTCTGATCGGGGACGGGCGTCGGGCGGTAGGCGTAGCCCGCGCGCACGCTGAGCCGCCGCTCGAAGAGCTGCAGCTCGCCTCCCGCGCGCACGTTGACCGTGTCGACGAAGCCGGCCGGCGCGATGCGGCTCTGTCCGGGCCCTGGGGCCTCGAGCGCGCCCTCGAGGCCGAGGTCTCGGACGCCGTCGCCGGAGAACACGGTCTCGGCGGCGAGGTAGGGCGTCGGCGCCTCGGACCACGCGGCGTACTGCACATCGACGCCGAGGCGCGCGTCCTCGAGGATCTCGCAGCCGAGGCCGGCCGTGAAGGTGCGCGGCGAGAAGTTCGCGACCATGTGCACCGGCATGGTGATGATGGCGTCGAGCCCTTCGACCTCGAGCGCGGTGATGACGGCCATGGGGAGCGCGAGGTGCTCGCGGTAGGAGAGCCCGAGGGCCGCGCGGAAGACGCCGTCCACGCCGAGCGGGCCGAGGGTGACCCCGGCCGTCGGCGCGTAGAGCGGGATCTGCCGCGCCTGGATCGATTGCTCCGTGAACCGATTTCGCAGCGGATCGACCCCGAGCGCGACGCGTCCGGTCTGCGCGGCGCCGATGCGCACGCCGACGCCCGTCGAGAACCAGTCGAGCCAGCGCACGGCGAGCGCGGGCGAGATCTCCCAGTGATCGGTGTAGCTGTCGTAGAGGTACGCGAACGGCACCGTGGGGTCGGGCGCCGTCGCGTGCGTGTAGACGAGCGCCGGTGCGTACACCGTGAAGCCCGCGAACACGCGATCGCCCAGCAGCGGGCCGAGCGAGGTCGCGCCCGAGAGCAGCGTGCCGGCGAACGACGACGTCCGCCGCGAGCTGACGTCGTCACGCGCCATCTCGAAGGACAGCGCCGGCAGCGTCAGCGAGAAGGCCGCGCGCACCTCCGGTGACGTCGTCAGCGCGAGCCCGGCGGGGTTGTAGTGCACGGCCTCCGGGCCGCTCGTGAGCGCGGTGACGGCGTTGGCCATGCCCTTGGTGCGCGGCGAGACGCCGAAGGTCTCGAACGGTCCGTTCGCGTGCAGCGCCGGTGACGCGAGCAGCGCGCACAGCCCCGTGGCCGCGAGCACGACGACGGTGGCCGATGGATCAGGCCGCCGGCAGAGGACGGCAGGCGAGCGCGTCACGGGCAGGGACCATCGAGCAGGTCGCTCACCACGGCCAGCAGCTCGGTCAGCACGCCGCTGCCTCGCAGGCCGAGCACGGCGGGGAGGGTGACGCGCGCGGTGTCCGGCTCGATGAAGCGCGCCAGCACGGCCGTGAGATCGCGCGTCAGGTCCGGCTCGGGCTCGAGCACGGCCGAGAGCTCGATGAGCAGCAGGCGCAGCGCCTCGCCGGCGGGATCGGAGCCGAGCCCGTCGATGTCCTCGAGGAAGTCGACGAAGTCGAGCTCGGCGATGGAGAGGTAGTCGAACAGCATGCCCGGCACCGCGCCGCCCTCGTCCTGGCGGTGCGCGCACTGCATGAGCACCTGCACGTGCTCGAAGATGTCGGCCTCGGGATCGAGGACGAGGTCGAGCAGGTCGAGCAGCGCGGTCAGCTTCGCGCGCGCCTCGCCGGAGGCGGACAGCCTCGTGACGAGGAGGTCGTCGAGCAGGCCGCGCACGTACACGAGGTCGAAGTCGGGGGAGGCCACGTTGCCGATGATGAGCTGCGTGACGAGGACGAAGGCGTCCCGGCCGAGCGCGATGTCGTCGCCCTGCCCGCCTCCCCCGTCGCCGCCGCCGTCGCTGAACTCGACGCGCTCGAGCAGCGCCACGAACTCGGGCTCCTCGGCGACGGCGACGAGGGCGTCGAACATGACGTGGATCCACGCCGTGCGGCTGCCGTCGGGCAGCGGCACCTCCAGGTCGAGGATGCGCCGGAGGGCGCCGAGCGTCGCGGCCGGATCGCAGCGCGTGAGGATCCGGTGCGTGGCGTCGAGCGGAGCGAAGTGCTCTCCGGCGACGAGCGGGCTCGTGCCGTCCATGTACTCGAGCACGTTCACGAGGTGGGGCACGAGCCGCGCGAGGCCCTCCCCCGCGGCGTAGCCCTCCGCGATGGCGAGCACCTCGCCGGGCGGCAAGCGCTCGGACGTCTTCCTCAGCACCGGCAGCGCCACGCGCAGGCCACCGTCGTCGAGCAGGATGTCGCGCGCGATGGGCGCGAGCGCGCGCAGGGCGCCCTCGTCGAGGGCCGCGCGGGTGTCGCCCAGGAGCTCGTCGGTCGAGGGGCACGTGCCGGTCGGATCTTCGTCCGGAGCGAGCACGCGCGGCGCCTCCACGCCGACGCCGCCGCACGCGAGCAGCCCGACGACGTCGAGTAAAAGGACGAGCGACAGGGGTTTCGCCCATGGGGCGCGCATGATCCTCCTCGGTGAAGCGCTCACGACGTCAGCGCATCTTCGCGTTGACCTCCGCGGTCTGACCCGCCTCGACCTCGATGACGAACGGCAGCTGCCGGCCGCGGCGCTTGGTCACCACGAGGTGCTCGCCGGCCGGGATCGGGAGCTCGCGCACGGGGACGCGGCGAGCGAGGGGTACCCCGTCGAGCTCGACCTCGGCGCCGCGCGTACCGTTCACGGTCAGCCTGGCGTCGAACACGCGACACTTCAGGGTGACCGGCGCCTCGGCCTCCGGCTTGCCGTTACCGACGAGCGCCAGGCTCTCCCGGGCGCAGCCCGGGCGGCTGACCAGGACGATGCGCGTCTCCCCGCGCTCGACCACCAGCTTCATCTTGCCGACGCGAGGCCGCTCGTCGTCGATGAGGATGACGGCGTCGTCGGGCGTGGCGCGGATCTGCCACCTGGTCTCGCGCGCGGGCAGCTCGAAGGCGAGCGGCGCGCCCTTCGTGTCGTGCACCTCGAACAGCTCTTCGAGGACGTCATACTCGTCGCTCAGCGCCATCTTGAGCTTGACCTTGTCGCCGTCGGCGAGCTCGGGGAGCGTCATGGGGGTGACGCCCGGCAGCTTCTTCGCGTCGAGCCAGACCTGGGCGCCGGGCGGGCTCGTCACGAGGCGCAGGCCGGCGAGGCGCGGCTCCAGGCGCACGTCGACGACCGTGGTGCCCTCGCCCACCTCGATGGTCTTGCTGACCGCGCCGAGGCCCTCCTTCACGAACATCAGATCGTGCTTGCCCGGCGGCAGGTTGATCGCGCACGGCGTCACCGCGCACAGGGTCCTGCCGCCGAGCTGCACCGCGGCCGGACCGGGCGTGACGACGACGAACGTAGACGCCGCGCCGATCTTCTCGCCGAGCCAGAAGCCGCCCGCGACGCCCACCACCACGGCCACGAAGGCGGCGGCGGCGGCCACCGCGGCCACCGTGCCGCGCGTGATGCCTCGCTCGAGCGGCGCGCGCAGCGGCTCCCGAAACGCCTCCGTCTCGACTCTGGCCTGACGAAGGGCGCTGTGCGTGGGCGGCCTACCCGACGAGACCGGAGCGCCGTTCGGCGGCACGTGCGCGAGCCCGTGCGAGGTGCCGTTCGAGGGCGCGCGCAGCTCGGCGTCCGCTTCGGCGCCGCGGCGAGCGCGCTCTTTGTCGAGCGTCGCGAGCGAAGGGCTCGTACCGCCGAGCACCTGGCCGAGGGAGGAGCCGCGCACATCGGGTCGCGTGCCCTCCCCGCGGCGTTCGATCGCCGGCGCCGCTCGCGGCAGCCCCGGGGCGGCGTGCTCGAGGACCGACTCCCCGACAGGGTTACTGTCGACCATCGTCTCGTCGATGGCCTCCTCGCTCTCGAGCGCGTCGGCGGCCTCGGAGAACTCCGGCCGCGAGACGTCGATCATCGTGTGCGCGGACGGCTTCGCGTCGACGGCGTCGCGCTCCTCCCAGGGCAGCATGTCGCCGCTCGACACCACGTGACGCGCGCCGCCCCGCGGCGCGAAGGGCGCCGCCGCCTGTTGTCGCAGGTCCTTGCTGGTGTCCGGATCGTCGACGGCTCGCGTGCGCTGCCCTTGCCCGTTGGCCGCTCGCGCCGCGGCGCCGTTTGGCAGCGCGTCGATGGGGAGCGTGTACCCTGCCGCGAACCCCTCGCTGCTCGGCTCCTCCCCCGTCTCGGCGTGTGACGACGCGGAGCGGCCGGGGGCGGGCGGCTCGGGGCGCGTATGTTCGGGCGACGCCGGCTCGGGCGAGGCGGCCTCGGGCGACGCCGCTTCCGGCCGGAGGGCCGCGGGCTCTCGAGTGGAGGCGTCGGCGGCGACCTCGGTGCCGGCGCCGGGCGAGCGTGCCTCGTCGGACGGCTCGACGCGCACGACGGTGGCGTGCTCCGCGCTCGCGTCGTCGGCGCGCCCGGGGACGTCGCCCGCGTCCTTCGCGGGCACGTCCACCTTGTAGCTCTTGTAGAGCTTCAGCCGGCGCTGCTCCTCGTCGTGCTCGCTGCGGAAGCTGCGCCGCAGATACGCCGACAGCTCCTCCTTGTTGTAGCTGAGGTCGTGGTCGACCATGAAGCGATCGAGGTCCGCGCGCATGGCCGAGGCCCACGCGTAGCGGTCCTTCGCGTCCTTGCTCATGGCTTTGTAGACGATGCGCTCGAGGTCGCGAGGCACCTCCGCGCGCAGCTTGCGCGGCGGCACGATGTCGACGCGGCGCACCTTCTCGAGGAGCGCG
>CAYLZW010000134.1:4125-14817 GCA_964388085.1 uncultured Myxococcales bacterium | reverse complement strand
GCCCGGGCAGATGAGCGAGGCGGCGTCGGCCGCCATCAACCACGTCATCGAGCACAAGGCGCTGTCGGCGGACGCTGAGCGCGACGCGTCGATCATCCGCTCGGCCAACCGCTGCCGAAAGCGCGGCGGCATCTCGCGCGCCGACATGTCGGACATGATGAAGCGCGCCTGGGACGGCGACAAGGGCGAGGTCCGCGACACCTCGGCCACCGCCTTGCGCTTCGTCGGCTGGCGCGACGCCGACATCATGGACGCGGGCGCGCGCGAGCTCATGACCGGCTTCGTCACCGCCTGGTACGAGGACCAGGTCGAGAGCGCGGCCATCCGCGAGGGGCGCCGTCAGCTCGAGGAGCAACTCGCGCAGGACAAGCGGGACTTCAAGGACTTCCTGCGCACGGACAAGAGCGAGCACAAGCGGCAGACGTACAACGAGTTCAAGGACGACCTGAAGACCAACCGCGTCGAGTCGAGCGAGTGGCAGACGCTGATGCTCTGGCTCCAGACCGGCCACAAGCAAAAGCCCGTGACCTCCTGAGCGGCCGGCGGCCAAGCTCCCGCGCACAGCGCGCAGGCGCCGTACCCCTACGACGTTGAGAGGATGTCGGGGGCCGCTGCGCCGAGCAGGGCAACGAAGCGGATCCCTTCCGTTCGAGGTCGTGGCAGACTCGGTCCGTGACGGACGGCACGGCGCCCACCGCGGCGCTCTCCCCCACGCTAGCGGAGCTCTCGGAGCACGGCGGCCTCGTCGGCCGAGCGGAAGACCTCGCGCAGCTGATCGCGGTCCTGTCCGAGGCGCGCGTCATCACGCTGGTGGGGCCTGGCGGCGCCGGGAAGACGCGGCTCGCCCATGCGCTGGCGGCGACCGTGGGCGAGCGGCCCGGCGGCCCGAAGGTCGTGTTCGCGGACCTCACCGAGGCCGTTACGCTGGAGGGTGCGCTCGGCGCCATCGCCGGTGCGCTCGGGGCCGGGCTCGGCACCGCCAACGCGGAGACCGGCATCGAGGTGGCGGCCGAGGTGCTGGCGGCCCGCGGTGATCTCTTGCTCATCCTCGACAACCTCGAGCAGCTCGGCGAGACCGCGGGCACCCTCGTGAGCGCGTGGGTCGAGCGCGTGCCGACGCTGACGGTGCTCGGCACCTCGCGCTCGCCCATCGGCGCCGCCGGCGAGCGACGGGTGGAGCTGCCGCCGCTCTCGCCCGAGCGCGCCATCGAGCTGTTCCTCGCGCGCGCCGCGGACGCCCGTTCGGCCCTGAAGCTCAACGACGCCGATCGAGCGCTGTTGCGGGAGATCGTCGACGCCCTCGACCGGCTGCCGTTGGCCATCGAGCTGGCCGCCGCCCGCCTCGAGGTGCTCACGCTGACGGAGCTGAAGGAGCGGCTCGCGCGTGATCCCGAGGTGCTGGCGCGGCCCGATCGGGAGGGGCGGCACGGCGCCATGCGCACGGTGCTCGACGCCTCCTGGCGGCTCCTCTCGGCGGTGGAACGGACGGCGCTGGCCAGCCTCAGCGTGTTTCGAGGTGGCTTCGAGCTCGACGCCGCACAAGCTGTGCTAGGCCAAGGGGTTAGCGCGTTAGATCTCGTGCACGCGCTGAAGCGCAAGTCGCTCATCCAGGCCGCTGCCGGTGGCGAGCGACAGGCCATGCGCTATCGCCTGCTCGAGACCGTCCGCCAGCTCGCCGCCGAGAAGCTCGAGCAGGGCGGCGGCGCGAGCGCAAAGGAGGCGCCGGGCGCGCGCGGCGACGCAGGCGACGACTACCGCTCGAACGCGGACGCGCGCGAGGTCGTGCGGCGCCACGCGGAGTACTTCGGGCAGCGCTCCATTGAAGGGCTGCGGAGCCGCGATTTCACGGTGCTCTCGGACGACATCGAGAACCTGGCGGCGGCCGTGGAGCGGGGCGCCGCGCTCGCCCCCGCGGCGGCCGCCCGCGCGAGCCTGGCGCTCGACCTCGTCATCGCCTCGCGCGGTCCCCTGGCGGCACGGCGGCGCTTCTTGGACGCGGGCTACGAAGCGGCCGAGGCGGCCGGCGACCTCGAGCTGGTGGCCCGCTTGCTGATCGCCCGCGGCGACGCCGCTCGCGTACAGGGCGAGATAGACAGCGCAATTATCTGGATTGAGAGAGCTATCGAGATCGCCGCTGAGCTCGACGACGGCCCCCTGCGCGGCCGGGCGAGGAGCGCCCTCGGCACCGCGTACTTCTTCCAGGGGGACACCGCCCGCGCCCAGGAGCTATGGGACCACGCGCTCCTCGACCTCGACCCCGACACGGCGAACGTCGACCGCGGCATCGTGCTCGCGCGTCTGTTCGCGCTGCCCATCGCCCGGGGCGTGTTCGACCTGGCGCACAGCGCGCGCGGGCGGGAGGCCCTCGACATCTTCCGCAAGGCGGGGGAGCGACGCTGGGAGAACATCGCGCGCATGAACCTCGCGGTCCTGTACTCGGAGGTGGGCGAGCTCGATCGCGCGGAGGAGCTGCTGCTGCAGGGCCTGCACGCGGGCCGGGCGGTCGGCGACCGGATCTCGACGACGATGTACGTCTTCAACCTCGGCCTCCTCGAGCTCGACCGCGGCGACGGGCCGACCGCGCAACAGCACCTCCGGGAGGCCATGGCCGACGCACGGGAGACCGGGGACGGGCGCGCGGCCGGAATCGCCGCGGGCTGTCTCGGCATCGCGCTCGCGCTCGAGGGGCAGGCGGAGGCGGCCGTCCCGCTGCTCGCCGAGGGCCGTCAGGTCGCCGAGGCGCGCGGAGAGGCGCCGCCGGCCGCGCTGTTCGCGGCCTGGAGCGCTGTCGTCCGAGGGGTCTCGATCCCGGCGCTCGGGCCCGAAGCGAAGACGAACGAGTCGTTTACGCAGGCGGTGCGCATCCTCGCCGGGTCTGACGAGACGCCCGCCGGAATCCACCCGCGCATCGCCGCCCGCTACCGCAAGAAGACCCGCTCGGACGCCGCCGGGCCGGCGCTCACGCTCCTGCACAACGGCCTCAGGTTCCGCGTCGATGGCGCCGAAGAGGTGGACCTTTCGCGCCGTGGCTCCCTGCGCCGCATGCTGCTGGCGTTCGTGGACGCGCGCGAGAAGACGCCGGGCACGACCCTGGACGTCCACCAGCTGCTGGACGCCGGCTGGCCCGGCGAGCGGGTGCTGCCCGAGGCCGGCGCGAACCGCGTGTACACGGCCATCCGGCACCTGCGGAACATGGGCATGAAGGACGTGCTGGTCACCCGAGATGGCGGCTATCTGCTAGCCCCCGACGTCACCATCCAGCGAGAAGACTGAACGTCCGTCGCGCTCGCTGCAGCCGTAGCGGTCGCCCAAATTGGAAGCCAGGCCCGGTCGCCAATCCGTTACCTGACCGACCAGTCTGAATTTCAGACCCTTTCAAGCCCTGTAAGCAGACATCCCACCACGGTCCACCATGCTGCCCCCCTCACCGCAAGGAGGGCTCATGACGGTCGGAAGAATTTCGCGCGCGCTGGCGCCGCTGCTCGGCACCCTGGCGCTGTTCGGCTGCGGGGTCTCGGACCTGAAGCCGGTCCCCGCCGAGGAGCACGATGATCACGGCCCGCCGGGGGCGGTCGTGGCGGGCGACGAGCTGCAGAGCGCGTTCGCGGTCGAGGACGGCTGGCTCGTCTCCGCTCCCCTCGGGGCCCCAGACGGCGCCACGCGCGTCGCGCTCATGATCGATCTCCGCGCCGAGCGGCCGGACGAGGAGCTGGTGCTGGAGGCGCGCGGGCTCTCTCTGGGAGACGCCGCCGACTGGGTGCCGGCGGAGATCGTCTGGCAGGAGGAGCCCTTCGCCGTCGCCCGCGCCGAGCTCGGCTTCTTGGCGGACGAGGTCCAGGTGCGCGTCCCGGTGGGACACGAGGCGCTGCTCGAGGGCTTGCAGTACGAGGCCGTCGTGCCCGAGGTCCCGAGCGTGGACCTCGAGCCTTCGGAGCCGGACCTGCTCGCGCCGGGCGAGGCCGAGCAGGGGCTCGCCGCCGACCTCAGGAACATCGGCGTCATCTCCCGCGCCCAGTGGGGGGCGCGCAAGAGCCGCTGCCGCAGCTACGACACCGGCAAGTCCAAGATCGCGGTGCACCACACGGTCACGCCGCCGACCTACAACGGCAACTACGCCGCGCGCGTGCGCCAGATCCAGGCGTTCCACATGGACGGCCGCGGCTGGTGCGACGTCGGCTACCACTTCCTCGTGACCCGGGACGGGCGCGTGTGGGAGGCGCGGCCGCTCAAGTTCCTCGGCTCGCACGTGTACGGGCACAACACCGACAACATCGGCGTCAGCTTCGTCGGCTGCTTCCAGCCCGGCGCCTGTGGGGGCCTCGGCTCGACGAGCGTGCCCGAGCGCATGGTCGAGGGCGGCGCGAAGGTCATCCGGCGCCTGGCCGCGCGCTTCGACATCCCGCGCACCGCGAGCCGCGTGAAGGGGCACCGCGATCACGCGGGCGCCCAGACGTCCTGCCCGGGCGACAACCTGCACCAGCGGCTCGGCGCGCTGCGCAACTACGCGCCGCCGGCCACCTGCGGCGCGGTCAAGCGCGTCGCCGCGCAGACCCGCTACCAGACCGCGGCGGAGCTCTCGGCGAACAACTTCGACAGCGCGAAGAACGTCGTCATCGCGTCGGGGGTCGACAACAACCCCGGCGCCGTGGTAGCCGCTCCTCTGGCGCGCCGCTTCCATGCGCCGCTGCTCTTGACCGCGACCAACACGCTCCCCTCCGCGACGCGCGCCGAGATCCGGCGCCTCGGCGCCACCCGCGCGTTCGTCGTCGGCGGTACCGGCGCGGTGTCGAGCGGCGTGCTGACGACGCTGCGCAACATGGGCCTGAGCGTCGAGCGCGTCGGCGCCAACAACCGCTACCGCACGGCGGCCGCGGTCGCGCGCCGCGCCGGATCGCGGGACGACATCGCGTTCGTCGTCGCGGGGAACAACTCCATCGCGGGCATCTCGGCCTCGGCCGCCGCCGCCTCCCTGCGCGCGCCGCTCTTGTACGTGAAGCGGGACTCCATCCCGGCCGTCACCGCCGCCGCCCTCGAGGAGCTCGGCATCCGTCGCGTGTTCGTCGTCGGCTCGACCGGCTCCATCTCGAACGCCGTGCTGAACGCGCTGCCGAACGCCAGCCGCGTCGTCGGGAACAACCGCTACCAGACCTCCGTGAAGGTCGCGAACGTCGCCCGTCGCCGGGGCGTCGGCACCGGCCGCGTGTACCTGACCCGCAGCGACATGACCCGCAACGGCATCCTGGTGGGGGCCACCGGGCGGCTCGTGCTGCTCTCGCCGAAGAGCAGCGTGGTGCCGGTGGTGCGCAGCTTCCTCGAGAACCACGTGAACCGGGTGACGCTCATGGGCGGCACCGGCGCGCTGGATCGCGAGGTCAACCGGGACGCTTGCCAGGCGCTCAATTAGAGCTCCCACGCTCCTGGCGCCTGCGACGGTCGCGATGGGATGGGAAATGGGGCCCATCTCGGCCGTCGCAGGCGTCTCTTTGCCGGCCGCTCGCCGATCACGTCCGCGAGCTACGTCTACGGCGACGGCGACGAGCGACGGAACCTCTCGCGGTTCTTGGGCGTGCCTGATAGCCGGGACATCTCCCGACTTCGAGGTGCAGCATGAGCGTTCGCCCGTTTCAGAAGGTCTGCGTCATCGGCTCCGGCGTCATGGGCTCCGGCATCGCCGCCCATCTCGCCAACGCGCGCGTGCCGGTGCTCTTGCTCGACATCGTGCCGAAGCCGAAGCAAGGCGAGCAGGCCGACACCTCGTCGCGCGCCTTCCGCGATCGCCTCGCGGCCGGCGCGCTCGAGCGTGCGCTGAAGACCAAGCCGGCGCCGTTCTTCTCCAAGAAGGACGCGGCCCTCGTCGAGGTGGGCAACCTCGAGGACGATCTCGAGCGCATCAATGAGTGCGACTGGATCGTCGAGGTGGTGGTCGAGAACATCAAGATCAAGCAGGAGCTGTTCGCGCGCATCGAGAAGGTGCTCACGCGCGAGGACACGCTCATCACGTCGAACACGAGCGGCCTCGAGATCGAGGACATGACCGCCGGCCGCGGCGACTCGTTCAAGAAGCGCTTCTTCGTGACGCACTTCTTCAACCCCGTCCGCTACATGCACCTGCTCGAGATCGTGAAGGGCCAAGCGACGGACGACGCCGCCGTGAAGCGCGTGGCGGAGTTTGGCGAGCACGTGCTCGGCAAGGGCATCGTCTACGGAAAAGACACGCCGAACTTCGTCGCCAACCGCATCGGCGTGTTCGGCATGATGGAGACCCTGCGCGTGATGACGGAGGGCGGCTACACCATCGAGGAGGTGGACGCCGTCTTCGGGCAGGCCACCGGACGTCCGAAGAGCGCCGTGTTCAACACCGCCGACGTCGTCGGGCTCGACACCTTCGTGCACGTGACGCGCAACTGCTACGACAACCTGCCGAACGACGAGCGCCGCGACGTGTTCCAGGTGCCGGCCTTCCTCGAGAAGATGGTCGAGCACAACATGCTCGGGCGAAAGAGCGGGCAGGGCTTTTACAAGAAGGAAGGCAAGGACATCGTCACCCTCGACCTCGAGGCGCTGGCGGGCGGCACGGTGCAGTACCGGCCGAAGCAGAAGGTCCGCTACGACTCCCTCGGCGCCGTGCGCTCGATGGAGGACACCGCCGAGAAGATCAAGACCGTCGCCTGGGCGGAGGATCGCGCCGGCGAGCTGTTCTGGAAGGTCGGCATGGCGACGGGCGAGTACGCCGCGCGGCGCCTCGGCGAGATCGCGGACGACCTCGTCCAGATCGACAACGGCATGAAGTGGGGCTTCGGCTGGGAGATGGGCCCGTTCGAGACCTGGGACGCCATCGGCGTCAGGGAGTCGGTCGAGCGCTGGAAGAAGGAGGGCCACGACGTCCCCGCGTGGGTGTCGGAGATGCTCGCGTCCGGTCGTGAGTCCTTCTATGCCTTCGAGGGCGGCACGAAGACCTACTGGGACGCGAAGGCGAAGAAGGGCGTCCCCCTCGACGAGGGGGAGCGCGTCAAGACCTTCACGATGCTGAAGCGCGAGAAGTCCAACATCGTGAAGGACCTCTTCGGCGCCACGCTCGTGGACCTCGGCGACGGCGTGCTCGCCTGCGAGTTCCATACGAAGATGAACGCCATCGACGCGGACATCATCGAGTGCCTGAACGCGGGCCTCGACCTCTGCGAGGAGGGCCGGTTCGACGCGCTCGTGATCGCGAACGACAACGCCACCGCGTTCAGCGCCGGCGCCAATCTGCTCCTCGTCGGCATGGCCGCGCAGCAGGGCGAGTTCGGTCAGATCGAAGAGATGGTGAAGGCCTTCCAGGACGTGTGCCTGCGCCTTCGCTACTCCCCCATCCCGACGGTGGCGGCGCCCTTCCAGCTCACGCTCGGCGGCGGCACCGAGGTCACCATGTGGTGCGATAGAGCGCGCGCGCACGCCGAGAGCTACATGGGCCTCGTCGAGGTAGGCGTCGGCCTCCTGCCCGGCGGCGGCGGCAACGTCGAGATGCTCGCGCGCACGCTCGCGGGCGCGGTCGACGACGCGACGTTCCCGACCGAGATGATGATCCGCCGCGCGCTCGAGACCGTGGCCATGGCCAAGGTCGCGACCAGCGCCATGGAGGCGAAAGAGCTCCTGTACCTGCGCGAGGGCATCGACCACGTCTGCATGAACCGCCGTCACCTGCTCGAGAGCGCCAAGCAAGACGCCCTCGGCATGTCTCGCGCCGGCTACCTGCCGCCTCGTCGTCGTCACTTCCGCCTGCCCGGCCGCGGCGCGTACGCGACCTTCGACATGGCCCTCGGCTCCATGCGCGACGGGCACTTCATCTCGGATCACGATCTCAAGATCGCGCTGAAGGTCGCGCACGTGATGACCGGCGGCGACACGACCTCGCGCAACCTCGTCGACGAGCAGACCCTGCTCGACCTCGAGCGCGAGGCGTTCCTCTCGCTCTGCGGCGAGGAGAAGACGCAAGCGCGCATCATGCACATGCTGGAGACCGGCAAGCCGCTGCGGAACTGAGGCGTCGCGGCTACGGTCCCGTGGCCGGCCCGAAGAGCAGCTCGAAGAAGCGCGCCTGCTTGTCGCGCACGTCGCCGCGGAGCTCTTCGTAGCGCGCGTGCTCGTCCGGCGCCGACGAGTCGAGGCGGATGCCCCAGAGCGGCTCGACCTCGTTCGGCACCAGCGAGTAGCGGACGTCGCCCACGACGAGGGTGCCGTCGGCGGCTCGCTCGGTCAGCGACACCCAGCCGTCCGAGAACCAGGTGAAGCGCTCGAGGTCATGGCGCTGCAGGCTGCCGGGCGCGAGCCAGGGGAGGTCCCTGGCAGGCACGAGCTTCGGCACCGATTGGCCCTCGAACAGCGTCGCGCTCGTCGTCACGCGCACGGCGTCGACGTAGAAGCGGTCACCCGCCTCGTACACGAGCTTCCAGACGAGCAGGTTCCCGAAGCTCGGCTTGGCGTCGATGCGCGCCGGCGTGTGGCCTCGATCGCGCGCGAGCGCTTCGCCGACGGAGAGCGCGCGCTCGTGCTGCACGACGCCGACCAGCAGATAGAGGAGCGCCCACGCGAGGCCGGCCTGGGCGAAGCGCCGCTTGCGCTTTTTGACCGCGAGCCCGACCAGCACCAGCAGCGGCAGCGTGAACAGCGGATCGACGACGGAGACGTTGTTCCACGCCACGCGGTAGTCGCTGAAGGGCCAGAGCAGCTGCGTGCCGTACGTCGTGCAGGCATCGAGCAGGCCGTGCGTGCCGTAGCCGAGCGTGGTGACGAGGTACAAGAGCCGAAACGGGAGCGGTCGGCCGAGCGCCTTCAGCGCCGGGTGCAGCGCGAGGGCCGTGAGCAGCCCGCCCATGGGGATGAACGCGAGCGAGTGCGTGAAGTGGCGGTGGTACTCGAGGAAGAGCAGCGGGTCTTCGCTCGAGCGGATGAGCACGTCGAGGTCGGGCGCCATGCCGGCGAGCGCGCCCGCGACGGTCACGGGGAGCAAGCGCGAGGGCTCGCGCAGGAGGGACTGGGGTAAAACGGCGCCGAGCGCGCCTTGGCTGATGGGGTCCATGGCCGTTGCTCCTCGACCCCTGCCTATAGCCGCTCGGCGCCTCCCCCTCAGCCGGCCCCGCGGGACCTCAGTAGGACATCACCGCACGCTCCGCCGTGGCCTCGCCGGTGACCCCGATCTCCCGCACGTTGTTATCGGGCGGCACGACGTTCGGGATCGCCGCCCCGATGAGGCAGTTGGCGCAGCTCAGGCAAACGTTCTCGAAACCGCAGCAGCCAGACAGGCTGGCGCTGACTCCCAACAGAGCCGTACAGACAAGGGAACGCACCGCGCGCGTCATCGAAGCCTCCCAGCTGGCGTCGCGTCGTGCGAAACGCCGCCGCGCACTCTACTGCGGCGCTACCCCACCGCGCGGAGGAACGCGCGCAGACGCTCAGAACGAGGCATCTCGAGCAGCGCGCTCGCCGCCCCCTCCTCTTCGATGCGCCCGCCGTCCAGAAAGCAGATGCGCGTCGCGGCCTTCCGCGCGAAGGCGAGGTCGTGCGTGACCATGGCCATGGTCATGCCGTCGTCGGCGAGCCCGATGAGCAGCTCGTTGATGCCCGCGATCATCTCGACGTCGAGCGCGCTGGTGACCTCGTCGAGCAGCATGACGCGGGGGCTCATGGCGAGCGCCCGGGCGATGGCGGTGCGCTGCTTCTGGCCGCCGCTCAGCTGCTCCGGCCACGCGCTCGCCTTGTCCGACAGGCCGACGCGATCGAGCAGGGACTCGGCGTTCTCGCGCGCGAGCGCCGCGGGCTGCTTCAGCACCCGGAGCGGCGCCTCCATGACGTTCTCGAGCACGGTGCGGTGCGGGAACAGGTGGAAGTGCTGAAAGACCATGCCCATGCGCGCGCGGTGACGCGACAGCGCCGCGGCCTTCATCTGGCGGTAGTCGACGCGCTCGCCGAAGGCGGACAGCTCGCCGCCGTCGGGTCGCTCGAGCAGGTTCAGGCAGCGCAGCAGGGTGCTCTTGCCGGAGCCGGAGGGCCCGATGAGCGCCACGCGCTCGCCCGCCTCGAGCGTGAAGTCCACGCCCCGCAGCACCGGCAGCTCGCCGAAGGACTTCGTGAGCCCGCGCGCCTCGACGTCGAAGGACCGCGCCTCGCGCGCGCGAGCGTCAGGGGAGCTGCTCATGATGACGTCCTCGCGGGCGAGAGCCAGCGCTCGCAGGCGGCCACGCCGACGGAGACCAGCGCGATGATGACGATGTAGAAGCCGGCCGCGAGCAGGAAGGGCAAGAGCGCCTGGCCGGTCTGGAACACGACGTTGCGCGCCGAGTAGGTCAGCTCGACGAGGGTGATGGCGCCGACCAGCGAGGTGTCCTTGATGAGCACGACGACGTTGTTGCCGAGGGACGGCAGCGAGGCGCGCAGGGCCTGCGGCAGCACCACGCGCCGGAGGGTGAGGGCGCGCGACATGCCGAGCGAGAGCGCCGCCTCCCACTGCCCGCGCGGGACGCTGCCGAGCCCGCCGCGCACGGTCTCGGCGTTGTAGGCGGTGGTGTTGACGACGAGCGCGAGCAGCGCGGCGCCGAAGGCTCCCATGAGCTCGAGGCCAAGGAGCCGGTTCACGACGGTGGCGACGGCGAAGTAGGCGAGGAAGAGCTGCACGAGCAGCGGCGTCCCGCGCACGAGGAAGATGTAGCCGCCGGC
>CAYLZW010000134.1:0-4025 GCA_964388085.1 uncultured Myxococcales bacterium | reverse complement strand
TCGAGGTCGGGCGCGCTGCCGACCCAGCGCTGGTAGATGCGCGCGTAGGTGCCGTCCTGGACGATGCCGAGCAGCGCCTGGTTGACCTCGTGCACGAGCTCGGCCGAGTCGAGCCGCGCCGCGACGCCGCAGGGCTCGCGGTACAAGAGCTCCCCGAAGGGCACGATGGCGACCCCGCTGCTCTTCGAGGCGTAGAAGCCGCCGACGATGCGATCGGACACGAAGGCGTCGAGCTTGCCCGCGTTCAGGGCCGCCACCAGCACGGCCTCGCTGCCGAAGCGCAGCACGCTGGCGCCGGGGAAGTCCTCTGGGTGCTCGTCGACGTACTTGGCGTAGGTGGAGTCCTCGGTGACGCCGATGCGCGCGCCCGCGAGCGTGTCGGTGCCGCGCTTCACGAACACCTGCGCGCCGCTCACGTAGTAGGGCAGCGAGAAGTGCATGTGCTCGAGGCGCGCCGGCGTGATGGCCATGGAGCCGCAGATGAGGTCGACCTTCCGCTGCTGCAGGCCCGCCTGGATGCCGGCCCAGTCCACCTGCACCAGGACGGGCTCGCGTCCCATGCGCGTGGCGAGCGCGCGCGCGATGTCGGCGTCGAAGCCGACCAGCACGCCCTCCTCGTCCGTCGTCGAGAACGGCTGGAAGGCGCCCGACATGGCGAGCCGCAGGGGCGGACGAGGCTCGCTCGCGTGAGCCTCCGTCGCGGAGAGCGAGAGCGAGAACAGCACGAGGACGAGCGCGACGGTCCCGCCGGGCTGTGGAGTCCTCGTCGCGAGGAGTCGATCAGACGGCATGCAGCGAGGGTCACACAGACACACCTCGAGACCAAGCCGTCGGGCGGTGGCCTGTCCTACCCGCCGCTGTCGTCGACGAGCGCGTCCAGGAGCGGGGCACGGTTGCCTCCGGCACCGGCGCGATGTCACCCTGATGCCGATGTCGCGGGGCGCCTCATCCTGCTCGTGGGTCAAAGGTGGCGTGCTCGCCGCCGCCTTCGCGCTGGGCGCGACCGGCTGCTGGGTGTCGGTCCCCCTCGACGGCAAGGCGTGTGACGAGAGCCACCCGTGCGTCGACGGCTTCTCCTGCTGGAGCGGCACGTGCGTGTCGTCCGGCGACGGCGGCCCGCTCGCCGACGCCGGGCGTCACGACGCGGGCAGGCCCGACGAGGACGCGGGCGGCCCGGACAGCGGCCCGGCGGACAGCGGCCCTGCCGACAGCGGCGTGATCGACAGCGGCGTCGCTGACGACGGCGGTGGGCGAGACGGCGGCGACGAGGACGCGGGAGACGCCGCTGCCGACGACGCTGGCGCCGCGGACGCCGGCGCGGTCGACGCCGGGCCGTTCGCCGCCGCAGCCGGTGAGTGGTGGGACCGGCGCTGGCCCTACCGCGTGGACGTCGTCTTCGACGCCGGCGCGCGCGCTCGCATGGACTACCCGGTCGACGTGGAGCTGAACCTCCCCGCGCTGTTGGCGGAGGCCGGCATAGCGTCCTTCGACGAGCGCTCGCCGCGCGTGGTCGAGCACGACGCGACGGGCCGCGTGCTGGCAGAGCGCCCGAGCTACTTCTTCTTCGACCCCATCAGCGGTGACGGCGTCGTCTTCTTCGCCCTGCGCGGCGTGACGCCCGCCGGCGGTGAGCGCCGCTTCAGCATCTACTTCGCCGACGATAGCGAGGCGATCGAAGAGGGAGCGCCGCCGTACTGGCAGTCCCGGGTGCAGCCGATCACCTGGAACAACAACGTCGTGGTCTCCGGCCTCGGGCGCGACGCGGACGGCACGGCCTCGGGCCTGTCGCTCAAGACCTTCGAGGACCTCGCCGGCCGCGACACGGTGTTTCACCGCGCCGCCAAGATCCTGTCGTCGGACGGCGACTACGGCTCGAGCACGGGCAGCAACGGCAACGATCCGGCGACGGCGGTGTTCGGCATCGAGCTCCCGTCCACGCGACGCTTGCGGGTCGGCAACCAGCAGCTCTTCGAGACGGTGGTGAACGCCGGCTCCCTGCGCCTGAGGGAATTCACCTGGCTCGGCGACCAGCGCATCGTGCGCCACCTGCTGCGCGTCGAGAATGCCGGCGCCCAGCACGTGGCGGGCCTGCGCTTCTTCGTCGTCATCGACACGGATCTCGACGACTCCTCGGACGACACGGCGGCGTACGTCGAGGAGGACGACGTCGTGTACGCGTCGGATCCAAGCCGTAGCGTGACCAAGGTCGTCGGCGTCCGCGCGGTGCCGCGCAGCGAGAGCCACTCGGTCGATCTCGAGAGCCTCGTGTTCGAACAGGCGCGAGACGGCGCGCTGCCGGGCGGCAACGCGGCGACGGGTGACATCGGCATCGGCGCCGCCTGGACGCTGCCCGACCTGCCGCCCGGCGAGGCCGCGACGCTGCGGCACCAGCTCGCCCTGGCCGACAGCTATGCGCTGTTACGGGCGGCGTTGCTCGACTACGCGGACGTGCCCGCCATGACCCTGAGCGCGCCCCTCGTGCCCGGCCCGCCGGAGGACGTGAGCCCTCCGCCGCAGATCATCGACTTCGTCGCCAGCCCGTCGGTGCAGGTCGGTGAGCCCGCCGTCTTGGTGTGGACGACGCGCGCGGCGAGCGCTTGCACGCTCACCGGGCCGGGCTACGACGGCGCCGTCCCTCCGCGCGGCTCGCTGGCTGTCGTGCCCACCGTGAGCTTCGGCGAGGACGCGAGCTTCACGCTGCGCTGCGCGGGCGGCGAGCAGGGCGACGCGCAGGCGGTGAAGGTGGTGCCGGTCAGCGATGAGTATTGGGTGCACTCCGCCGCCGACCTCCCGGCGCTGGCCGGCCTGACGTACGTCGAGGACCTGCAGATCCGCTACACGGACCTCAGCGATCTCAGCGGCCTCTCGGCGCTCACGACCGTGGGCGACGACCTCATCATCGAGGACAACCACGCGCTGACGAGCCTCGCGGGCCTCGACGGGCTCACGACCGTGGGCGACGACATCGAGATCGTGGAGAACCCCCTCTTGCCGACCTGCGCGGCGAACGAGCTGCTCGGCCGGGTGACCGTGGCGGGCAGCACCTGGGTCGACGGCACGGACGACGACGGGACCTGCCCCTGAGCGAGCTCCGGCAGCGGCGTTCAGCGGATCCCGGGGGGCCCGTGGCGGCGTCTGCGTGGGTTTTCCGCGTCCCCGGCTGCGAGCGAGCGCCGCCGCGTTGTGGCGCGGACCCGGCGCGTCTATACGCTTCTTTCGCCACCCGTCGTCGTACGGCTCGGCGAAGTAGGAGCAGTCATGCGTGAGGTCGCCATCGTCTCTGCCGTGCGCACCGCCATCGGAAAGGGCGGCAAGGGCACCCTCAAGGACACCCGTCCGGACACCCTCGCGGGCCACGTGCTGAAGGCCGCGGTCGAGCGCGCCGGCGTGAAGCCTGCCGACGTCGAGGACGTCATCCTCGGCTGCGCCATGCCCGAGGCCGAGCAGGGCATGAACGTCGCGCGCATCGCGATGTTCCTCGCGGGGCTGCCCGAGACCACCAGCGCGGCGACGCTGAACCGCTTCTGCTCGAGCGGGCTGAACGCGGTCGCGGACGTCGCCAAGAGCATCATGGTCGGCCAGATCGAGGTCGGCATCGGCGGCGGCGTCGAGTCCATGTCGCTCGTCCCCATGGGCGGGCACAAGCCGAGCGCGAACCCGCTGCTCATGGACGAGCACCCCGGCGTGTACACGCCCATGGGCATCACGGCGGAGAACGTCGCCAACAAGTTCGGCGTCTCCCGCGCGGAGCAGGACGCGTTCGCGCTCGAGAGCCACAAGCGCGCCACCAACGCCATCGAGAAGGGGCTGTTCCAGGGCGAGATCGTGCCCGTCGACGTCGACGTCTGGGACGAGAGCGGCAACAAGCACCGCGTCACCTTCGCGCAAGATGAAGGCCCAAGGCCCGACAGCACCCTCGAGGCGCTCGCCAAGCTGCGTCCGGTGTTCGACGCCA
The DNA here is from genome assembly GCA_964388085.1 of uncultured Myxococcales bacterium. Taxonomy (GTDB): domain Bacteria; phylum Myxococcota; class UBA727; order UBA727; family CAYLZW01; genus CAYLZW01. Next base: position 70 of record CAYLZW010000134.1, on the reverse strand, counting down.
AGGGCTCGGTGACGGCGGGCAACTCCTCACAGGTGTCCGACGGCGCCGCGGCCGTCGTGCTCATGGACGG
>CAYLZW010000133.1:0-14919 GCA_964388085.1 uncultured Myxococcales bacterium | reverse complement strand
GCACCGCCTTGATGCTGTAGCTGCCGAGGTCGAGGCCGACGATCCGTTGAGCCATCTTGCTCCCTCCCTGTGGGGGGCTTTCGAGCGCGAGCGTTCAGAGACCAGAAAGAAACCGGAAGGACCTGTAGAGACGAGACGCGTTCAGCGAACCGAATAGTAGTAGTACTCCTCGGACGCGCCGGCGACGCGGGCGACGAGCGTTGTCGTCCTCGAGACGTCGCCGACGGTGGCGGTGACCCGCACCGTGAACGTCTTCGACTCGAGCCCGATGTTCTCCTGACAGGTCTGCGCGTTCGTCACGAGGCCGCGCCCGTCGAGGAAGGTCGTGAAGCCCTGTGGGCTCAGTTGGCAGCCGCCGAGGATGCCGAGCATCTTGCATTCGTTCCAGAGCTGCAGGGTCTCCTGCATCCAGACCTGATCGATGAGCTTGTAATCGAAGGGATCCGCCGCGCAGAGGCGCACGAGGAACTCGATGGCGAGCGCGTCGGCCGAGAGCAGGTTCACCTTATTGTCGCCGTAGATGCTGATCTGGTCCCCAAAGGCCTTCATGTGCGCGTCGCTGAAGCCGTGCACGCGCAAGAGCTCCGCCGTGCTGTCGAAGTGCGCGTTCTTCGGCTCGACCTTGTCGTAGCTCGTGTAGAGCCCGTCCTCGGAGCCGCTGCCTTGTCGTCCCCAGTCCGTCAGCTCCGAGCGCGGATCGGTGGCGTCCTCGTTGGCGTCCATGTAGTCGTAGATGTTGGCGATGAGCTCGAGGCGGTCCACGCGGTTGCCGTTGCTGTCGCGCTCCTCGAACAAGAAGTCGTAGCGCTCGGGGGAGAACAGCGCCATGAGCCGCACGACGTAAGACCAGCGCTTCTGCGGGTTCACCTCCGTCGCCCAGCCGCGCAGCGAGACCGCCTTCTTCTCCTCGTCCTCGATGGCGACGGTGAAGCCGCCGTCGAAGGCGCCGAAGCCGCCCTCGGGCGCGATGAACGGGCCGCTGCCGGCGCCGGGCGCCCCCTCGTCGAAGTCCTCGATCAGCTCCTGGCGCTTCTCGGCCGCCGCCTCGGCGCGCTCGGCCACCACCTGGCTCACGTCCATGCCGAACATGGACTGCAGCTCGCCGGTGGTGAGCCCCTTCATGAGCTCGCTGTCCAAGGGCACGAGCTCCCAGATGGTGTGCGCGGGCAAGGGGATGCCGGCGGCCGCGAGCTGCGTCAGCATGGGCTGCACGGCCGCCTGGATGGACAGCAACAGGCGAGCCACGTTCACGCCGCTGTCGCTCAGCGCCTGCGCCTTGAGCGCGTCCCGCTCGTGCGCGGCGAGCTTGTAGCGCACCATCTCGTTGTAGCCGAAGTCCGTGACGACGGCGCTCATGAGCGCGAGCGCGATGAGCACCATGAACAGCGCGATGCCGTGCGGCGCGCCCGTCTTGCCCACGGGCACACGACGGCCCACCGGCGTCATCAAGATGCGCCAGCCGCGGCTCCCTCTGATTCGCTCTGTCAGCGTCGTCATAAGCGTCACTTGTCGAAAGACATGACGGGGATGGGGCTATAGGCCATGAAGATGCGGCTCTGTGTCATGAAGCGCTGCTCGCGCCCGTCCTCGTCGTCCATCTTGGCGGTCAGCGTGATGCGCACGCGCTCGGGCAAGCGGTTCAGCGTCGCCGCCTCCTCGGTGTCCCACTCTTCCTTCCAGTCCTCCGCCTGCGGGTCCCAGTATTCGAATTCGAGCTCGGTCACATACGGCAGCAGCGTCTGCTCGCGGCCACCCTCCTCGACGTCGTCGTCGAGGTTCGCCTGCACGCGGCGGACGAGCGCCTGCGCGTCGGTGCGATCGTCCATGTCGAGCGAGTACTCGAGCTGTCGCGAGGCGCCGCTCTTCGAGCCCTCTTTGCGCGCCACGTAGCCGAAGGCGGTGAACGTGAGCGAGTCGCGCCCGCCGACGAAGCGGGTCTCGCTGCGCTTCTCGACCTGGCTGTGATGCTTCGACAGGTAGGCCATGGAGATCTCATCGACCATGCGCGAGAGGCCCTGGCGCGCGAGGTGGTAGCGGTTGCTCGTGCCCTCCACCATCTCCTTGGCGTCGATGGACGACGACAGCGACGTGTAGAGCAGGCCGCCCGTGATGGCGAGCAGCGCGCTCGCGATCATGACCTCCATGAGCGAGAAGCCCTTGGCCCTGAATTGACGGGCGTGGTGACGACGTGCGCTCATTTGTCGTCTCCCGGAGGAGGTTGCGGTGGCTGAAGACCGGGCGGCAGCATGCCGCCCATCGCTCCGGCCATGCCCTGCAACTGTCCGGCGATGGCGTTGATGCGCGTCTTGTCGATGACGTGCGTCGTCACGCGCAGCTCTTCCCAGAGCTCGCCCTCTCTCCAGCGCACGATGACGACGAGCTCGCGGATGGACTCGCCCACCACGCTCGAGATCTGGCTCATGACCGGCGCGAGCATGCCGGCGCCCATGCCGGCCGCCTGCTCGGCCATGCCCGCGTTCGCGCTGTCGCTGCCGCCCGCCAAGGCCGCGGCGCCCTGCGTGAGCCCCTGCGTCACGTCGGTGACGTCGGCGACGGGGAGGTCCGGCTGGTAGGCGTGGCACTCCCAGTAGAACGACTCCATCTCCTCGTCGCTGAAGTCGCCCTCCTCGTTGTAGTCGCCGATGGAGAAGCCCTTCTTCAGCAGGTCCTGCGTGCAGTCGTAGAGCTTCGCGCGCGCGAGCCCGGTCGCCACCGACATATTGCGCGCCTGCTGCGCGAGCTGAATGGAGCGCGCCTGCACGCTCAGCAAGAGCACGAGGCCGAGCGCGAGCAGCGCGATGGCGACCATCACCTCGAGCAGCGTGAAGCCCCGAGCGGAGCGACGACGAATGGTCATGCTAATCGTCTCCTTCCGGGATCTCGGGTTCCGTGTCCTCGACGTACACCTCGCCCGTGAGCGGGTTCGTCACGAGCGTGAAGGTGCGCGCGCCCTCGTCGTCGTCCGTGAGCGTGATGTGCGCCTCCTCGGTGTAGCCGCCGGGGAAGTAGTGGATGGCCACCTGCCCACCCGTCGCCGCCTCCTCGAGGTGATCCACCCACACGCTCTTGAAGCGCACCTCCGATGGCAGCTTTTGGGGCCTGATCTCGTCTGTACGGTCCTGCCCGGGGAAGGCCACCGGCGCCCACGACGGGTGGCGGTAGAGCTTCAAGCGCTCCTGATCCTCCTCGTCCTTGCTGTCCGCGTCGACGTCCTCGATGCGCTCGTCCACCTTGTCGAGCACGGCGTCGCCCTCGCGCGTGAGCGAGAGCTTCTCGCGCTTCAAGACGACGCCGCCCTCGGTGGCCTCGACCCAGTAGCTGCCCGCCTCGAGGTCGAGCACCACGCGATGCGTGTGCCCGCTGAGCGCCGCGCGCGCGTAGGTGTCGCGCATGAGCCCCTGCAGCATGCCCGTCGTCTTCTTCAGCTCCGCGCCCGAGATCGCGTTGATGCTCGGCACGGCCACCGCGAGCATGAGCCCGAGGATGACCAGCGCGATGCCGATCTCGAGGAGGGTGAAGCCACGGGCGCGGAGGTTCATGCGGTGCTCAGCGGTCCTTCAGCGATCGAGGGGATCAGACGAATCAAACGTCATCGGGCCAGTTGCCGATGTCGTCTTCCGTTCCTTCGGCCTTGTCGGGGCCCTTCGAACGGACGTCGAACTTGTTCGGGTTCTTCTGCCCGGGGATCACGTAGATGTACTCCTCGCCCCAGGGGTCTTGCGGCACGCGCTCCATGAGGGGCTTGCCGCGCGGCGGGCTCGCCAGCACCGACAGGCCCTGCGCGGTCGTCGGATAGCCGCCCTGCTGCAGCTTGAAGAGCTCGATGCTCTTGCCGATCTCGAAGGCCTGGTTGCGCGCGGTGTCCATCTCGCCCTTCTCGAGCTGGTTCATGACGGCGACCGACACGGCCGCGGCCACGAGGCCGATGAGGGTGATGACGACCATGATCTCGAGCAACGACATGCCGCGCGCGGCGGCGTGGTTGCGACGACGACGGGCGGAGCGAGGCGCGAGACGAGGGGCGAGGTTCACGGACGGGGTCATTTCGTTTCTCCAGTAAAGCGACAGCGAGCACGAACGAGCGGGCACTAACGGACCAGGGTGTTCATCTGCAGGATGGGCATGAGGATCGAGAAGACGATGAAGCCGACGATGCCGCCCATGCCGAGGATCATCACGGGCTCGAGCAGCGAGGTCATGGTCTTCATGCGCGTCTCGACGCGGTGCTCGAACGAGATGGCGACGCGGTTCAGCATGCCCTCGAGCTGACCGGACTTCTCGCCGATGGCCACCATGTGCACGATCATGGGCGGGAACTGGCCGGAGCGCCTGAGCGGCGTGGCGATGTCCTCGCCTTCGCGCACGGCCTCCTTCACGTCGTCGACCGCCTTGGCGATGACGGCGTTGGCGACGACGTTGCGCACGATGTCGAGCGAGATGAGCAGCGACACGCCCGCGTTCAAGAGCGTGCTCAGCGTGCGCGCGAAGCGAGCCACGGCGATCATGCGCAAGAGGCCGCCGAAGATGGGCAGGTGCAGGCTCCAGGCGTCCCACTTGGCGCGGCCCTTCTCCGTGCGCACCCAGCGGCGCGTGAAGAACACGAAGCCCACGAGGACGATGAGGATGAGCCACCACCAATCGCGCGTGAAGCTGCTCGCCCAGATGAGGATGCGGGTCTGGATCGGCAGCTGCGCGTTGGCGTGCTCGAAGATGCGCGTGATGCGCGGCACGACGACGGTGAAGAGCACGCCGATGATGCCGATGCCGACGAAGATCATGATGATGGGGTACATCATCGTGCCCATGACCTCGCCCTTGAGGCGCGCCTGGCCCTCTTTGAAGTCGGCCAGGCGCTCGAGCACGAGGTCGAGCGTGCCGGACGACTCGCCCGCGCGCACCATGTTCACGAACACGTGGTCGAAGGGCTTGTGCTTGGCCAGCGCGTCCGCGAGCGAGGAGCCCTCGTTCACGTCGTCCTTCACGTGCGAGAACATGCGCTTGAAGGCGCGGTTCTCGATCTGATCGATGATGGCGGTGAGCGACTCCACCATCGTCACGCCCGCCTGCAAGAGCGTCGCGAGCTGGCGCGTCGCCACGCTGAGCTCCTCGACGCTGACGTTCTGCAGGAACGAGAGCTCGATCTCCTTGTCGAGGAGACCGCCCTTCTCCTTAGCGGCCGCCTTCTTGCCGCGCGCGTCACGCCCCGACGCCTTCACCTCGGTGGCCATGATGCCTTCGCGACGCAGCACGGTGCGCAGGGTCTTGGCGCCGTCCGCCTCGCGCGCCCCCTTCACGGCCTTGCCGCTGTCGTCGAAGCCCTTGTATTCGAAGACCGGCATCAGAAGGCCTCGAGGCTCATGGAGTCTTCTTGCGTGACGCGCGTGACCTCGGCCGTGGTCGTGATGCCGGCGAGCACCTTCTCGGCGCCGTCCTCACGCAAGCTCTTGAGGCCCTTCTTGCGCGCCACGTTCTTGATCGTGCTCGCGTCCACGTTCTTCAGGATGAGCTGGCGGATCTCGTCGTCGATGAGCATCAGCTCGTAGATGCCGGTACGCCCCTGGTAGCCCGTCTGTAGACACTTCGCGCAGCCGCGCCCTCGATACACCCGGCTGGTGGCCGCCTTGTGCGCGTCGACGCCGATGTCGACGAGCTCGGCCGGCTCGGGCTCGTAGCTCTCCTTGCACTCGTTACAGATGGTGCGCACGAGGCGCTGCGCCAGCACGCCGATGAGCGAGCTCGCCACCAGGAAGGGCTCGACGCCCATGTCGACGATACGCGTGACCGCGCCGGCCGAGTCGTTGGTGTGCACCGTCGACAGCACGAGGTGACCCGTGAGCGACGCCTGAATCGCGATCTCGGCCGTCTCGCGGTCGCGGATCTCACCGACCATGATGACGTCGGGATCCTGACGCAGGAACGAGCGCAGGCCGTTGGCGAAGGTCAGGTCGATCTTCGCGTTCACCTGCACCTGGCCGACGCCCTTCAGCTGGTACTCGACCGGATCCTCGATGGTGAGGATGTTCAGATCGGGCCGGTTGATCTTGGCCAGGCAGCCGTACAGCGTCGACGTCTTGCCCGAGCCCGTCGGGCCCGTGACCAGAATGATGCCGTGCGACTTCTGGATCAGCGCGTTGATGATCGAGAGGTTGCGGGGGTTGAAGCCGATGGTGTCGAGGTCACGCAGCACGCTCGAGCGATCGAGCAGACGCATGACGATGCGCTCGCCGTAGGTGGTCGGCACCGTCGAGACGCGGATGTCGATGTCCTTGCCGGCCACCTTCAAGCGGATGCGGCCGTCCTGCGGCAGGCGCTTCTCGGCGATGTTCAGCCCCGCCATGATCTTCACGCGGCTGATGATCGAGTTCTGAAAGCGCTTCGGCGGCTTGATGATCTCGCGCAGCACGCCGTCGACGCGAAAGCGCACGACGAGCTCGCGCTCGAAGGGCTCGATGTGGATGTCGCTGGCGCGGTCCTTCACCGACTGGCTCATGAGCGAGTTGACCAGGCGAATGATGGGCGCCTCGTCGTCACCGTCCATGTCGAGGAGGTCGACGACGTCCTCCTCGAGCTGGAGCCCCTCCTCGCCGTCCTCGAGCGCCTCCACCGCCGTCTCGGCCTGCCGGGTGGCGCGGTCGTAGGCGTTGTTGATGGCGTTACGGATGGTCTCAGGCCGCGCCACCGCGAGCTCGAGCTCGCTCTGCAAGAGCGCGCGCAGGGAGTCTTGCGTGGCGACGTCGAGCGGGTCGGTGGTCGCCACCAGCACGACGTTGTCCTCGCTCCTGCCGAGCGGCACGAACTCGTTCTGCTTCGCGAAGGTGATGGGGACCTGGCGGATGATCTCCTCGGGGATGAGGTCCGCGTCGATCTCCGTCAGGTAGGGCAGCTCGAGCTGCACGGCGAGCGCCTCGAGCACCTGCTCCTGCGTCAGCACCTTCAGCGAGACGAGGATCTCGCCGATGCGCCCGCCCTTCTGCGCCTGCAGATCGAGCGCCTCGCCGATCTTCGCCGGCGGCACCTCGAAGAGATCACACACGAGCTCGCCGAAGGCGCGCCCGATGAGGTTCCGGTGCGACGGCGCGGGCAAGCGCGAGGGCACGACGCCGCTCGGCGCTTGCATGGCCTGCGTCGGCACGTCTTCGAATTCGGCCTCGCTCATTCGTCACCCTCCGCGCCGCCGGGAGCGCCGTCGTCGGCGCCGCCCGCGGCCGCGTCACCCGCGGCGCCGCCCGAGGCGTCCGCACCGGTGTCGGTGGGCGCTACGGCCTCGGGCGCCACGGGCGGTTCGTCACCCGTAGGCACTGCGGCGTCGCTCGGCAGCGGGCCCTCCCCCTCGACGTCCCCCTCGACGTCGCTCGACGGGAACGGCGTGATCTCCGCCTCGGGCGTGATGACGAGATCGCCGGGCAGGCCGGGGCCGCCGTTCTCGACCTTCAGCATCTCGTAGTCGACGCGGCGCGCGAGCGTGCCGAGCGGTCCGGTCTTCTTGGCGTAGTCGATGTACGGGTTGTAGTCGGCGGCGATGCCGTAATAGGTCTCGAGGAATTCCTTCCGCTCGCGCATCTTGCGCTCATAGATCTTTCGGAAGTCGTCCTCGGTGCGCACGATGTACGGCGTGAGCACGAGGATGAGGTTCGTCTTCGACTCCGCGTCGCTCCAGTTCTTGAACAACCAGCCGATGAGCGGAATGTCGCCGAGGATGGGGATCTTCGACTCCGAGTCGGTCTCGCGATCGGCCATGAGGCCGCCGAGCACCACGGTCTGCTGGTCGCGCACGACGACGGTGGTCTTGGCCGTGCGGTTCGTGATGATGGGCTGCTCGAGGCCGTTGCCGACGGGCACGCTGCCGCCGAGGTCCGACACCTCCTGCTCGAGCTCGACGCGGATCTCGCCGGCGTCGTTCACGTGCGGCGTGACGGTGAACTTCAGCTTCACGTCCTCGTAGGCGACCTGCTGCAGGCCGCCGAACACGCCCGCCGCGCCGCCGCCGCCGATGGGCGCGATGCCGCGCACGACGGGGATGCGCTCGCCGACGCTGATCTCGGCCTTCTCGTTGTCCGTGGTCATGATGTGCGGCGTCGAGAGCACGTTCACGTTCGCGTTCGTGGTCAACGCGTTCAACACGACGCCGAAGGAGGGCACCGGGAAGCCGAAGATGTCTTGAGAGCCCGGCACCGCGGGCCCCTGGAAGGCGACCACGCCGAGCAGGCTGTCGAGGGCGGTGGACGCGTCCACGGCGGCGCCGAGCTGCGTGGCGTCGATGGTGTTGGTGTTCAGCCGCTCGAACAGCGAGCGCGCCGCCAGCGCCTGCGCGGAGCTGACCACGAGGTTCTTGCCGCCCTCGTTGGCGAGGATGCCGAGGCCCGTGCCCTCGAGCCCGGGCACCGTGACCGGCAGGCCGGTGTAGGCGTCGAGGCCCACGCGGCGGTTCTCGTTCACCGCCACCTCGAGGATGGCCGCCTCGACGAACACCTGCGGGCGGCGCGCGTCGAGCTCGTCGAGCACGCGCTTCAGCGCCTTGTAGTCGCGCGGGCTCGCCACGATGACCAGGGAGTTGGTGGTCTCGTCGGCGGTGACCTTCACCTCGCCCTCGAACAGCTCGGCCGACTGGTTGGCCGCGGCGCCCTTGGCGGGCTTTTTGGCCCCACCGGCCTGCGCCAGCGACGACAGCGTCGCGGCCGCCTTGGTGGCGTCGGTGTTGTTCAGCGCGTGCACGAAGATGCGCGTGCCGGTGGAGGTGTCGTCGCCGGGCACGTCGAGGAGATCGATGACCTCCTTGAGGCTCTGGAACGCCTTCTGCGAGGCGATGATGATGAGCTTGTTGGTGCGCTCGTCGGGGATGATCTTGTCGATGGAGAGGTCCTCGGCCTCGGCGTCACCGCCGCCGGCGTCGGCCGCGCCGTCACCGCCACGCGCCGCACGCGCGCGCGCCGGAGCACGAGCAGCGCCGCCCGCGCGCGGGGTCGCGTCCTTGAAGATCTCCTGCAGCTTCTGGGCGACCTGCGTCGCGTCGGCCCACACCACCTTCACGACGTGCAGCCGCGCCGAGCTGCCCGACACGTCGATCTTCTCGAGGATCTTCGTCAGGCGCTGAATGTTCGACGCCGCGTCCGTGATGATGAGCAGGTTGCCGCCGACGAGCTGCAGGTCGCCGGACTTCGAGATGAGGTTTCGAAGCAGCGACTGCGCCTGGTTCGCGTCGGCGTACTTGAGCTCATAGAGGAGCGTCACCTGCGCGTCGGTGTTCGGCAGCTCGTCGGCCGACTCGTACATCGGCAGGTTCTGCTTCACGGCGTCCTTGCGCTCGACGACCTTCCAGTAGGCGCCCGCCGGCACGAGCGCCATGTTGTTCGCCTCGAGGGCCGCGAGGAACGCCGCCTCCGCCTGCCACACGTTCACCGGCCGGTGGCTGATGATGGTGATGTCGCTCTTGCCCTTCACGCTCTCGGCGACGATGAAGTTCTTGCAGGTGAGCTGGCTGATGCGCTTGAGCAGCGACTCGATGGTCTCCTTGTCCGCGTTGAACGAGAACGTGCCCTTGGCCGGACGGCAGGACTTCGGCTTGCCCGGCGTCGGCTCGTCGCTCTGCGCCAGCCGCACGGCTTCAGCGGGCAGCTCGTCGGGCGCCTCGCGCTCGAGCGCGTACAGCGGCTCGGCGCCGGCGAGCACGATGCCCAGCACGAGCAGCGACGAGGTCCGCGGCAGCGCGCTGCTCTTGAACGTCTTCATCATGAGGGTCTTCAGCTCAGTCGTGTTCTGCATGTTCAGTCTTCACCGAGGTCGGCGGCGCGGCGGGAGAAGGGCGAGGGAGAGAGAGGCGCGCTCCTAGCACGCGCGGAGGCATGGCGCTCGGGAGCATCGTGCGCGGCCGCGTACTCCACGCGCAGCGGACGACCGGCGCGCTCGACGTGCGCCACCCACTGCGGCGCGTCGAGGGCGCCGAGGTCATGGAAGCTCAACAGGACGTCCCCCTCTTGCAAGCCCATGCGCGCGAACAGCGAGCCCGCGTGCACCGGGCCGAGCACGAGGCCGCGCGGCACGCCGTCCTCGAGGAGCGGCGTGACGCTGAGCGGCTGCGCGAGCCCGTCCACCCCGGCGAGCGGCGCGTCGAACGCCTGGCGTGGCGACGAGGACGCGCGCTCGAGGGTCACGAGCGGGCGCGCGTCGTCCCACGGCTCCGGCCACACGACGAGCAGCCCCACGACGACGAACAGCACCGCCAGCAGCGCGAGCGAGGGCGAGAGCAGGCGGGAGGAGAAGGGAGGCGCCATGCGGGCTCAGGGCACGATGTTGTAGTTGAGGGTGACCGGCTTCCCGCGACGCTTCATGTCGACGGTGATCTCCTTGGCGTCCTTCATCTTCTGGTAGACCTCGAGCGCCTTGTCGGGGCTGTTGATCTCGTAGCCGTTGATGCGGCTGATGACGTCGCCGTTCTGGATGCCGATCTTCGAGTAGAGCGAGCCCGGCCGGATGGAGAAGAGCTTGAAGCCCACGGCCTCGCCGCCCTCGAAGGCGGGCACGATGCGCGCCTGCGTCGCGAGGCTCGACAGATCACCGAGCGCCTTGTCCACGCCCGCCTGCTCGACGGAGTACTGGTTCTCGCCCGTCTTCTTGATGTGCTCTTCGAGCTCGTCGGCCAGCTTGCTCTTCTTCTGACGCCGCGACTGCTTCTTCTGCGCCGGGCGCGAGGCGACGGCGGGGCCCTTCTTCGGCTCCTCGCCGAGCGTCAGGTACTCGAAGCGCTCCTCGCTGCGGTTGTAGAAGTACACGCGATCGGCGTCGATGAGCTTCACCTCGGCGACGTCCATCAGCTGGTTGCACGGGCTCCGCTCCGGCTGGTTGTCGAGGGGGCCGGCGTCGGCCGGCGCGGGCGCGGACTTCGGGCAGGTGTTGATGGAGTAGAGCTCGGCCTCGGCGTCCTTGCCGGCGGTCTCGTCGACGATGGAGGCGAGCGAGTACTCCGCGTCGGAGAACACCGCGGTGCCGACGAGGCGCGCGCGCAGCTCGCTCGGCACCGCGCTCGCGAGATCGTTCTTCGGGTCGCCGCTCTCCTGGCAGACGCCGTCCTGGCAGGTACCGTCCTTACAGTCCTTGTCGGTCTTGCAGGTCTCGACCTTCGCCTCCTGCTCCGTCACCACCTCGCGCTTGGCGCCGAAGATGTTCGCCTCGGTGGCGGCCTCGAAGTTCCGCGATCGGCCGCTCGGCGCGGGGCGGCGCTGCGTGGTGACGACGTCCCCGCCCGCGAGCTTCCCCTGCAGGTAGGCGCCGATGCCCGCGTTCACACCGTGGGCGAGCAGGAAAGCGGTCACCGCCAGGAAGATGACGTGGAACAACCAGAAGTGACGGCGAAACAAGATCTCCATCAGCGCGCTCCCAGGGACCTTCAGGCGGTGCAAGGCTGCCCCGCCGTGGCGAGTGAGCAAGAGGTGGACCGTCCCGCCCATTCCCAAAACCGATTTGTTTTCGGTTGCTTGAAAGATCGCGCGCGCGCGGAATCTTGCCAGAGTGACAGGGCGGCGGCCGCCTTGGTTCCGCTGATGTCAGAATGGCAAAGCGCGGCGACGGCGCGAAAGGGTGCGTGATGTGCGCGCGGCCCGTCCCACGGGAAACGTTGCGCGGCCCTGCCTTGCGTTCTCCGCGTCAGCGGTGTGCCATAGGCAGCTCGCACTACGCGATCACCAGCTTGAGTTTGTTCGTACCGGAAGGTGCATGCAGAGGGTGATCGCGAGGGAGCGAAGACGATCACGCTGGTGATCGCGCCAGGGTCCGCGCAGCGAACGCCGGGGGGCAGGAGCGGCGCGCGGACGGTTTGCAGACGGAGCCGCAGGGCGGCTCCCACGGGGGGACCATGACCGTCGCCAAGATGCACGACGTGAGCGCGTTACCGCTTCTCGCTGCCGCTGTCAGCGAACGAAAACGCCGCGAGGACGAACAGCAGCTGCTGGCGGTCGCGGGCGAGCTGTTGACGTCGTCGCTCGACTTCAACGAGACCTTGCTCCGCCTCGGCGAGATCACGCTGCACGCCTTCGCCGACATCGTCGTGCTCGACGTCTATGAGCCCCGAGGCGAGGGCCCGAGCCGGGCGCGCGTGCTGGTCGCCGATCGCGCCAAGCACGCTCAGGCGCGGCAGCTCCAGGAGCTCGGCGCCGACGACGTCACGCTCCGCTTCGGCGATCCGTTGCCCACCAGCACGCAGGCCTTCCTGCGCCGCGCGCTCGACGCGAGCGACGCTCTCCCCGCGGGCTTCTCCCCCGCGCAGCTGAGCGTGTTGCGCGACGCCGGCGCGCGCGAGGCCTTCGACGTCGTGCTGGTCGGCCGGGACGGGCTGCTCGCCACCGCGCTGCTCGTCTCCTGCGACGGCGGGCGCCGCTTCGACGAGCGCGAGCGCTGGCTCGTCGAGGAGGTCGCCCGCCGGGCCACGAACGCGCTCGAGAACGCCCGGCTGTACAAGGCGGCGCAGGAGGCGACGCGCGCGCGCGACGAGGTGCTCGGCATCGTGGCACACGATCTGCGCAACCCGCTGACCTCGATCCTGCTCTCGGGCCGCGCCCTGCTCATGAACAGCAGCGGTCGAGAGCTCGACGACGGCCACCGCTCGGCGGTGCGCTTCATGCTCCTCGCCGCCGAGCGGATGAAGCGCCTCGTCGACGATCTCGTGGAGGTGCGCCGGCAGGAGGCGGGCGCCCTCGTCATCGATCGGGTCGTGCAGCCGAGCGCCGCCGTCGCCGCCGAGGCGGTCCTCGCGCTCGAGCCGCTGGTGGATCTGGCCTCTCTCACCTTCGTCGCGCGCGTGCAGCCGGACCTGCCGGACGTCTGCGTCGACCGCGAGCGCATCGTGCAGGTGCTCTCGAACCTCGTCGGCAACGCCATCAAGTTCACGCCTGCCGGCGGCATGGTGGTGCTCGAGGTGTGCGAGGTGGGAGACGAGGTGGTGTTCTGCACGCGCGACACCGGCCGCGGCATCGACGAGCAGGACGTACCGGCGCTGTTCACGCGCTTTTTCCAGGCAAAGCCCGAGGACCGAAAGCGCGGCGCCGGCCTCGGGCTCTGCATCTCGAAGGCCCTCGTCGAGGCGCACGGCGGCCGCGTCTGGGTCGAGAGCCGCGCGGGAGAGGGCAGCGCGTTCTTCTTCTCGCTCCCCGTCGTTCGATAGCCGCCCGACCGTCGCTCAGGGAGCGCTGCGCTCGAAGGCGCCAAGGTCGGGGCCGGCGCCGTCGTAGAGCAGAGGCGCGGCGCCGTTGCCGTCGCTGGCCACGGCCGCGTCTCCGACGTCGAGGCACGGGCTCGCCTCCGCCAGCGTGAAGTCGCCGCTCGCCGCGTCCTGGTAGAGCGGATCGGCGCTGATGCTGTGCGCGCCCGGCGGCACCACCTGACAAGAGCCCGCCGAGACGTCGAAGCGGTCGTTGTAGTCGGCGCTGATGTCGGCCGCGTCACCGCAGATGGCGCCGGCGCCGATGGCGGTGAAGATGTTGTTGCGCGCGCTATGTCCGGCCCCGCTGTTGACGTTGAGCGCCGTGTTGCCGACGCCCGCGAACGTGTTGTGGTGCACGTCGTGGCCGACGCCGCGCAGGATGACGCCGTCACCCGCGATGCCGGCGACGACGTTGCGGGCGATGAGGTGATCGCTCGAGCCGAATTCGGCCGCGACGCAGGCGTCGCCACAGCCGAGGAAGCGGTTCGAGAGCACCGCGTTGTTCGAGCCCTCGAGGGACACGACGTCGTCACCGAAGTCACCGGGGAAGGTGTTGCCGGGGCCGATGGTGTTACGCGCGCCGCGCACGACCACGCCGCTGTCGTCGCAGTCGTCCACGCGGCTGCCGAAGAGGCGGTTGTCGTCACCGCCGATGGTGACACAATCGCCGAAGGTGCTGCCGCTCAGCTCGAGATACCCGAGCACGAGGTCGTCGCCGTCGAGGCGGAAGCCGCGCGTCGAGCGGACGCGAACACCCTCATGGCCCATGACGCGGGTGCCGTCATCCGTGAAGCGGACGGGGCCGTCACCGTTGCCGACGAAGATGAGCACGGGGTCGCCGTCGAAGAGCGCGCGATCGAACGCGATGGTGTCGCCGCCGGTCGTGCTGTTCGCCGCCGCCAGCGCCGCCATGAGGGAGCCCGCGCCGCTGGCGTCCGTCGTCGTCACGAGGCGCAGCCTGCCGCTCGCCGCGGCCGCGACCGTGAAGGTCGCGTAGCTGGCGAAGCCGATGGCGTCGGTGACGCGCAGCGCGATGGTGTACAGCCCCTCGACCGCGTAAGCGTGCGTGGCCGTCCTCGTGGTGCTCGGCGCCGTGTCGAAGGTGCCGTCGTTCTGCCAGTCCCACTCGACCGTGAGGGCGGCGGCGCTCTCGAGGTCCGTGCTGCAGGAGGCGTCGACGCCGAAGGCCTCGTTCACCTCGCGCGCGCTGAAGTCGCTGGCGAAGCAGGCGACGGGCGGCTGGTTCACGGCCACGTTCCACGCGTCCGTCGTCGTGGCGCCGGCGTCGCTCGTCACGCTGCCGGAGAGGGCGTCCGTGCCGGAGGCGGCGCCATCGAGCAGCACCCCGCCGAGCGTCGCCCCTGCCGCCACCGCGACGTCGAAGCCGAACAGCGCGCTCGCGCCGCCCGCGAGCAGCGTGGGGTTTGTCGCGAGGGGGGTTACCGTGTACTCGTCGCCGACGTCGACGCCGCCCGCGGAGAACGCCAGCCAGTCCGCGGCGCTCGCGACGTCGGCGCCTGCCTCGCCGAGGTTCTCGACGCTGAGCTCCACGCGCACGCCGCTCTGCCGGCGGTAGACCGTGGCGTCCGCCGCGCTGACGGCGACGACGTCGAGCACGGCGACGCTGCCGATGAGCACGGGCGCGCTCGCGGCCGCCGCGGCCGTCGACGCGCTGCCCGCGTTCGCGTCGCTGGCGACGGCGCCGGCCGAGAGCGTGGCGCTCTCGGACG
>CAYLZW010000132.1:0-14923 GCA_964388085.1 uncultured Myxococcales bacterium | reverse complement strand
TCGTTGTGGTTGATCTTGAGCATGAAGGGGATCTTGTGCGCGTACTTGCGCGCGATGATGCCGAGCCCGCCGTAGGTCGACGCCACGGCGTTGCAGCCGCCCTCGAGCGCGAGGCGCACGATGTTCTCGGGATCGAAGTACTCGGGGTTCGGCGCGAACGAGGCGCCCGCCGTGTGCTCGATGCCCTGGTCGACGGGCAGGATCGAGAGGTAGCCGGTGCCGCCGAGGCGCCCGGCGTTGAACATCGACTGCAGGTTGCGAA
This sequence comes from uncultured Myxococcales bacterium, assembly GCA_964388085.1. Lineage (GTDB taxonomy): Bacteria > Myxococcota > UBA727 > UBA727 > CAYLZW01 > CAYLZW01. The sequence continues at coordinate 14,661 of CAYLZW010000132.1, read as the reverse complement.
GCACCGCCGGACCGCGGTCGCTGTCGCTCAGGACGCGATCGATGAAGTCGGGGCCTGGGTGATGGAGCTTCTCTTTGGCGATCGTCTCGCACTTGTGCGTGAGGAGGGTCTTCTCGTCGGCGAGGAGCTCCTCTATCTTCGAAAGGCTGAGCTCGGGCATGGTTCACCACCTGCTGTGCTGAGAGGACGGACGGGAACGACGCAGCGTAAGGACGCGCGCACAGAGACGCCGTCCTTAAAGCCCCGGTGCCTGCGGTTGTAAACGCCTTGCGCCGCTTTGACGACGCGCAGGGGCCTGACTCAGGGCTCGCTGCGATAGCGCATCAAAGACACGCCGCCCTCCTGCCGGCGCAAGAAATACAGCGCGTCCCCCGACGAGCGCGGTGCGGCGGCGAGGCCGCTGCCGGTCATCCCTTCGGTCAGCGGCCGGTGCCCGCCGTCGTCGCGCACGGCGAAGCCGTTATCGTCGAGACGCCAGAGCACCGGCACGCTGGCGCTCTCGTCGTAGAAGGAGAGCGCCCCGTCCACGCCGGGGCCGACGAAGGCGAAGGGCCGCAGATAGGTCTCGGCCGGGAGGCGGCCGAGCGCGGTGATGGGCGCGCCCGGCAGCGGCAGCGCGGTGCTCGGATCGCGCAAGAACAGCTCCACGAACAGCGGCGGCCGCTCCACGTAGAGGTTGCCCGGGTACTTCATCAGCAGCAGCTGGTCCTCGTAGACGCCGAGCACGCGCTCCTCGTCGAGGGTGCCGCTGCCGAGCTCGTCCCACGTCGACACCGCGTCGGTGGAGTTGCGGTGCAGCACGAGCGGCCGGTTGCCGTCCTTGAAGGTGACGACCACGAGATCGGTCGCCACCGAGACGCGCTCGAGCGCCGGCGCCGGCCCCTGCGCCTCGAGGCGCATCTCGTGCTCGGGCGCGAGGCCGCTCCACGACGACGGCGCCCCGTTCAGGCGGAAGATCGCCAGCCGGCGCACGCCGTCGGCGTCCTGACCGAGCACGACGACGTTGTCAGCGCCGCCCTCGAGCAGCACCTGCTCGCTCCACGCCGCCGGGTCCTCGGGATCGTAGGGCTCGGCGCCGGCGAAGTAGGCGGCTGCCCCCGCGAGCGTCGTCTCGCCGGCGCTCGCGAAGGCGCCGTCGTCGAGCGGACGCAGCACCACCTCGGGGCGCTCGTCCCCCGCGCCGTCCGGAGCGCTCCGCCGCACGGAGACGACCGCCTCGCCCGCGAAGCGCGGATGCCAACGCGGCCCGTCGGCCGCGAGCGTGGTGGTCGACCGCAGCGCGCCGGAAGACGCGTCCGCGCTCACGAGCAGCAGCCGCCCCGTGGCCGAGATGTCGTCGTAGAGCGAGAAGGCCGTGTCGGCGCCGCGCGCGTCGAAGCCGAGCACCTGCTCGGTGCCGCTGCTGTACAGCGGCGTCAGCTCGCGCATGCTGAGGTAGAGGAGCGCCCCGCCGTCCGTGCTGCTGCGATCACGCCACAAGAACGCGTCGCGCCCGTCCACCACCAGCGCGCTCGGCAGCACGTCGATGGCGAGGCTGCTCTGCGGGCGCAGCGCCATGCAGGCCGCGCCGTCCATGAGCGCGTAGCTCGTGAGGGTGCGGCGCCCCGAGCGCTGCGAGGCGACCAGCAGGCGGCCCGCGTCGAGGTCGGCGGCGGCGATGCGCTCGTCGGCGGGGAAGCGATGCACCTCGCAGGGCGCGCCGGGCGGGTACACGCCGGCGAACGAGCGCCACACGCTGGCGCGCCGGTGCTCTTCGTCGTGCGCCAACCAGACGAGATCGTCGCCGTAGAAGTCGAGGGCGGCCACCTCGTGGCCGGGGGGGAGCGCCTGCACGACGGCGGGCGCGCGCTGCTGGCGCACCTCACGCGCGCTCAGCGCGGCGCTGATGACGCTCGTGTCGACGCCGCCGTCAGCGCGCTGCACCCGCTGTACCGCCGCCGCCTGCGTGTCGCCGAGCACCGGCCGGATGACCTGCGCGCTCGGCGAGACGTCCAGCTCGAGCCGGCAGGTGGAGGCGCTGGCGTCGAGCTGCTCGACGAGCTGCCCTTCGCCGCCGATGAACACGGGCGAGACCTGCGTCGCGACGCCCAGCATGTCGAGGTAGGCGTTGCTCGGCGCGAGCGGACCGTAGCGCACCGCGGGCCCGTCCTCGGGCCAGTCGTGGATCGAGGAGTAGCCGATGCCGTCCCCGACCGTGATGAGGTAGTGGCGGCCCTCGCGCAGGACGCCGCTCAGGTAGTTGCCGTAGACGGGATCGCCGGCCTGCGCCCGATCACAGCCCACCTTGGTCACCGTCGTCGTCACCTCGAAGGGCGTCTCCTGCTCGAGGGCGGCGACGCCGATGGCCGCGCTGGTGGCGCTGCCCGGCACCGTGATCCCGCAGCTCGAGGCGCCGATGACGGTCTCGCACGCGAGCGGCAGCCACACGCCGGCGTCGTCGAAGCGCACGCGCGCCACGGCGGCGTAGTCGCTCGTGATCTCGACGTTGATGAGGTTCGCCGGCGAGACCGCGTAGCTGCCGACCTCCACGACGGTGGGCTGCACGATGTCGGTGCTGACGTCGTAGGCGATGGGCGCGTCGTTCTCGAGCACGGCCACGTAGACCTTGCCGGCCGCGGTGGCGGTGATCTCACAGACCTCGTCGTAGTAGTAGCTGGCCTGCTCGCAGTCGAACTCCTCGAGCGTGGGCTCCTGGCCGAAGCGCACGTACAGGTCCGGGTTGCCCTCGGCCCCGAGCGTGACCGTGGTGCGCACGACGTCACCGGGCACCACGTCGTAGCTCGCGATCTGCTGGAGCTTCGGCTCGGCCTTGATCACCGTCAGGTTCCAGGGCGCGGCGGCGTCGAAGGACTTCAGCGTGATGTAGACGCGCTCGGCGCTGTCGGGCGCCACGATGTCGATGAGCTCGTCGCTGGAGTAGCCCGCCGAGTAGGTCGTGTAGGTGTTGTAGGTGGTGCCCGCGCGCGCGTTCCAGCGCAGGTACATGTCGATGTCGAGGTTCGGGTCGCCGCTCAGCCGGGCCACGATGCGGTCACCGGGGCTCACGGGCCAGCCCTCGTCGTTGGGATCGTCGAGGTTCGCGTAGGCGAGGTCTCCGTACGCGGCCAGCACGCCCGCGTCGGTGACGGTGTCGAGCGCGTCCGGCAGCTCCTTGTCGAAGACGAGGGTGTCGTTGACGGCGCCGGCGACCGTCGCCGTGCCGCTGGCGTTGGCGCTCTCGAGCACGACGGGCGGGGCGTAGTAGCAGGCCACGGGCGAGGTCGACTCGAAGTACTCGGCCGACGCCCCGTAGTCCTGCGGGTTCACGTGGGCGGCCTCGTAGCGGCCGATGCTGGTGGCCGGTCCGCGCTCCCACACGCGGATGCCGAGGTCGTCGAGGTGACCTCCGCCCTCGACGACGACGCCGCGCAATTGCACGTCGGTCTTCGGCCGCACCACCATGGCACAGCCCTTCAGGGGCACGGTGTCGACGGAGTCGTCGCTCGCGGTGGCGAGCGTGAGGGGGGCGAGCGAGGTGGTGCTGAGCTGTCCGTGCAGCTCGTCGGCGAGCGCCGCACGCAGCTCGGGATCAGAGCTGACGTCGCTGACGCTCGGCACGGTCGCGCTCGGCAGGAGGTCCTGGCCGAGGTCCATCAGGCTGAGGCCGGAGATGCCGCCGAGCCCCGCGCGGTCGCGCTCGGTGAGGAACACCGCGAGATCGAGCGTACGTCCGCTGTCGTCTACGTAGCTGCTGCCTTGCGCGTCGAGGTCCTCGTCCTCGCTGTTGGCCGGCACCGCGCGATCGATCATGCCGGCGACGCGGTAGGGAGGGCCCGCGGGCTCGACGCTGACGCGAGGGACCTGCGCGGTCACGCCGGGCGGGATGAACACGCCGACCGCGATGGGCGCCTCCGCGCCGGAGAAGCCGTGCGGCGCGAGGATCAGCTCCTCGCCGCCGCCCTTGGCCACATGCGCGACGACGTTGGGCGTCGCGCCGCTCAGCTCCCAGATCTCGTAGGAGTCGTAGTACTCGTAGAACACGCCATAGAGCACGGTGCCGGCGGGAACCCCGATGCGCACGCCGACGCCGCCGATCAGCGGCGCGGCGCGCACGCCGAAGCCGTCCACGGGCTCGAGCACCGCGGCCACCACGTGTGGCCCGCTGACGGTGACCTGGCCCTCGTCGGCGCCGGTGATGCGCTGCAGCGTCTGCGTGGCCCCCGCCGTCACGAGGCGCCGACCATCGAAGGCGGTGGCGAAGGGCGCGGGCTGGTTCAGCGGCGCCCAGGCGAAGGCGTCCTCGCTGCAGCGCGCGCGACCGCGCGTCTTGCAGAGCTCCCAGTCGAAGTAGCCCGGCGCCGGCTCACCTTCGCGGTCGAGCTTGTACGTCGTCTTCATGTCGGTCTCGGGGCCGCGGATGTCGTAGCGCCCGTCGGCGTCGCCGTGCAGCACGTAGCGCAAGGGCCGCTGCGGCGAGGTCGAGCCAAAGCCGATGCGCTCGAGCCAGGTGAGCGCGCCGCTGCCCGCGCCGAGCGCGCCGGCGCCGCGCGAGTAGGTGTCGTAGCAGGTGCTGTCGCTGCAGGCGTAGCTCAGCTTGCGGATGGCCTCGGGGTAGGCCGACGTCGCCCAGCGCGTACCGACGTCGGGCGCCTCGGCCGGCTGCGCGAGCAGGTAGCTGTTGTGCGGCCCGACGGCGTCATGGCGCGCGCGCAGCGAGAAGAACGCGGTGCCGCTCGTGGCAAAGAGCGCGGGCGTCTCGTAGAAGGCGGCCGGCTCGCCGGGCGGCTGGTCGATGAAGCCGTCGAGGCTGTTCCAGTACGCGTTCGGGATCTTCCAGCCGCCGAGCTCCTTGTTGAGCGGCGCCGTGAACACCGTCGTCGGCACGTGGCGCTCCACGTCCACGCGGCCGGCGCCCGGCGAGGTGTAGCCCGCGGCGTCGACGGCGACGATCTCGATGACCGAGCTCTCCTCGCCGGCGAGCGGCACCTCGAACGGGGGCGCCGCGAAGGGCACGAAGTCGAGCAGCGCGCCGCCGCGCACGCGATAGAGCCCGTCCGGGTGCGGGTTCACCTCGCACACCGGCGCGCGCGTGCCGTCCTGGCACTCGCGCTCTTCGAGCCAGATGACGGCCGTCGTGCCCACCACCTCGAGGTGCGCGGCCGTCGGCAAGGGCGTCGTGGGCGCGCTCACGTCCCGCAGCACGTCGACGACGGGAGCGGCCGCGGCCGGCGTGACGTTGCCGGCCACGTCGACCAGCTCGACGGTGAGCGTGTAACGACCCTCCTCCACCGGGATGTCCGCCGTGGCGCGCACCACCGATTGGCCCGGCTGCGGCGTCACCGTGACGGACTGCTCCGACGTCACCGCGCCGTCGAGCAGCGAGAAGCGCAGCGCGGCCACGCCGCTCTCGTCGATGACCGTGAACGTGAGCGGCACGCCCGCCTGTCCGGCGCCCACCACGGCCAGCGGCCGCTCGGGCACGAGCGGGTCGATGACGGTGGTGCCGGCCTGCGCCGAGACGATCTCGGGCGCGTTCGGATCGAACAGCACGCGCGCCGCGTACAGCGGGCTCGTCACGCAGCCCGCGCGGAGCTGCACGAACACCGTCCAGTCGCCCTCGAGCGGCGGCAGCGCGAAGGCGGTCTCGGGCTGGAAGGGCCGCCAGCCGGTGCCGCCGAGAGAGGGATCGAAGGTCGGATCCGCGCCGAGCTGGATCTCGTCCATGCCCGCGAGCGCGCGCGTGTGCACGACGAGGTCGGTCGCGCGCGTGGTCGACGACGGCAGCACACCGTCCGCCTCGATCTCGACCACCGAGGTGCCCGGCTCGATGACGAGATCGCGCGGCAGCGTGGCGTCCTCGTCGTTGCCGATCTCGAGCGTCTCCTCGCCGGCGAGCATGTCGAGGGTGGCGCCTTCGGTGCGCGCCACCACGACGTAGCGGCCCGGGCGCACGGGATCGAAGACGAAGGCGCCGTTCGCGTCCGTGGTGGTCTTGGCCTCGACCGCGCCGCAGCCGACGAGGGCGGCGTCGTGCAGCAGCGAGACCTCCACGCCCTGCGCCGTGAGCCCGCCCTGGGCGACGACGCGGCCGCTCAGCGACGAGGTCGCGTTCGGTAAGCGCAACACGAGCGTGTCGACCGGGATGTCGTCGCCGGCCGAGACGCGCACCGGCCCGAGCGACGCGGCGGCGAAGGCGGGGTGCTCGGCGCGCACGGTCCAGTTGCCCGGCGGCACCTCGAAGCGGAAGGCGCCGTCATCGGCGGCGCTGGTGGTGATCTCGAAGGCCTCGTCGGAGCCGGCCTGGCGCACGCTCACCTTGATGCCGTCGGGCGGGCGCGGCGCCTCTCCCGACACCGACGGGTAGGCGGCGGCGCCGCTCAGCGTGCCCTTCACCTGGATCTCGGGCGGGGCGCCGTCGTCCCAGGGGTTCGTCGGACCCACGATGCAGGCGGACAGGGGCAGCGACAACGCCATCAGCGTCGTCGCGCATCGCAGCAAGCTGAGCATTCACCCTCCGAGCACGATCGTCGTCGACGATCCGGCGATGATAAGAGCGACCCCCGGCGTTCGACAACAGGCCGGGCGAGACCTCGCTCACTGTCTCGGTGTGGTAGACGGACGGACATGGTCGAGAGCGCGATGATCCTGGCCGCCGGCCTCGGCACGAGGCTGTCGCCCCTCACGGGCGAGCGGCCGAAGCCCCTCGTCGAGGTGCTCGGCACGCCGCTCGTGTGCTTCGCGCTCGAGCACGCGCGGCGGGCGGGCGCGCGGCGGGTGGCGCTCAACACGCACCACCTCCACCCTGCCATCGAGGAGGCCCTCGGGGCGCGCTTTTTCGAGCTCGAGCTGGTCTACTCCTACGAGCCCGAGATCCTCGGCACCGGCGGCGGCGCGCGGCAGATGCGCGATCGCCTCGGCGGCCTGAGCGGCCCGACGCTGCTGCTGAACGCCGACGCGCTCATCGACGTCGACACGCGGCAGATGGTGCGGCTGCACGAGGAGCGACGCCCGCTCGCCACGCTGGCCCTCAAGCAAGACCCCGAGCAGGAGCGCTACGGCGTCATCGGCACCGACGACCACGGGCGCGTGCGCACCTTCGCCGGGCGCACGGCCTACCGCGGCCCGGTGGCGCGCGAGCGGATGTTCTGCGGCGTGCACGTGCTCGAGCCGGACGTGCTCGCCGCGCTGCCGCCAGAGGGCGCGAGCGGCATCAACGACGACGGCTACCCGCGGCTGCTCGACGAGGGGCGGACCGTGCTCGGCTTCGATGTGCCGGGCTACTTCTGTGACGTGGGCACGCCCGAGCGGCTGCTCGAGGCGAACCTGCGGCTGCTCTCCGGCGCCGAGCGGCTCGCTCACCTCGATCCCTTCGCGCGCTTCTCGGCCGACGCCGCCCGGGAACGGATCTTCGTGCACGAGGACGCGGAGGTCGCGCCGGGCGCCGAGCTCAGCGCTCCGCTGCTGCTCGACGCCGGCGCCGTCGTCGAGGCGGGGGCGCGCGTCGGTCCCTTCGCCGTCGTCGGCAAGCGCTGCCGCGTACGCGCCGGCAGCGTCGTGGAGCGCGCGGTGCTGCAGTCGGGCACGATCGCGCACGGCGTCGTCAGCGACGCCATCGCCTCGCCCACCTGCCGGCTCGAGGTGCCCCCGCGCGCCGGACGTCCCTGATCGAAGAGCCCGGCACGCGGAGCGCCCAAACGAGAGCGGACGGCGCCAGGCCTGGTAGGCTGCCTGGCTCCCGTCGGAGGTCACCGCATGCGTTCCGCTCGTTCGAATCGGCTCCTGCTCTGCACCCTGCCGCTCGTGCTCGCCCTCGGCGGCGCCTGTAACGGCTTCGCGCCGCTCGTGCTCAGCGAGGTGGAGTCTGTCGACGGCGACGTCACCACCGTGAAGGAGATGAGCTACGCCGACGACGGGCGCATCGAGGAGATCGAGATCACGCGCGAGGGAGACTTCATCGGCGGGCTCGAGTTCATCTGGGAGGGCGGGCAGATCACGGCGCTCACCCGCACGCGCCCCGGCGACAGCGACATCGACGTCGAGCTGCAGTACGAGGGCGGGCTGCTCGTCGGCATGACGGCCGACGACGGCAACGCGGACTACGAGATCGAGATCAGCTACCAGAACGACGACGCGCGCTATCTCGAGGAGCACACCTTCATCATCGAGCAGAACGGCTCGCGCACCACGCTCGAGCGCACCATCACGTACGAGGACGGCCGCGCCGTCGAGGGGCGCGAAGAGAGCACCATCGCGAGCGGCGCCGGCTCGCTCACGTTCGTGAACGAGCTGGAGCTGAGCTGGGGCGACGACGGGCTGCCCGCGGAGGCCGAGCTCACGGCCAAGGCCTTCGGACAGTCCGTGACCACGGACATCGAGTACAAGTACACCGACGACGGGCGCATCGAGGAGGCCGACTTCGACGACGGCTCGAGCGTCGAGATCAGCTACGACGACCAGGGTCGCATGGAGGAGGTCGAGGTCACCGACGACGGCGACCGCGTGGTGCACACGCTCTCGTACGAGGAGGGCTCGCAGAGCGGCTTCGCCTTCGTGGCCCCGGGGCTGCCGGCCAACGTGCTCTTCGATCTCACGGGGCGCGCCTTCCCGCAGCCGAACGTCATGACCGACGCCTACTTCCCGGTGCCTTGAGCCTGCCGGCGGACCTCGCTTGCCCGACTCTTTAGGGGACGGTAACCGAGGCCACGAGGGTCCCGTTCGGGGCCCGTTCGCCTTGTCCGCTTCAGGAGGCCTCGTGATCTACAAGCGCTACCGCTTGCTCGCCAACGCCACGCTCGTGAGCTCGCTCGCCCTCGCCGTCGCCTGTCAGGCGCCGAAGGACGAGAAGGCTGGAGACCCGGCCGAGGCCGCTGCGCCGGAGGCTCCGGCCGCCGACGAGGGCCCGGTCGCGCGCGTCAACGGCACGGACATCCCGCGCGAGGACTTCAAGCGGCAGATGGACCGCACGCGCGCCCGCTTCGAGCGCGCCGGGCGCCAGATCGCACCCGCCCTCGAGGCGCGCCTGAAGGAGAACCTGGTGCGCAAGCTCGTCGACGACGAGCTCATCCGCCAGAAGGCCAAGGCCGAGGGCGTCAGCGTCACGGCGGACGAGCTGAACGCCAAGTACGACGAGCACAAGAAGCGCTTCGGCACCGAGGAGATGTACAAGTCCTTCCTGGAGCGCACGCAGCAGAGCGAGGAGGACGTGAAGTCCGACCTCGAGCGGAACCTGCTGCGTGACCAGCTGTTCGCGAAGCTCATGGAGGGCCAGACGCCCACCGCCGACGACGCGAAGAAGTACTACGAGGAGAACCAGGACAAGTACAAGCAGCGCGATCAGGTGCGCGCGAGCCACATCCTCTTCAAGGTCGGCAAGGGCGATCCCGAGGACGTGAAGAAGCAGAAGCTGCAGAAGGCCAAGGACGTGCTCGCCCTCGCCAAGAAGCCGAAGGCCGACTTCGCGGCGCTCGCCAAGGAGCACTCCGAGGGCCCGACGGCGTCCAAGGGCGGCGATCTCGGATCGTTCTCGCGCGGGCGCATGGTGAAGGAGTTCGAGGACGCGGCCTTCTCCGCCAAGCCCGGCGCGGTGGTCGGCCCCGTCGAGACGAAGTTCGGCTACCACGTCATCAAGGTGTTCGAGAAGATCCCCGAGCGGCAGCGGACCTTCGACGAGGTGAAGGACAGCATCCTGACGAGCCTCGAGGCGCGCGCGAAGTCGAAGGCCACGCGCGAGATCCTGAAGTCCATGAAGACGGACGCCAAGATCGAGATCCTCGAGGCCGGGGTCGATCTCGAGCGTCGTCGCCCGCTGCCCATGCGGGCCGACGGCAAGGAGCTCGAGGGCCGCCGGCAGGCGCAGCCGCTCAAGGGCTCCGCCGAGCCGGTGAACGCCGCGCACGCGAAGGCGGCGCTCGAGCGCATGCGGAACGCGACCACCAAGGGCGACCAGAAGGCGAGCGAAGCGCCGGCCAAGGCCGAGGGACAGGCCGGCGGCGAGTGACGAAAGACGCCGCTCGCGCGTCTCGCGGCGGCCGACGGGACAAGAAGGGCCGGGGTCGCCTCATGAAGCCTTGCTCATGAAGGAGATCTCGGCCTCCGCCGTCTCGGGTTCGTCCCGCGCCAGGATGCGGGCGCTGGCGCTCCTCGGCGCCGCGGCGCTGCTCGGTTCTTGTGCGTCCTCGCCGGCGCGGACGGCGGGCGGCGCCGTGCTCCCTGCCGAGAGCGCGTCCGCGCCCGCCGTCGTCGACGACGATCTCCTACGGGAGCTGACGCCGCTGGTCCGTGCGCTCATCCGCACGGGGGCGCTCGGCAGCGACGGGCAAGGGGAGGCCGTGCGCATCGTCGCCGATCGCCTCGCGGCCGCCGGGCTCGAGACCGAGGTCCCGCTCGTGGGCCGCGGCGCCGAGCGGAACCTGCTCGCGCGCCTGCCGGGCCGCGACGCGAAGGCGCGCCCCCTGCTGCTCGTCGCCCACGCGGACGCGTTCCCCGCCGATCCCGCCGCCTGGCGCGCCGAGGCGCCGCCCTATGACGCCACCCTCGAGGGAGAGCACCTCATCGGCCGCGGCGCGCTCGATATGTACGGGCCGCTCGCGCTCATGACGCTCACGCTCGTGCAGCTCGCGCGCACGACGACGGCGCCGAATGACACCGGGCGGACGCGCGACGTGCTGCTGCTCGTCACGGCCGGCGGCGAGTCGGACGGCCTCGGCCTGCAGCAGGCCGCGCTGCGCTGGCCGCGCGTGCTCGACGCCGAGCTCGCGCTCGGAGAGGGCGGCTTCTTGCTGCAGGATTGGCTGCGCGCCGGCGAGGACATCGTCGTCGTCTCCCACGGTGAGAAGGGCCGCTTGCTGCTGCGCCTCAGCGCGCGCGGCGAGCGGCGGCCGGTGGAGCGCGCCCTGCCCCTGAGCGCGCCTGCCCGGCTCGTCCGCGCGCTCGAGCGCGTCCTCGGCGCGCATGCCCCCGCGCGGCTGCCGGACGAGGTCATGCCCACCGCCCAAGGGCTGCTCGCCGCCAAGGGAGGCCTGCCGGCGCTGCTCGCCGAGACCCGCCCCGGCCTCGAGCTGCTCGCCCAGGGCGCGCTCGCCGGCGATCCGCTCGGGACGCCGCTGCTCGCGAGCCAGTGCGCGCTGCTGTCGCTCGACGCCGGCGCCCCGACGCCCGTGGTGCCGCCCGCTGCCGAGGCCGTGATCGACTGCCGGCTCCTGCCGGGCGACGCGCCGGCGCCGTTCCGCGATCGGCTGCTGCTCGCCATAGACGATCCGCGCGTGCAGCTCGATGTGCTCGACACCTCCGCCGCCCGCGCCTCGCCCGCCGACGGCCCGCTGCTCGACGTCGTCCGCGCGCGCCTCGGGCGCGAGAAGCCGGGCGCCCCGGTGTTGCCGGTGCTGACGGCGGCGAAGTCGCAGCTCGGCCTGCTGCGCGCGCGTGGGGTCGCGGCCTACGGCTTCACGCCCATCCGCGTCGATCGCTACGAGCTCGCGGCCATCCACGGCCCGGACGAGCGCGTGCGCGTGGCCGAGCTCGAGGCGGCGCTGCCGCGGCTCGTCGACCTCGTGGCCGTGCTCGCCGAAGGCCCCCTTTTGCGCCCTGCCGCCGTCCGGTAGCTCGTGCGCATGCGAGACCTCGCCCTCCTCTGCCTCGCGCTGATCGCGTGCGGCGCCTGCCCGGTGACCCCGCCGTCCGTGGCTGACCTCGACGAGCGCTATGACGCCGGCGTAGGCGAAGGAGAGGGCGAAGGAGAGGGCGAAGGAGAGGGCGAAGGAGAGGGCGAAGGCGAAGGAGAGGGCGAAGGAGAGGGAGAGGGCGAAGGAGAAGGAGAGGGCGAAGGAGAGGGCGAAGGCGAAGGCGAAGGAGAAGGCGAAGGAGAAGCGCCGCTCCTCACGACGATCCGCGTCCACTACGACACCGGTCTCGGCAACCACATCGCCCTGCGCGGCAGCGGCGGCGGGCTCTCCTGGGACACCGACACCGCGACGACGTGGACGGAGGGCAACGTGTGGGTCCTCGAGTCGAGCACCCTCGCGTCGGCGATCGAGCTGAAGCCCGTGTTCGTCTCCGGCACCGGCACCCTGACGTGGGCGCCTGGCCCGAACTGGCGCGTCGAGCCAGGCGACACCCTCGACATCGAGCCGTTCTTCTTCGCGAGCGGCGGGCGCGTCGAGACCATCAGCGTACCGTCGACGATCTACGGCGGCGCCCGCACGGTGGAGGCCTACCTGCCGCCCGGCTACGACGAGCCCGGCGCGGCCGCGCAGCGCTACCGCGCGCTCGTCTTCCAGGACGGCCAGAACCTCTTCGATCCCGGCGCCATCGGCGGCGGCTGGGCGCTCGATGACACCCTCGACGCGCTGTTCGTCCACGGCCGCGTGGCCGGGAGCGGCGAGGGCACCGACGTGGGCGGGGTCGAGCGCTTCATCGTGCTCGCGCCCCACCACGGCGGCGGCGATCGCATCTATGAGTACTCGCCCACGAACGCGTCCTTCGGCGACGATGACTTCGGCTGCGACCTCGACGACGAGGACGTGTGCGGCGGCGGCGGCGGCGCCTACGTCGACTTCCTGAGCGATGAGCTGCTCGTACACGCGGCGTCGCTTTATCGTCTGCGCGACGCGCGCGTCGGCGTCGCGGGCTCCTCCATGGGCGGCCTCGTGTCCATGTTCGCCTGCTGGACGCGCCCCGACGTGTTCGATCGCTGCGGCGTGTTCTCGCCCTCGTTCTGGTGGGACGACGAGTGGATGGTCGACGAGCTCGACGCCTACACAGGCGCGAAGAAGCCGCTCAAGGTGTATCTCGACGCCGGAGACGACGAGGGCGCCGCCGATGACGACGTCCTGCGCGCGGACGGCGTCTTGCGCGGCAAGCCCGCCGGCATGGCCTATCTGCCCGAGGTCGACCTCGCCTGCCGCATCGGTCAGGGCCATGAGCACAACGAGGGCGCCTGGCGGCGGCGCTCCCCGTGGGCGCTCGAGTGGCTCTACGCCGACGAGGATCGCGTGCAACCTGCCTACAGCCTCCCGAGCGACATCGACCCGTGCGCTCCGTGAAGGCGCTGCGCATGAGCGACGCGCCGGCGTCGACGATCCGCGCCGACAAGATCGAGTCGCGCCGACCCGCGGTAGCTCAGCCCTCGCTCAGCGGATCGAAGCTCGCCGGATACACATAGTCCCCGACGTCGAGCCGCGCCTTGATGGTGGGGCTCTCGGTCACCACCCCGCCGACGCCGAGGTGCACCTCCACGTCGGCGTCGCGCCCGTCGACCTGCTCGAGGGACCAGCCGATGCGGAACTGGATGGGGATCTCCTCGATGTGCACGGCGTCGTCAGCGCGGCACTCGGTGGGGAAGTTCTGATAGGTCTGGTCCACGAGGACGGCCGCGCACTGCGAGCCGCCGCCCTCCTCGAGGCAGGCCTCGCCGGCGTCGAGATCGCAAGGGCAGTCGGTGCCGGCGCAGGCGGCGACGTCACAGGGCACGCCGGTGCGCTCGAGCACGATCAGGATGCGCATGGTCTCGATGAGCTCGTCGTCGTCCGCGACGCCATCGACGCGCACGTTGAGGCGCGTGCCGATGCCGCCTTGCGGGCGCACCCAGGCGGGCAGCGACGCGCCCTCCGTGAGCGCGCTGAAGCAGTCCCCGTCGCTCGAGCAGCTGGCGCCGCCGAAGGTGCACTTGCCGTCGTCGCAGGCGGTGATCCCGGTGTTGCCGACGATCACCTCGGCGTCGCCCGCTTCACAGTTGCCGCGCGGCGCAGGCGGCCCTGCGTCCGTCGTAGGAAGAGGCGTGCACGCGAGCGACGCCGACATCAGCAACAGGGCACAAAGACGCGTTCGCATGAGAGCCTCTCTTCACTCGACCCGCGGCGTACCGCTGACGGCGTCACCGCGGACCGTCAGCACGCCGCTCTCGAGCGGGAATCCGTCGAGGAAGCCGCCCACCGCCCAGGCGCCGCCGTCGTCGTCCAGGAAGATCGCATGGTACGAGAGCGCGGTCTCGGGCGCGCCCGCGGACGGCGTCCATCGGCCCGCGGCCGAGCGCTCCCAGAGGGCGCCGTGGTTGCCGGCGGCGAGCGCGGAGCTGTCCGCTGCGACGACCACACCTTGCAGCTGCGGCAGCTCCGGCGGGGTCACGTTCGTGAGCGCGTCGGCGCCGTGCTCGACGATGAGGCCGTCGAAGAAGCCGCCGACGCTCAGCACCAGCTCGTCGTTGCCGTGCACGGTGACGAGCCTGCCGTTGGTAGGCACGGGGAGCGCCTCCCAGCCGGCGGCGCTCGTGTAGTGCAGCGCCGCGCCGCCCTCGCCCACGAGCCAGACGTCGTCGGACGAGCGTCCCCAGATCTTGAAGATCACCCGCCGCTCGAGCAGCTCGGGATCGAGGTCGGCCGGCCGCGACCAGGCCGCACCGTCGTAGCGCCACACCACGGCGACGCCGGTCAGCTCGTCGCCGCCCACGGCCCAGACGTCGTCGTCCGCGAAGGGCAGCACGCCGAACAGCCGCACCGGCTCCGGCGTCGGCAGCGGCTCGAACGCGCCGCCCGGCACGTGCCGGAACACGCGTCCGCCGTCGCCCGCCATCCACAGCGCGCCGCTCGGCGCGCGGCCGATCCACCAGAGATCCCCCTCGTCACCCGTCGTGTGCTTCGTGAAGCGCTCGCCGTCGTAATGCAGCACGGTGGGCCCGCTGCCGTCGCG
>CAYLZW010000131.1:0-14985 GCA_964388085.1 uncultured Myxococcales bacterium | reverse complement strand
ACGCGGACCTCGTTCATGTTGATGACGTGCTTGATGTCCTTGCGCACGGCGTCGAAGGCCTTTTTGAAGTGATCGCGGCACTCGCGGTTGCCCGCGATGGCGAACACGGGGACGCCCTTTTGGCCGACGTGGCGCAGCACACCGGCGATGCTCTCCTCGGTCTCGCCGAGGTCACCGGTGAGCGCGATGGCGTCGACCTTCTCCTGCTCGAACCACTTCAGGATGACGTCGATGTTCGCCTTGTTCTCGGGCGTGAAGTCCTTGATGTCGCTGATCTGGCCGACGATGAACTCGTCATCGGCGTCGCTCGTCGTCATGGTCAGCGTCGAGCCCTTGCGCTCGTACGTGCGGCCGCCGAGCTCGAAGGTCTCGACGGGCGTGTCCGTGCGCGGGCCGACGCAGTCGGGGTGCGCGACGCCCTTCTGCGCGGCGGCGACCGGCTTCGGGTCCGTGGCGGCAGGGTCCTTCTTCTCGGCCGCGCCCTGCAGGGCGGCGGCGCTGTCTGCGGGCTTCTCCGGCTCCGCCTCCTTCTTCTCGCTGCAACCCGCGAGGGCCACGGCGAGGGCGGCGATGGCTAGGCCGAGATCACGGCGACGATTCGACATGCGAACAGCTCCTGTCGGTCAATGGGCGCAAAACGCGCCCAAGGGCTACCCCAACCAGCCCTCAGCGCCAACGCGGCGCGCACGAAAGGGGATGCAAACAGCCGGGTAGGGCCTTAGGCCCTCCTGGACGCTCAGTCGTCGTCCTCGCCGACGGTCGAGACGTCGTAGGCGCCGAGCGCCTCGAGGAGCTCGTGCAACGTGTCCAGCGTGCCCGCGGTCTCCACGGCGATCAGCACGTTCGGCCCACGGGCGCGGACACGCGGCGGCTCCGGCCAGTCGAGATCATCGCGATCGAGGGCATAGTCGTCGGTCGACACGCCGAAGTCCTCGAACAGCTCGGGGACCTCGTCCGGATCTCCCTCGAGGACCCAGCCGATCCAGTTGTGCACGGCTCGCGCGACCTCGCGCGCGGTGTCTTCGCTATCGTAGGTAGCGACGATCTCGACCTCGTCCATTCCGGCTCTCCGACCGCCCGCGCCGCGCCTTGGATGACTTTCCCTCGTCGACGCTGAGGCTCTCGGCGGGAAACAGAGCACGCCGACGTTTCCCGGCGCAAGAGGGAAAAGAGATATGCTCGCGGGTCATGCCGACCTGCGTCCAAAGAGCCTCCGCGCGTGGGGCTGCGTGGCTGCTGCCAGCGCTGCTGCTGCCGCTCGCCGGCGCCTGTGATTGTGGAGGTGGCGGGGATCCGCTGGACACCTTCGCGCCGGACCTGCGCGTGGCCCCCACGGAGGTCGACTTCGGCGCCTGGCCGCTCGGCGCGACGGGGCTGCGAGAGATCACCCTGATCAATGACGGCAACGCGCCCGTGCAGCTCGCGGGGCAGCCTTCGCTGCAAGGACCCGAAGCGGCCGGGTTCGCCCTCGAGCCGTTCGAAGGCGTGTTCCCCCTCGAGGGGGGCGCCATCCGTGAGCTGGTCGTGAGCTTCTCGCCCTCCGCCGAGCGGGCCTTCGAGGGCGTGCTGGTGCTGCCTTGCGCTGCTCCGCTCGGGCGCGTCGAGATCCCGCTGCGGGCCGAGGGCGTGCCGGCGGACGTGCAGCTCGTCCCTCAGGAGGTCGACTTCGGGGACGTCGCCGTGGGCGCCTCCAGCAGCGCGATCCTCAGCGTGGAGAGCCGCAGCGACGCGCCGCTCACCGTGCCGCTCGTCGTCGAAGGCACCGGCTTTTTGATGGACGGCGCCACCCGGCGCACGCTCACGCTCGAGCCGAACGGCCGCGAGGAGGTCACCGTCACGTTCCTGCCGGGGCGCGGCGGCCCCTTCGAGGCCCGTCTCGTCGCCGAGCTGTGCGGTGAGGGCTGCGGCCCGAGCGCGTCCCTCGTCGGCGCCGGCCTCGCGCCGCGCATCCAGGTAACGCCCCGTCCGCTCGATCTCGGCGAGGTCGCGCTCGGCGAGGAGCAGCGCGGCACGCTCACGATCACGAACGTCGGCGTCGGCACGCTCAGCGTGTCCTCGCTGCAGATCCTCGACGACCAGCAGCGCATCTCGCTCGTGAGCCCGCCGGCGCTGCCGCTCTCGCTCGAGGCCGGCGCGGAGGCCAGCGTCGAGGTGCGCTACCTCGCCAGCGAGCCGGACGCGGAGGTCACCGCCAGCCTCGTCGTCGGCAGCAACGATCCGCTCTCGCCGCGCGTGAACGTGCCGCTGTTCGCCGTCACCCCGGGCGCCGCCCTGCGCGTGGTGCCCTCGGCCGCGCACTTCGGGCTGCTCGACGCGGGGGACGCGCGCGATCTCGATGTGCTCGCGCTCGCGAGCGGCACCGCGCCGGTGACGCTCGAGAGCGTGTCGCTGAGCGGGCCGGGGGCCGCCTGGTTCGAGCTCGTGACCCCGCTGCCGTCGTCGGCGTTGGTGCTCGAGCCGGGGGACAGCGTGCTGCTCACCGTGCGCGCCCTGCCGGACGAGGCAGCCGTCTCCGCCGGCGGCGCCGCGGCCTCGCTCGTCTTCACCACCCTCGAGGCGCCCGTCGTCGAGAGCGCGCTCACCTTCGTGAGCGGCAGCGAGGGCTGTCAGCCGCGCGCGCAGGTGAGCAGCCTGAACCTCGGCGCCGTGCGCGTCGGGCTCGGCGCCTCCGGCACCCTCGTGGTGGAGAACGTCGGCACGGCGACCTGCACGTACCACTCGCTCGGCGGCGCGCAGGGGCTGCCGTTCGACGCCGGCTTCACCTGGACGACGGAAGGCATCACGCCCCTCGCGCCCGGCGCGCGCGCGTTCATCACGGTCGGCTACGTCGCGACCTCGCAGGGCACGTCGTCGGCGTACTTCGCGCTGCGCTTCGTCGAGCAGCCGGCGCCGCTGTTTTTGTCGGCCACGGCGTCGGGCGTCCTCGGCGCGCTGGTCGCGGAGCCGCCGACGGTACATTTCGGCCCGAACGCCGAGGGCTGTCCCGCGCGCTCCGGCATCGTGGCGTACGTCAACGACGGCGCGGGGCCCATCACGGTGAACGAGATCGTGCTCGAGCCCGAGGACGCCGCCTTCGACCTCAACATCCTCGGCAACGGCGCCGGCTCGGTGCCGGCCGGAGGCACGCTCGAGGTCAGCGTCACGCCGCACACGACGGCGATGGGTGTCTACACCGGCCGCCTGCTCGCGATCACCGAGGAGGTCGGCGAGGTGGTCGCCAACATGACCTCGGAGGTGAGCCCGCCCGACGCGCCCATCAGCGAGACCTTCCAGGTGGTCGAGACGGCCGCCAAGATCGACGTGCTGTTCATCGTCGACAACTCCGGCTCCATGGCCGACGACCAGGCGATCCTGGCGGACAACTTCGAGGCCTTCATCGCGGCGGCGGACGGCGAGGGCAGCGTCGACTTTCACATCGGCGTCACCACCACCGACGTCATCAGCCCGGGCGCCGCCGCGGGGAAGCTGCTCGGCACCCCGAAGGTGCTGAGCGCGAGCACGCCCGCCCTCGCGAGCCAGTTCGCCGAGCGCGCGCTGGTCGGCGTCGACGGCCATGGGCTCGAGCTCGGCCTCGAGGCCATGCGCCTCGCGCTCTCCGAACCCACGCTCTCGAACGCCAACGGCGGCTTCTACCGGGCGGACGCCGCGCTCAGCGTCGTCGTGGTCACGGACGAGGACGACAGCGGTGACTTCCCGGACCTGACGGCCTTCTATCCGGAAGGCGCGCGCTCGGTGGACGGCTACATCTCGTTCCTCGCGGCGCTCAAGGGCGGCTCGCTCTCGAACGCGCCCGTGCTCTTCAGCGCCGTGTCGTTGTTCGCGCCTCGCTATCAGGCGCTGGTCGAGGCCTTCGGTGGGGTACAGCTCGATCTCGCGAGCGACTGGGGCACCGAGCTCGGCCAGATCGGCGACGCCACCTTCGGTCTCGGCCGGACCTTCCGCCTCGCGTCCACGCCGACGAGCGGCAGCGTGACGGTCAGCATCGACGGAGTGCCGACCACGGCGTTCGACGTCAAGGACGGCCGCCTCATCGTGCTCGACGAGGCGCCGCCGCCGGGCGCCGAGGTGACGGTCACCTATGTCGCGGAGTGCTCGTGAGGCGACGGCCCTTCGCCGCGCTCGCCGCCCTTGGCGTGCCTTGCCTTCTCTACGCCGGGGGCTGCGCGACGCCGTGTCAGCTCGACAGCGAGTGTCCTCCCGACCAGCACTGCGGGGAGCAGCAGATCTGTGAGAAGGAGTGCGACGGGCTCGCCGACTGCGACATCTCGGAGTTCTGCTATCGCGGGCGCTGCTCGCTCGACGCCCGCCCGCAGCTGCGCTGGCTCGAGCCGGCCGAGGGCGCCGAGGTAGGCGAGCGCTTCGACGCGCGCGTGGAGGTGCGCTACCGCGCCGCCGAGGTCACCGTGGCGCTCGAGCGGGACCCGACGAACGAGGGGGAGCCGTGCGCCCCCTTGGTCCCCGAGCGCGTGATCCTCGAGGGCGACCTCCGCGACGACTCCGTGCAGGTCGTGACCTTCGAAGGCGTACGCTCGCTCGGCGCGACCTTCGGTCTGCAGGCCGTCGCGCGGGCGCCGGGCACCGCGGCGACCACCGTTCGGCGCTCCTTTCGCGGCGCCGCCTCGGAGGCCCTGGGTGGCCTGACGGTACACACGCCCACGGAGGGGTTCGTCGACGCTGATGAGCACGTAACTTTGCCGCTCGAGGCCAGCCTCGAGAACGAAGCGCGGGTCGTGTCCGCGTGGCTCGAGCCGGCGAACGGCGCGCGGACGCCTCGGCGCGTGCTGGCGCAGCAGACGCGAGAGGTCGTGGGGCACGTCCCGCTCGCGCGCGGCGCGCAGATCCTCTGGCTCGAGGCGGAGCTCCCGGGTGGCACCCGGCGCTGCGGTGTCGGGCTCCGCACCGAGCCCACCTCGAACCCGGACGGCGTCGAGATCGGCCTCGCGTTCGACGGCGCCGAGCCGAGCAACCTCGACCTGTGGATCTACGCCGATCTCGACGACGGCGAGGAGCAGCGCTGCTCGCTCGAGCCGCCGAGCGGCGTGTGCGCGCAGGCCTTCACGCAGCTCGGGCTGCGCGAGCACGGCGAGGAGGTGGTGGTGCTGCCGCCCGCGGAGGGCATCTACGGCGTCGCGGTCGCGCCGGCCGCCGCCACCGCGAACGTTTCGTCGCTTGTGCGGATATCGAACCGGAACGTGCACCTCGGGTTCTTCGGGCCCCGCAGCGTGCTCGCGGACCAGGCCGAGGTCTGGCTCGCCGGTCGGGTGCTCCTCCTCGGCGGCACGGTGACGCTCGAGCCGCTCGATGAGGTGTCGCTGGGACTGCCTGCCGAGCCCGCGTCCTCGTGGTAGGACGGGAGCGATCCCCGACAGAGCGCAGCCATGGAGCACACGAGATGAGCGAAGCAGCAGAGCCGAGCGCGGACCCGAGCGGAGCCGCTTCGGGCAAGGCCTTGAAGAGCGGGCTGTTCCTCGTCGTGCTCGCCGTCGTCATCGGCGTGTTCACGTTCCTGTCGAGCCTCGATCACCCGCCGGACCTGCCGGCCGACGGCATCCACCGGTTCCGCTTCAACACGGACGGGAACCTGATGGGGCTGGCCATGGACGCCGCCGCCGGCGCCCCCGAGGTCGCGCACGCCGCGGGCCTCGAGTACGACGAGAAGGGCGTCGAGAAGCAGGTGAACGTCCGCTGCGCGTCGTGCCACGGCGCGCCCGGGCTCGACCTGAGGTCCCACGCGTGCACGAAGGGGCCGGGCTGCGTTCCGCCCAAGCACCCGCCGAAGGACTCCTGCATCAAGTGCCACCGGCACGCGGAGTAGGCGCGCGCGGCTCGCGTCTCGCTGACCCACCTTTGGGGTCGAGGGCGTGCGCCGGCCGGCGAGCGCTATCGCCTAAAGCGACAATATGGCGACGTAGCAGGAGGCGGCCTAAGCCCCTGATCGCGCTCGGTAACAGTAGTTGACATAACATGTATTATCGGACTAATGTGCACTGGGCTGCAGGCGGCTGGAACCTGGGACCGAGCGCATGTCCGAGCGCGGCTCCGAGCGTGGCGCCTGCCTTTCGGCGTCCGGCTTCGGGCAGACACCCGGACGTGAACTGCGGTAAGCAACCTCCGTGTCCTGGGTTCGGCCGTCCCTGTCGCTTGCGGTGCTCTCGGCGCTGACCGTGTGGGCCACGGCGTGCCGCGAGGCGCCTGAGCCTCCGCCGCCGGCGGCCGCCGCGCTCGCCACCGTGGAGCCGGTCGAGGCCGCCAAGCCCGCGCCGCCGCAGGAGCCGCCGCGGCCGACGTTGACCGCCGTGTTCGTCGGTGATGTCGCCGCCCGGTTGATCTCCGCCGGCGCCGCGACGGCCGTCCCGGACGTGCCTCCAGCCGCCCCCGCCGAGGCGCCCTCCGCGTCCGGCGCGAACGCTCCCGCCGCCGCTCCGACGCCGGCCCCCGTGCGTGCGCACGTCGCGGCTCCGGTCATCTCGCGCGAGCCCCACGAGCGCCCGGACGACGAGCCCTGGACGCTGCCGGAGCCTCCGGCGCAGCTCCTGTGGCGGCATCCGGCGCCGGCCGCCGGCCTGCAGCTCGAGCTCCTCGAGGCCCGCGGTCGCTCCTGGCCGACGCGGGTGCGAGTCGAGGCCGTCGGAGACGCGCGCCTCGCGACGCTGACCGCGCTCGAGCCGCTGCCACCCGGGACGAGCTTCCGGCTGGTGGCGCGCGTGGTCGCCGCCGACGGCCGCTCCCAGCTCTGGACCGAGCCGCTCAAGGTGAAGGCGCCAGAAGCGCCCTGAGCGCGTCAGTCGGCGCTGCGCACCACGGTCGCGGGACGGACCTCTTCGTCCTCCTCCTCCTCGTCACCGTCGTGCGCCACCAGGCCTTGCACGATGCCGTGCACGAGCGGCAGGTCCGCCGGCAGGAAGCTCCGCTCCATGAGGCGCGCCTCCGGGACCCACTCGCACGCGTGCGTGTCGAGCGCGCGCGGCACGCCCTCGGTGATGCGGCAGCGGTACACGAGCAGATGCATCTCGCGCGAGCCGTAGTTGTGTCGGGTCTCGAAGCACAACGAGCCCACGCGCGCCTCGACGCCGAGCTCCTCCTGCAGCTCACGCTGGAGCGCCTCGGCGTCCGACTCGCCGGCCTCGACCTTCCCGCCGGGGAATTCCCAGGACAAGCCGAGGTGGCGCCCGGGCTTTCTCTGGGTCAGCAGCACCTGGCCGCCGGCCCGAATGAGCGCCGCGACCACGCGCATGGTCTTCTGTCTCCGCTTGCCGCTCTGCATGACGAGACAGAGCCTAGAGAGGTCCGCGGCCAAAGGCGAGTTCGCCCTCTCGAGCGCGCTCGCGAGGGCCCCAGCGCGCGGGCTCTACTGCTGGAAGCGGCCGGCGAAGGCGTTGGAGAGCGCGTACAAGCGGCCCGCCGTGCTGACGGCGAACATCATGTCACCGTCGAGCTCGAGGTCCGCCGCGAAGCCGAGGCCGGAGCCGAAGTACTGCAGCGGCTCTCCCGAGGCGAGATCGAGGACGTAGAGCGGCCCGCGATCGGAGGCGATGTGGACCCGGCCGCCTTTGACCACCGGGCGCGTGGGCGCGCCGCGCTCGTAGCTGAAGCGCCAGCGCACGGTGCCGGACGACGTCTGCACGCCGAGCACCTTCCCCGGTCCGGCGGCGACGATGAGGTTCGGGCCGCCGCTCGCGAGCCGCACGACGCCCTTCTCCTCGAGCTTCCAGCGCGTGGCGCCGGTCAGCGGGTCGAGGCCGAACACGCCGGTCGCGTGCGAGGCCACGACGAGGGTGTCGCCGTGCAGCAGCGGGTCGGCGTCGATGTCGGGGAACGTGTCTTCGCCGGCGGTCGCGAGGCCCCACTCGTCGAGGACGCGGCCGGTGTCGGCCTCGAGGACGGTCAAGCGGCCGGAGGCGTGCCCGACGTAGACGCGCGCCTGCGTCCCCTGGGGTGTCGGCAGGCGGACGGCGAGGGGCTTCGCCTGCCCGCGCAGCGTGATGCCGGTGGGCAGCGGGTGCTTGTGGACCCAGCGCGACTCGCCGGTCTTGCGATCGAACGCGTACACGGTGTCGAGGCCGGTGATGGCGATGACGAGGTCCTCGAACACGGTGACCGGCTCGAGCACCTCGGCGTCGACGCTGACGTCCCAGCGGACGCGGCCGCTCGTGACGTCGGTGCGCAGCACGTGCGCGTCCGCGGTGCCGAAGAAGGCGGCGTCGTCGACGAGCGTGGGGCGCGCCACGAGCTTGCCGGGCAGGCTGACCTCGTAGAGCGTCTTGCCGTCGACGCCGCTCAGCCCGTGCAGTTGCCCGTCGCTGCCGCCCACGACGACGATGCCGGTGGCCGCGTGAAACGCGGCGCCCGCGGTCTCGCGGCGCGTCCACGGGATGCAGCGCTCCTCGAAGCTGGCGGGCAGCGCGATGGTGAACAGGCACGGCCCGAGCTCGATGACGTCGTCGAACCAGAGCGGCGCGTAGATCTGACGGACCTGCGGCGAGACCGCGAGCGCGGCCGCCGGCAAGACCAGCGCCGCGGCGAGCGAGGCCGCGAGCGCGTTCCGCCGACTCTTGCGGCTCGCCGTCATGGCCGTCAGCCCGCGGCCTTCTCGCCGGCGTCGCCGAGGCGGGCGCGGAGCGGCTCCACGCTCTGCAACATCGGCGACTCCGGGAACCGCTCCTCGAGCTGGTCGAGGTACTCCGTGGCTTGTGCCTTGTCGCCCTTGGCGAGCGAGAGCCGCGCGAGCGCGAGCATGGCGGCGTCCTTCGCCGGCGACACGGGCAGCTCGAGGAGGCGCTTGTGATCGGCGATGGCGGCGTCCGTGTCGCCCTTCGACTCGAGGGCGGTGGCGCGGCCGGAGAGCGCCGCGAACAGCAGCGCGTCGTCCTGCGCGCGGCCGTCGATGTAGGCCGAGTAGTGCTTCACGGCGGCGTCCCAGTCGCCGAGGTCGATGGAGGCGTGACCGGCGTAGAGGTGCGCCAGCTCGGCCGCGCCCGTGTCAGGGTGCGTGCTGATGACCTTCAGGAACTGCTCGCGTGCCTTCTCCGCCTTCTCGGTGGCGGTCTCGAAGCGCAGCTTGGTCTCGTCGCTGAGCCCCGGCAGCTCCGGGCCCACCTCGCCCTGCCACGTCTCCATGGCCTCGGCGTAGAGGACCGACGCGGCGCCGTCCTCGTTGGCGCGCGCGAACGTGACGATCGTGAGGATCACGCCGACCGCGAGGATGGCGCCGATGCCCGCGAGGATGAAGTTCCGGTGATGCTGCGCCCAGTCGACCAGCTCGAAGCCTTTGGCCTGGAACTCGTCCTGGATGCCGGCCGCTTGCCGCGCACGCTCCTCTTCGGCGGCCTTCTTCTCCGCCTCGAGCTCTTCTTTGGACTTCGTACGGTGCTTGATCTTCTTGGCCATGGTGTCTCTTCGCCGACGGGCTCGTCGCCGCCGGCTTCGCAACGCAGCTTGGGGCTTCCCCTCGAGCGGCGCCGGTTGTAGGGCCTCTCGGCAAGTGGGTCAACGAGAACGCTCCAGGCGCTTCGCCATCCTCGTCGTCGTGGGGGTCTGCGCCGGCGTGGCGCACGCCGCAGACCCTGCAGCTCCATCTAACGACCCTCCGTCTAACGACGAGGGCGGCGGCGTCCAGCCGAGCGGCGCGCCGGTGGCCGCGGGAGGGGGAGGTCCCCTGCCCTTCGCGCTCGCCATCGGCGCCGGCTACGGCTTCCGGCCCCACGCGGACGGGCGAAACCACGGGGGCACGGCGCACCTGTACGGCGACATCCCGCTCGGCCTCGGCTTTGGCGTCCGGCCGGAGGCGCTCGGCTTCAGCTACGCGCCCTCAGAAGACAGCAGCCGGCCGCTCGCGCAGCCGCTTCTGGCGGGCTCGCTGGTCTACGCCTTCGATGACACGGACGCCGTCGCGGTCATCGGCGTCGGCGGCTTCGTCGGCTTCCCGCTCGAGATCGGCCTCGGTCCGGGCGACGCCGGCGCCGGGTCCGCGGGCCTCAGCGGCGGCGTGCTGCTGTCCCTCGGCCTGCGCTTTCGTGTCTTCGACGGCGTGCGCGTGGAGGCCGGCGTCCGGGTGCCCATCGCGCTCGTACAGCCGCCGCCTCCGCCGGGCACCGACCCCACGAACGACCTCCGCAGCCAGATCGGCCTCAGCGGCGGGCTCGTGCTCGTCCCCGCGCAGCTCTGGCGCACGTACGTCGACGAGGCCGACTGACGCGCGCGGCACGCGGAGCCCCCCTCAGGGACCTTCGTCGTTGAGCGCCCAGTCGTACGCGAGGAAGCGCGCGGAGTTCACCTCGTCGAGGTCGCGGTAGCGGCCGATGAACGCGTCCACGCCGCCCGCCGCCTCGAAGTCGGCGAAGTAGAAGGCGAAGATCTGGCTGATGCCGTCCGGGCCCGCGCCGCGCTCGTCGTCGTCGAGGAACGCCTGCGTCGCCGCCTCGAGCACGCTCTCGAGGGAGTCGCCGCCGAGCGGCGCGCCGAGCAGCGAGGGGCAGCTGCGCGAGGCGCAGTTGATGACGAAGTGAAAGCGCGGGTCGGGCGCGGCGCCAGCCCAGAGATCGTCGTGCAGCGACAGCAAGAGCGCCTTGTCGTCGTCGTCGAGGCCGAGCACCGAGGGGTGAAACTCGTCGCCGCGGATGACGCCGTTCTCGATGTGGTTCAGCGAGAGCACATGGCCGCCGACGACGTGGACCTCCTGGTCGAAGAAGGCGAAGTTGTTCGCGTCCACCCGGAAGGCAGGATCCTCGGCCAGCGCGCGGGCCGCCGCGTCGAGCGTCAGCGCGTTGTAGGCGTTGACCCAGAACGCGAGCTTGTCGGCGCCGCTGCCGAGGCGGGTGGCGTCTATGTCGGCGATCTGCCGCACGGTCAGGCGCGCGGCCTCGAGCAGCTCGGCGTCGTCGTTCAGCTCGCCGTAGCGGACGAAGCCCGAGGGCGCCACGACCTCCCCGAGCAGGCCGCGGTAGAGCAGCCAGCGATAGCGGTCGGCCTCGCTCAGCGGGCCCTCCCCGTCGGCACCGTCGCCGCTCTGGCGCGGCAGACACTCGCCGCCCCGCGCCTTGAACTGCGCGAACTCGTCGATCATCTCCTCGTCACCGCTCACCACGTAGACGCAGCCCGCGAGGCAGGTCGTGAGCGCTACGGCGGCGACGCGGAGCGAGGGGCGCGGGCGGCAGCGCGCGCGAGCGGCATCAGTACGCATAGGACACTCCAAACTGGACCTGCCAGCCACCGGCGGCGTTCACCCCGGCCGTGACGACGTCGGCGCCCACCTCGAGCGAGAGGCCGCCGCGCACCGGCACGAGCACCGCCGGCCCGAACGACCAGTAGCCCTTGCCGACGGTGACGCGCAGCTCGTCCGCGCTCGGCAGCGAGGCCACCCAGGCCGCGTTCGCCATGACGAGCAGATGGCCGGGAAGGAGCCAGACGCCGCCGCTCGCGTTCAGCAGCAGCGCGTCGGTGAGCGCGCCCGTGCGCAGCCGGTAGCCCGCGTCGACGGTCACGAAACCGTCGACCCAAGGCAGGGAGCTGCCGACGGAGCCCATGGCGCTCAGGTCCACCTGCCCGTCGCCGAGCGCGGGGAAGAGCGTGGCGCTGCGCGGGAAGCCGGGGACCTTGGCGGTCTGCCGCCCCTGGATGCTCGGCGCCCCCTGGTACAGCGGCGCCTTCAGCTCGAGGCGCCCGCTGACGACGACGCTCTGCCACGTGAGCACGCGGAGCTGCGCGCCCACGAGCGCGTCGCCGAGGCCGAGCGCGTGAAAGCTCACCCCGGAGTCGTGCGCGTTCGTGGCGACGATGTAGGGCAGGTAGCCGAGCAGGGTGACGTCGTCGGTGAGGCCGAGCTCCGCGTAGCCGTAGAGGGTCTCGGCCTGCAGCAGGAAGCGATCGCTGTCCACCTGCTCGCCGCGCAGATCGAAGCCGTGGTCGGACACGAACGTCGCCGAGCCGAGCTTCAGGTAGCCGCCGCCGGCGCGCTTCGTCCAGGCGCCCGCGTGGGCTCCCGAGGAGCACAGCCAGGCGCTCAGCGAGACGACGACGATCGCGGCGACGGAGTGTCGGAGGCGCACGGCGTGAGCCTAGCGCGCATGCGCGCCGCGTGTGCGGCACAGGGAAGCGAGCAACGCAGGCATGTGGGATGGATCGCCCGCGAGGGCGATCGACTTGTGCGTTCGCGGGCCCTTACTCGATGCTTTGGAACAGACGCTCCCAGCGGAACTCCGGCAGCGTGAAGCGTCCCACCTCGACCGAGCGCTCGGAGCCGTTGACGCTCATCCAGATGAACAGCGCCCTGCCCTTCACGTTGTCGATGGGCACGGCGCCCCAGCGGCGCCCGTCGCTCGAGTTGTCTCGGTTGTCTCCCATGACGAAGACGAAGCCCTCCTTCACGCGACACTCGTTGGCGTTGCAGTCGAGGCCCGTCAGGTGCGGCTTGGTCCCCGGCACGAAGATCGGCCACTCGAGCTCGGTCGTCTGCCCGAGATAGATGTCGTGCTCGCGCCCCGAGGGCAGCCGCTCGCGCTGGTGCCGAGCGCGCGAGGTGTGCCAGCGGTTCATGCCCTCGTCATAGTCGAGGTAGCGCGCGTCCTCGCCAGGGCCGACGAGCGCGTAGGGCTCCCCGTCGACGTAGAGCACGCCGGCGCGCATCTTCACCGTCTGGCCCTCGCGCGCGATGACGCGCTTGATCCAGTCCTCGCCCGAGTTCGGGCCGACCCAGGGCGGCGCCGTGAACACGATGACGTCACCGGGCTCGGGCACCGACCAGCGCGCGAGGTAGGTCGGCTCGCTCGCGAACGGCAGCGAGATGCCGTACCAGAAGCGCGCGACGAACAGATGGTCGCCGATGAGCAGCGTCGGCACCATGCTCGACGACGGGATCTGAAACGGCTCGACGACGAAGGCGCGCAAGGCGAGCGCGATGACGAAGGCGATGCCGAGCGAGCGGAGCTGCGCGAGCACGGAGGTGCGCCGCCCGCTGCCGAGGAGGTTTTGCAGCTCGCGATCGAGCCGCTCGACCTGTAGCTTCAGGGCGTCCGATCGCGGCGCCTGCTGCTTGCCCTCGCCTTTGGGCGCCGTGTGATCGGCGAGCGCCTGACGGGCCCCGTCCACGGCCTCGGCCAGCACGGCCTTCTGGGCGTCGTCGAGCCGGGGCTTTTTGCCCTTGTCCGCGCGCTTCAGCGCGTCCGCGGCCTCGTCGATGAGCGCCTCGGCGAAGCGCACGTGCTCGGCGCTCTCACGATCGCCCTTCGAGAAGAACGTGTCGTCGAGGAAGGCGCCGAGGTTGGTCGTGACGAGGTAGAGCGCGGCCAGGGCCATGAGCAGGCCGAGCACGACGTTCGAGCCTGTCCCGCCCGGCGTGAAGACGACGCCCCACGCGAAGTAGATCGCGGCCAGCGTAGCGAGGAACGCGAGCACGCGCCCGGGGGAGAGCAGCTTCAACACTCGTCGCGTCCCTTCGTCTCAGTCCACCTTGAGCACCGCCAGGAAGGCCTCCTGCGGGATCTCGACGCGGCCTACCTGCCGCATACGCTTCTTCCCCTCTTTCTGCTTCTCGAGCAGCTTGCGCTTGCGCGTGATGTCGCCGCCGTAGCACTTGGCGGTGACGTCCTTGCGCAGCGCCGAGAGGGTCTCGCGCGCGATGATCTTGCCGCCGATCGCGGCCTGGATCGCCACCTGATACTGCTGGCGCGGGATGATCTCTTTCATCTTCTCGCACAGGACGCGGCCGCGGCTGTAGGCGCGCTCGCGGTGGACGACGATGGAGAGCGCGTCCACGGGCTCGCCGTTCACCAGCACGTCCACCTTCGTGAGGTCCGAGGGCTTGTAGCCGTCCATCTCGTAGTCGAGGGTCGCGTAGCCGCGCGTGGCGGTCTTCAGCTTGTCGAAGAAGTCGAACACGACCTCGGCGAGCGGCAGCGAGTACTCGACGATGACGCGGTTCTGCGTCGCGTAGTTGAGCCCGAGCTGCACGCCGCGGCGCTCCTCGCAGAGCGTGATGATGGAGCCCACGTGCTCGCTCGGCGTGTGGATGTGCGCCCGGATGTAGGGCTCCTGAATCTCGTCGATGTGCGTGCGGTCCGGCAGCTTCGACGGGTTGTCGATGTCGATCTCGCTGCCGTCGCGCAGGCGGCACTTGTAGACGACCGTGGGCGCCGTGGTGATGAGATCGAGGTCGAACTCGCGCTCGAGCCGCTCCTGCACGATGTCCATGTGCAAGAGGCCGAGGAAGCCGCAGCGGAAGCCGAAGCCGAGCGCTTGGCTCGTCTCGGGCTCGAAGGAGAGCGCGGCGTCGTTCAGCGCGAGCTTTCCGAGCGCGTCTTTCAGCTCGGCGTAGTCCTTCGTGTCCGTCGGGAAGATGCCGGCGAACACGACGGGCTGCACCTCCTTGAAGCCCGGCAGCGGCTCGCCGGCGGGGCGGTCCGCGTGCGTGACGGTCTCGCCCACCTTGGCGTCCTCGATGGACTTGATGTTGGCGATGATGAAGCCGACGTCGCCGGCCTCGAGGTAGGGCAGCTTCGTCGGGTGCGGGGAGTACGCGCCCACCTCCTGCACCTCGAAGTCGTTGCCGTTGTGCATCAGGTGGATCTTGTCGCCCGCCTTCACGACGCCCTCGCGCACCCGCACGAGCACGATGACGCCCCGGTAGGCGTCGAACCACGAGTCGAAGATGGAGCAGCGCAGCGGCGCGTCCTTGTCCATCGTGGGCGGCGGGATGCGCGCGACGATGGCCTCGAGCACCTCGTCCACCCCGAGGCCGGACTTGGCGCTGCACATGACGGCGTCGCTGGCGTCGAGCCCGATGACGTCCTCGATCTGCTGCTTCACACGATCGGGCTCGGCGCTCGGCAGGTCGATCTTGTTCAGCACCGGGACGATCTCGAGGTTGTTGTCGAGCGCCAGGTACACGTTGGCCAGCGTCTGGGCCTCGACGCCCTGGGAGGCGTCCACCACCAGCAGCGCCCCCTCGCAGGCGCCGAGCGAGCGGCTGACCTCGTAGTTGAAGTCCACGTG